>NZ_MCGS01000021.1:0-256442 GCF_002607755.1 Serratia sp. BW106
CAGTAAGTTGGAGTCATTACCGATTTTTGTCGGGCTATCGTGCTTCATTCGCCGATAGCGAAACCCAATTGCATCATCTTATTGTTCGTCGTGATCACAACGAACCGATCCGGTTATCACTTCGCTGGTCATTATTAACCTATCATGACGGGTTTGGTAAATTCGGTATTCCTACACGGCGTCCTATTTCAATAACCGGTATTAGCCAACTAGAACTACGCGATGGTTTAATTATTCGTGAATATCTTGGTATTGATGAGCTCGCCATTTGGTCACAAATTTTTAATTAATTATACAAGAGGGGTTCCCCTCTTTAAAATGAAATTCTGATGATAAAATAATTGTCAGGTATTGCTGTTGCCCGAAATTAAAGGAAGTTATCGCCATATTTTTGGTGAGGGAAACTTACATCTCTAATTAATTCGTGCTGATATTTATTGCAGCACATCTATACAACGCAGGAGGTTATATGTCTTCAACTGAAACGACAAATAAAACACCGGTAATTAATGAGAAAAGTAATGCAAAAACTATCCGTGACGAGCCTGTATTACAAGTGGAACGCCGCGACTTTATCGATTTAGTGCCCGAGAAACGCCAGCGAGTTCAGTCATTAAGAGGTTTTGATGATTGTTATACCGATATTGTTGATTATATTGTGCGATGTACCCATAAAATATGGGATGAGCGAGACGTCGGCTTAATTTACTCTCATTATACCCATAACTGCGTTTTATATAACGCCCTTGGTACCATGTATAACCGCGAGCAGGTGGTTCAGGATACCTTGCAACGTCTGATTGCCTTCCCAGAACGCCGCGGTTTGGCGACTCAGGTTATCTGGAATGGCAACGATGTGGATGGTTTCTACACGTCACATCTGGTGACCGGCAGTGGTCGACATACCCAATATAGCCACCTTGGCAAACCTACTAACCGTACTTTTGTGACCCGCACCGTGGCGGATTGCATGATCCACGAGAATAAAATTTATCGTGAGTGGGTGGTCAGTGACAACATGTCAATGATGAAACAGCTCGGCCTGGATACTGACGCGGTGGCATACGGTATGGCCAAGGAGCAGTTTGATAAAGGCTTCCGGGTGACTGACATTGGTGAGAATCGTCGCATGGTGGGGCAATATCCGCCGGAAATGGAATGCGATATCTCCATTGCCAATACCGATACCGAAGAGCTCTGCCTGCGTTGGCTGCATGAAATCTACAACCGACGGATGTTTGGCAAAATCAAGGATGTCTACGCCACTAACGTGCAGTGGCATGGCCCATTAATGAAAGAGCTGTATGGCCAAGCTGCGGTGATGCACCAGACGCTGGCGCTTGTCGGCATGATCCCTGACGGTGCGTGGATGCCCCAGCATGTATGCTCCAATCCTTGTGAGGAAGGTGGTACCAAAGTAGCGGTGCGATGGATCATAGAAGGTCATCATTTGGGCTACGGTGAACTGGGTAAACCTACGGGTGAACGCTTGTTCGTCATGGGCATGTCCCATTACCACATTGTTAATGGAAAAATTATTGACGAATGGGTGGTATACGATCATTTGGCTATGCTTGCGCAAATTAAACTGGGACAGATGGAGGAATAAACAATGAGCATGATTAATGTTAATGATGTGCAGTTTATCAAACGCCCGCAGGGGCAGAATGCGCAGGCAGACCGATCGCTGACTGAGACAGTTCATCATATTATTGAGCAAGTGCGTGAATTTGGTGATGCAGCATTACGCGATTTCTCGGCCAAATTTGATAAAACCGTACCCGTGAGCTTTGAGGTGTCAGAAAGCGATATTGCCGGAGCACTGGCAGAGCTTGACCCACAAACTCGTAAAGACAGCGAGTTTGCTATAGCCCAGGTCAAGCGCTTTGCCGAGGCGCAGCTGGCGACCATGAGCGAGCTGGATGTAGAGACACTGCCAGGGGTTCATCTGGGGCACCGCATTATCCCAATCCAAAATATTGGTTGCTACGTACCTGGTGGACGATATCCCATTCTATCTGCCCCGGTAATGTCAATTGTTCCCGCGGTGGTGGCTGGGTGTGACAACATCATTGCCTGCCTGCCTCCAGGAGCCCATCCCGCGATGATAGCCATTTGTCATCTGGCCGGTGCTCATAGAATCTTTAAAGTGGGCGGTGCGCAGGCCATTGCCGCGATGGCCTGGGGAACCGAATCCATTCCTGTGGTGGATAAAATAGTTGGACCCGGCAATGCCTTTGTCAACGAGGCCAAGCGGCAGGTATTTGGTAAAGTCGGTATCGATGCCCTCGCTGGGCCAAGCGAGATTTATACGATTGCTGATGATAGCGCCAACCCACAGATTTTGGCTGCCGACCTATTAGCCCAGGCGGAGCACGATGTTCACACCCGTGTAGGTATGGCGACGACCAGTCCCCGAATTGCCAATGAAACGCTGGTGGAAATTGAACGACAGCTTGAAAATCTTCCCACGGCTGCGACCGCCGGAGAGGCCTGGCGTCGACAGGGTGAAATAGTGGTGTGCCGTGATGAGGCTCAACTCATTGCCTGGGCCGATCACATCGCAACGGAACATTTGCAAGTCCATACCCGCGATCCCCACGCCACGGCCAATAAAATTCGCAATTATGGTTCGCTGTTTATTGGCCAAAATGCCAGCGTGGTTTTCTCGGACAAATGCTGCGGTACCAACCATACGCTACCGACTATGGCAGCGGCTCGTTACACTGGTGGCTTGTGGGTTGGCGCTTATGTGAAAGTCTGTACTCATCAATGGATTGATGACCAGGGTATTGCCGCTATCGCTGAACCGGCCATTCGTCAAAGTCGTACCGAAGGTATGCAGGCACATCGACGCGCTGCGGAGATCCGTTTATTCCCACAGGAGATTGCCGAGATCACAAGTGGAGAGCGTGATTAATCATTCACGCGGGATATGGACGAGAATGACCGTACGTTTGGGGCTCATTTGTGAGCCTCTAGCGACTTGAATACACTGATTGATCAAGCAGATGTGCGGCGTCATGCTACAACACTGCTTAAAAAGGCGGATTAAGTAACAGGGTGAGAGTGCTTCCGCCTTCAGTTTCGGGTACTCGGTTGCCTTCAGGAATTAAGACACCCGGCCATACAGGAAATGGCCGGGTAGAGGTTAATCTTCTTCGTTGCGAGCCATAAGCTGACGTTGGTGCTCTTCGCTGGCCGCCTGGATTTCTTCCAGCACTGAACCGACATCGGCGCGTTTGTTGCTCTCGACAAACTTACCGGTCAACATACTGGCCGGTGTCAGGTTACCTTCCTGATACAGCGCCCAAATTTCTTTGGCGTACTTGCTGTCGAGCAGTTCCGGGGCATATTGGCCGTAAAACTGCGACATGTTGTTGATATCACGTTCGAACATGCTTTTGGCGTGGTTGTTGGCGGCGGCATCCACCACCTGCGGCAAATCGATAATCACCGGTCCGTTTTTGTCCATCAGCACGTTGAATTCCGACAGGTCGCCATGTACCAGCCCGGCGCAAAGCATGCGCACCGCGTAGTTCATCATCAGTGCGTGATCGGCCCGCGCCTGTTCCGGCGTCAGAGTGACATCGCTCAGACGTGGGGCTACCAGGCCTTCTTCGTCGGTGATCAGTTCCATCAGCAGCACGCCATCCAGACAGATATCCGGCTGCGGTACGCGTACGCCCGCTTTGGCGAGCAGATACAGCGCATCGACCTCGGTATTCTGCCAGGCTTCTTCCTGCTGCTGGCGACCGAATTTCGACCCTTTGCTCATGGCACGGGCATCGCGGCTGTTACGCACTTTGCGGCCTTCCTGGTAATTCACGGCCTGCTTGAAGTTACGCTTGTCTGCTTCTTTGTAAACTTTGGCGCAGCGGATCTCTTCGCCGCAGCGCACGATAAAGACGTCGGCTTCTTTGCCACTTTTCAAACGGCGGATGACGTCGTCGATTAAACCATCATCTACCAATGGCTGGAGTCGTTTTGGAATTTTCATGCAGCCTTGTACCCTATTTAGGCTCCGGTGTGAATGGTTTGCTAAGGTGTTAGCCAAATTTAGACCCGAAAGGCAAAATTTAGTTTGCCGCCGCTGCGACACATGGCCGCAACGGCGCACCCGCTACAGGGTTTCTGCCAGTACCCAAACGCTGACGCTGCCGCCGTTAACCGGGAAAGTCGCATTCCCCTGTTCGTCGGTGGTGACCTCATCCTGACGGTTACCGAGCAGATCGCGCCAGTTTTTATGTGCCAGTTCGGCACCCAGCGAAACCGCTTTGCCGCTTTCAGCCCCATTGGTGAGTACCACTACGCAGCCAGGTGCTTCGGCGGTACCGCTGCGGCTGAAGGCCACGCAGTTTTTATCATCAAAATAATCGGTTTGCACGCCGTTGGCAAAGCGTTGTCGCGCCTGAATCAACTTTTCCAGCTCAGGGATGACCGGCATATCAATCTGGTACTCCTGGCCGTCACTGCCTTTATCTTTATAGCTGGCACCGTACAGGTCAGGATAGAACACGCAGGGCACCCCTTGTTCGCGTAACAGGATCAAGGCGTAAGCCAGCGGTTTGAACCAGGGTTCGACCGGCGCTTCCAGCGATTGTAGCGGTTGGGTGTCGTGGTTGGCGACCAGCGTGACCGAATGGGCTGGATCGGCAGCGGTCAGGGTATCGGTGAACATCTGCGCCATATCGAACCCATCCCCCTGTTTTGATGCCTGATGAAACTTCAGGTGCAAGGCTACGTCGAACAGCATCACTTTGCCCTCGACCAGGTCAATATACTGTTGTAACGCGGCCAAATCGTGCGACCAGTATTCGGCGACGATAAACAGATCGCGCTGTGCGCTGTCACGCACGTGGTCAGCCCATTCTTTAAAGAACCAGGCGGGGATATGTTTGGCCGCATCCAGCCGGAAACCGTCGCACGGCAGGGTTTCCAGCAGCCAGCGCGCCCAGTATTTCAGCTCTTCTACCACCGCCGGGTTGCGAAATTCAACGTCGGCTCCCATCAGATAGTCATAGTTGCCTTTCTCGTCGCCGACCTGATCGTTCCAGCCATCGTCACCGTAGTCATTGGCGATTTTGAACACGCCTTTTTCATCGGGCTGTTCAACGTAATCAACCCCGCCAAAGCATTTGTAATCCCAAATAAATTTGGAGTAGGTGCCCTGTCGGCCGGGAAAGGTGAAACGGGTGTAGGCCAGAGCGTCGAAACCCTGGTCGTTAATATTATTGCGGTTGTTGGCGTCCGCCTTATACACGTGCACCTGCTCTTTTTCGTCGGCACCGAGCTTGTGGTTGAAGACCACGTCATAAATCACCCGCACGCCGTTATCACGCAGCGCTGTGGCGGCATGCACCAATGCTTCCTTGTCACCGTATTTGGTGGCGCGGCTGCCTTTTTGGTCGAACTCGCCCAGATCGAACAGATCGTAGCTGTCATACCCTACCGAATAGCCGCCGGAAGCGCCCTTATAGGCGGGGGGCAGCCACAGGTCGGTGATACCCAACTGAGCAATTTGCGCGGCCCGTTCGGCGACCTCTGGCCATAACTTTCCGCCATCAGGATAATACCAATGGAAAAACTGCAGCAAGGTGGTTTTTTTCGTCATGAGCCAGCGTCCCTATTTGCCAGAAAGAGGTGCGGGATGAGCCGTCGCCCACCCCATCCTGTTACAGCATGGGCTACTTTTGGTAAAAGGGAAACTCGGTTCGGGCGGCCACATGTGCCGCCCTGAGAGGTTATCGCAGATTAGAGGGCGTTCATGCAAAATTGCACAGATTTGTGCCTCTGCAATATCACCGCAACGCACCCTCACCGCCGATAAAGCAATCTTCATCCAGCGTCAAACTGGCAATCTTATGCACCGGCCCGAGCATGCTGACTTGAAAGTCACCACTGAAGCTAATCTGCAATTGGCCGCCTGGCATGTGGACGGTAACCTTATCATCTACCTGATTCAGCTTGCGCATCACACTGGCCGCTGCACAACTGCTGCTGCCGGAAGCCAGAGTAAAACCAGCCCCCCGTTCCCAGATGCCAATGCGTAACGTATTGCGATCTATCACTTCAACCAACTGCACATTGGTTCGCTTGGGGAACAGTGGATGATGTTCAATCTGTGGCCCCAGCCGGTGAACCTCTGCCAAATCAAGCCGGGCGACCGGTACCACGCAGTGTGGGTTACCCATCGACACCAGAGACACGCTGAGGGTTTCCTCTGCTAATGAAAGCGGGTAGTTAAGTGCTTCGGGCAAATCGATCAGCGCCGGCAGTGCTGCCGGATTGAAATTGGCGCGGCCCATATCCACCTGAACTTGGTGTTTATCTTCGTTAACCTGGCAGCGCACATCACCACCTGCGGTATGTACCCAAAACGGCAGGTGATTGACTCGGCCTATATCGAAAAGATAACGGGCATAAATGCGCAGACCGTTGCCACTTTTCTCCGCTTCTGAGCCATCTGGATTAATGATGCGTAGCGTAGGGTTTATGCTGTCTCCGCTGTCGATCAGCAAACCGTCCGACCCAATACCGTAATGGCGGTGACACAAGATGCGTATTTGTTCGTTGGTCAGTTGTGTGGCGACAGAACGGTGGCACACCAGGTAATCATTACCCAGTCCGTGATATTTGTGGAAAAGCAATGGCGTCATGGTATCTGTCAGATTTTGTTGTGGCAGGGCACCACAGATTACAACAGATTTTCGGCGGGGCAATAATACAAAAGGCGGCCAGGGCCGCCTCTTTGCGCAATTGCTGATTCAGCAATTAATTGTAGATAATCGCAGTACCATGCAGTTTGTTGTCGCCGGTAGTTGAGATGATCTGGAATGATTTAGCACCTGCTTCATCCGCTTTGGCAGCCAGTTTGTTTTCCAGGCTGGTCAGGTCGGAAGCCCCACTGACGGTAACCACACCGGCTTTTTGCAGATCTGCCGGTTGGGCATTTACCAGGTCGGCGGCGAAGCTACCGAAAGAAACAGAAGCCAGTGCGATGGCAGCGATGGTCATTTTCAGGTTTTTCATGGTCTTATTTCCTATCTCGATATTCTGTACGATGTTTTTATTGGGTCGTTAAATTAATTAACGATCGATAATTTAATGTTAGACGCCTGTTCGGCGCTTTGCAACTATTTTTTTAATGTTCGTTAATTAATTTTTTTCTTATCGTCGTTAACCGGGAAGAAAATAGCCGTTACCGGCCCAGAGAATGACGATTAACTGATTGTTATTGATAGATTACTGCGGTGCCATGCAGCTGGTTGTTACCCCCGGCGCCGGTGATGCGGAATGATTTTGCACCGGCTGCGTCAGCTTTGGCCGCTAAATCGGCTTCCAGAGAGGTGATATCGGAAGCACCACTGACGGTGACCACACCGATTTTTTGCTGATCAGCCGGCTGACTGTTAACCAGGTCTGCAGCAAAGCTACCGAAAGAAGCAGAGGCAAGCGCGATGGCGGCAAGAGTAATTTTTAAGTTTTTCATTATGTTAATTCCTATTCTAACAGCGTAAACTGGGATTTGAATGTCTGTCGTTGTTATTACTTAACGATCGATAACTAAATGTTAATCGCTTCTCGACGGCAGCGCAATATTTTTTTATAATGATCGTTAATTTAATTAGTGAGCCCTGCTGCGGGGCGGGATAAGAGAGGGTCTATGAGTATCAATGAAGAGGTCTGCGCTAAAAAAACGCGTGGCAGACCGAAGCAGTTTGATCGCGACCGTGCGCTGGACAGCGCGCTCGATCTGTTCTGGCGGCACGGTTATGACTCAACGTCGCTGGCCGATCTGGTTGAAGTCACCGGCGCCAAGGCGCCAACGCTGTATGCCGAGTTCGGTAATAAAGAAGGGCTGTTTCGCGCGGCGGTGGAGCGTTATCTGCAAAAGTACACCACCTGCACCAATCAACTGCTGGAGCAGGATCTGCCGATAGCGGAAATCGTTGAAGCCTATGTGCGCTCTTCAGCTGAAGTGTTTACCGATCCGGATACGCCGTCCGGCTGCTTTATGGTGTGTGCGTCCGCGGCGCTGTCTTCGTCGTCTGATGAAGTCGCCGAAATGCTGCGTAACAAGCATCATGCTAATGAGGCCAGCCTGCGAGCCTGTTTTGACCGCAAGGTACAGCAGGGGGAGTTATTGGCGAAAACCGATACCGCACTGTTGGCCAAATTCATCGTCTGTACCATTGAAGGCATGTCGGTTCAGGCACGTGAAGGGGCTAGCCGTGAGGATTTATATCGCTTGCTCGATGCATTGATGCTGGTTTGGCCGCGTCTCAGCCAGGTGGGCAATAAGGTCTAGGGAAGGGCGTATTGTGCGATAAAGGGCAAGGCCGCATCGCTGCGACCTTGCTTTTAATTACTGGTTAACCGGGATCACTGCGCCCTGGTATTTTTGGCGGATGAAATCCTGAATGGCTTTGGAGTGCAACACCTTCACCAGGGCGACAATTTCCGGCTTGTTCACGTCGGCCTTATGCACGGTGATGATGTTGGCATAGGGGTTGTTTTCACCGCTTTCGACCGCGATCGGGTCTTTGGTTGGGTTCAGCCCGGCATCGATGGCGTAGTTGGCGTTAATCACCACCGCGTCACCCTCATCGTTGTTGTACATCTGTGGCAACAATGCGCCTTCCACGTTCGCCAGGAACTTCAGATGTTTCGGGTTTTCCACCACGTCGGTAATGCGTGCATCCACTTTGCTCACGCCTGGTTTCAGCTTAATCACGCCTTCTTTTTCAAAGATAGACAAAATGCGCCCTTCCTCTGCCACCGCATCACGCATGATGATTTTTCCGTTGTCCGGCAGATCCTTCAGGCTTTTATACTTCTTGGAGTAAATGCCGATCGGCTCGATATGGATAGCCCCGGCGCTGACAAAGTCGTAACTCTTATCGCCCGCATGGTCCTTCAGTACCGAATTCAGATAGGGCACATGCTGGAAGTAGTTGGCGTCAATATCGTGACTGGCCAGCGCCGTATTCGGCAGGATGTAATCCTGGAAGGGTTTGATCACCAGATCAATGCCTTCCTTCGCCAAAATCGGCTTGGCCTGCTCGAGGATCTCCGCGTGCGGAACGTTGGACGCACCAACCACCAGCTTGGTCTCCGCCGCGGCACCCAAGGAGGCTAACGCGGTCAGTGAGGCGAAAGCCAGCATCATCATTTGCTTTTTCATCATCATTATTCCCAGGTTATTTATCGTTTATCGAGCGTTGTTGTAATGGTGTCGCCGATGAACTGGATAACGAAAACGATCAGCAGGATCGTAAGCGTCGCCACCAGCGTCACGTCACCGTGATTGCGTTGAAAACCTTCCAGATAGGCCAGATTACCCAGCCCGCCTGCGCCGATCACCCCGGCCATCGCGGTATAGCTCACCAGCGCGATCAGGGTGACGGTAATACCAGAAACCAGCGCCGGGGAAGACTCCGGCAGCAGCACGCGGAAGATAATGGTGCTGGTTTTGGCACCCATAGAGCGCGCCGCTTCAATGACCCCCTTGTCCACCTCACGCAAGCCAATCTCAACCAGCCGCGCATAGAAGGGGGCAGCGCCGACAATCAGCGCCGGCAGCGCAGCGTCAGCTCCTAAAATGGTGCCGATCAGCGTCTTGGTGAACGGGATCAGCAACACGATCAAAATGATGAAGGGAATGGAACGGAATACGTTGACCAGCACTGAAATCAGCGAATAGACGAGGCGATTTTGCAACAGTTGGCCGCGGGAGGTCAGGAACAGCAGCACCCCCAGCACGATACCGAGTACCAGCGTCGCCAGCCCGGCGATACCGGTCATGTACAGGGTTTCCAGGGTGGCGTTCAGCAACTGGTCAATGCGCAGGTGAGGGAACAGTGACTCAATCATGTTTAATCACCTCAGCGGCGATCTGTTGTTCTTTCAATAATTTCAGCATGCTGTCGATTTGCAGATCGTTGCCATCGGCGTGGATATACAATTCGCCAAAGGATCCGTTCAGGGTCTGGGTTATCTTGCCGTGCAGAATATTAATGCTCACCTTGTAGCGCAGGATCACGTCGGAAATCACCGCCTGATGGGTTTGCACGCCGACAAAGGTCAGCTTGAAGATCGCGCCCGGCAGGTGCTGGGCCAACAGTGGATTAAAGCTTTCCTCTGTTTCCTGATACTGCGAAACCTGTTTAACGAACTGCTGGGTAATCGGCTGCTGCGGCCGGGTGAAAACATCGATCACCGGGCCTTCTTCGACAATGCGGCCGTTTTCCATCACCGCCACGCGATGGCAAATTTTGCGCACTACGTGCATTTCATGGGTGATCAACACAATGGTCAGGTTCAGCTTGCGGTTGATGTCCAGCAACAGGTCCAGAATCGAATCGGTGGTCTGAGGATCGAGTGCCGAGGTGGCCTCATCGCACAGCAATACTCCCGGATTATTGGCCAGTGCGCGGGCGATGCCGACACGCTGTTTCTGTCCGCCACTGAGCTGCGAAGGATAAGCCTCTTCGCGGCCCTGCAGGCCAACCAATGTCACCAGCTCCGCCACACGCGGTTTAATCTGTGCCTTGGGCACGCCGGCGATTTGCATCGAGAAGGCAATATTCTGGCTGACGGTGCGTGACCACAGCAGGTTGAAGTGTTGAAACACCATGCTGATTTTCAGCCGCGCCTGGCGCAACTGGTCGCTTTTGGCGGCGGCGATATCGAAACCGTCGACCTGAATGCTGCCGCTGGTAGGGGTTTCCAGCCCGTTAAGCAAACGGATCAGGGTGCTTTTACCGGCTCCGCTATAGCCAATGATGCCGTAAATTTGCCCGGCTTCGACCGCCAGGTTGACATCATCCACCGCGATAACGCGGCCCTGTGCGCTGTCAAAAGTTTTGCAAACGTTCGAAAGAACGATCATAAAGAAGCGGATCCTTATCAATACATCACAGTATTCCGCCCGGAGCGCGCAGCGCCAGAGGGCTCGGCTTCTCGAAGCAAAGGGCAGGCGGAACCTCTGTTGCTGGTGAATACAGGCCAATCCTACCGGGGGTTGATAGTGACAGGAAGAATATAAATCCTATTAGTTATTCTTATTTGATATATAAAATAATGAGCAGAAGTGATGGTGAAACCGCGGCCTGGGGCGATTTTGGCCGCGGTGTTTTGTTCAGGCGCGTCCCCAAAGTCTGGCGACGGTCAGGGCGATAAAAGCTTCCAGCTTGGGTGACTGCCGTCGTTCGGGCAGATAGACCAGGTGCATCGGCCGTGGCAGCGGCGAATAGTCCGGCAACACCCGCACCAGCCGGCCGGCAGCAATATCTTCGTCCAGCAGCATACCGGCATGCAGCGCGATACCAAACCCGGCCAGCGCCGCCCGGCGCACTCCTTCGCCAGAGTCCATCCGCAGCCGTGGCCTGACCGGCACGCTGATTTCCCCCTCTGGCCCCTGCAACCGCCAGAAGTGGTTGCCGTCCCACTGGCTGAAGCCAAAGCAACTGTGGGTGCTGAGCTGAGTCGGCTGCATTGGAACACCCTGCTGCGCTAAATAGTCCGGCGAGGCGGCCAGCGTCATACGGTAATCGGGCAGGGCACGCGCCACCAGGCCGTCGTCCGCCACCGGGCCGATGCGAAATGCGGCTTCGTAGCTTTCCTCAATCAAATCCACTTTGCGATCCGACAGCACCACCTCCGCCTCGACCTCTGGGTGCCGCTGCAGGAATTCGGTGAGGATCGGCGTCAGAACGCGGTTGCCAAAAGTGACCGGTGCGCTGATACGCAGCAGCCCGCTGGGGGAGCTCAGCAGCGCCCGGGCACTGGCTTCGGCGGCATCGGCGTCGGCCAGCAGGCGGCGGCAGCGTTCGTAGAACACCCGACCGGCCTCGGTCAATCCCTGCCTGCGGGTGGTGCGGTTCAGCAGCGGCACATTCAGGCGTTGCTCCAGGTAACGGATGTGCTTGCCGACCATGGTCGGAGAGATTGCCATCTCCTCGGCGGCGGCGACAAAGCTGCCTTTTTCCACCACCCGCACAAACACCGCCATGCTGGTTAATCGGTCCATTATAAACCCCTGGTGTTTTCTGAATGTTCTGCGGGCCACTTTGCCTGATTATAGCGCTTTGCGATAATCCTTCTATCGACCGTCAGTGTGTTATTGGCGGAATTTCCCGGAGCAGCAACATGCATGCATTAGCGTTTGAACACTTTGGCGGGCCGGACGTGCTCGAATACCTTGAGTTACCGACGCCAGTGGTACCGGCGGGCGCGGTGCAGGTGCGGATGGGCGCTGCCGGGCTGAATTTTGCCGATATCTACCGCCGCAAGGGCAATTATGTGCTGCACGGTAACCCGCCGCATATCGGTGGTTACGAAGGCGTAGGCACCATTATCGCCGTGGGTGAGGGCGTCAATGGCTGGCAGTTGGGGGAGCGGATTGGTTTCGCCGATGTGCCTTTTTGTCACGCCACGCGTATCAATGTGCCAGTGGAGCATGCACTGCGACTGCCACCAGCCCTGAGCGACGTCGAGGCGGCCTCAATTCTGCTGCAAGGGCTGACGGCGCAGTACCTGATTAATGACAGCGTGCAGGTGAAGGCGGGCGATCGCGCGTTAGTGCATGCAGCGGCGGGCGGTGTCGGGCAGATCCTGACCCGCATGCTGGTGGCGCGTGGCGCACAGGTTTACGCCGTGGTGTCTTCGGCGCACAAACAGCAGATCGCGCTGAACAACGGTGCCGCAGCAGCCTTCACCTATCAGCAGGATTGGGTCGCGCAAATTGCCGCGCTGACCGGCGGTGGCGTTGAGTACGGTTTCGACTCGGTCGGCATCACGCTGCAACAGAGCATCGACGCGCTGTGCCCTGGTGGCCGGGTCGTCACCTTTGGGATGGCGGGCGGCGAGGCTCCGGCGATTTCTGCCTACGGCTTGATGATGGATTCCAAAGGTGTGGTCGGCGGCGATCTCTGGACTTATCTTAATAGCGCCGAGGCACGACGTGACAGGGCTGAGCGTCTGTTCAGCAGTTGGCAGAACGGCGAATTTGCCGTGCCCCATATCGAAACCTTCCCGCTGAGCGAAGGCGCGGCTGCCCACCGTCGGCTGGAAGATCGCAGCTTTGCCGGTAAGATTGTGCTGCTCAACGATCGCGACCCGCAGAGTTAAAAGCAGCCTTCCCCTGCATGCTACACTGGCCGCCGGACGATAATTGGGGTCAGTCAGGATGGAAGTGATACGTGCGGCGATAGAAAAACAGGTGATCGGCCTGACCGGGCTGGCGCTCGGCGGGGTCGATTTTGAGAACCCGCCGGGTGATCCGGGCCTGTTTGGGCCGCAGTCGGTTATCTGGCAGGTACACAGTGATTTCACCTCGATGCTGTGTGGCGGTGTCAGCGCCTTGTTGCTGCAAATGCTGCACCCGTTGGCGCTGGCCGGCGTCTGGGATCATTCCAACTTCCGCGACGATATGCTCGGCCGCCTGCGCCGTACCAGCCAGTTTGTCTCCGTCACCACCTTTGGCCCCACGGCCGAGGCCGAACGGTTGATCGCCAAAGTCAAAGCCATTCATTTGCGGGTCAACGGCGTCAGCAGCGACGGCAGGGCTTATGCCGCCAGCGATCCGGACCTGCTCACCTGGGTGCACGTGGTGGAAAGCCGCTGTTTTTTGGCCAGCCATCTGCGTTACCGCAATCCTCATCTTGCCCGCGAACAGCAGGACAGCTATTACCGTGAGGCGGCACGCGTCGCCGCTGCCCTGGGAGCACGCAATATCCCTGTATCCTGTTGCGAAATCGAAGATTACCTGCAGCGAATGCGGCCGCAGTTGGTGTGTGATGAGCGCACGCAGGAAGTGGCGCGCATTCTGCTGGCGGCTCCGGCACCGAGCAGGCTGGCACAACCTTTTGGCGCTCTGGTAATGCAGGCGGGTATTGATCTGTTGCCGGATTGGGCGCAGCAGCAGTTTGATTTTTCTTCCGGCCGGTTGCGACAAAAACTGGTGCGGGTCGGTGCCGGTGGGGTGGGTAAAGTGCTGCGGGCCTCGATGCGTAACGGTTCCTATCAGCGAGCGCTACGACGAATTAGCAAAACCGCCGTAGCGCATTGATGATTACCGCAGGTTAGCGGGGAAATCTGCCGGTAGCTCGCTGGCCGGACAGTTAATCACCTGCTCATCGTTTTCGCCGCAGTCGCGTACAAAGGTGATGCTGGCAAATTCGTCGATCACTTCAGTCGGGTACGCCGGACCGGCTTCACGATAGGCCGCCATCTGTGCCAGGTGTTCATTTTGGAAACACACGGTGTGCTGCGGATTATTCATAACCCAGCGCGGGAAGAAAATGGTGCCGTGGAAAATCAGATCGCCCAGATTGACGATGAGGCTAACGTCAGTCCCGGTCGGCTCAGTCCATGAGATTTTATACACTTCTGCGGCCACCCGAACCACGTAGACCGCCTGATCTTTCACCCAACGATTGCCCACTAACCCACTGTGGATCCGATAATCGATGGTGCCGGCATTCTTCAGGTAGATCTCATAATTCCAGCCATTGTCATAGGTATACACCAGATGTTTGCCGATAAAACCGCTCAGGTCGTGTTTGTCGAAGCTGCTCATTATGTGTTCCTTATGGGGAGTGTTTTAAGTCGATATGAGTAGCCTACGCTGATAAAAATCGATATAAAAACGCTAATATTGGCGGTTAATAATCGAATTTTTAGATGTTTTAGGAGGCGAGAATGCGGGCACCCAAAACCACTCTGGATCAGTGGCACACGTTGCAGACCGTGATTGAGCAAGGGGGGTATATTCAGGCGGCTGAATACCTGCACCGCAGCCAATCCTCGGTGAGTTACAGTTTGCACACCTTGCAGGAGCGGCTGGGGGTTAAATTGCTGATGATAGTCGGCCGTAAGGCGGAGTTGACGGTGGAAGGCCGGGCATTATTGGAACATGCCAAACCGCTGATTACCGCTTTCAGTCAGCTTGAGGCGCGGGCGGCGGCGTTTACCCAAGGTGAGAAGGTGGCGTTAACGCTGGTAGCGGACAGCGTTTTTCCCAAGCCGTTACTGTTCCGCGCGCTGCGGAAATTTCAACAGCGCTATCCGCAAACTCAGGTGCGGTTGCGTGAGATCCTGCGGGGTGAAAGCCGGGAACTGCTGGCGCAAGCTGATGCCGACTTATACATCACCACGTTGCCGCCGGATGCTTCAGTGGACGGCAGTTTTTTGATGGATGTGAATTTTATCGCCGTCGCCCATCGTCACCATCCGTTGCATCAATTGAAGGGCCCACTGACGCAGGCCGAACTGGTCCGTTTTCATCGCGTGGTGATTACCGATCCTCTGCAGCAAGCGGATGCAGACGCCGCGTGGAGTTTTACCACCTTTGATGCGGCGATACAGGCGATATGTCATGGGGTGGGATATGGCTGGTTGCCGCAGGACCGGATCACCGGGCTGCTGGCCAGTGGTGAATTGCAGCCCTTACCGCTTGCCGGTCAGCGGATCCGTGCCACGCCGCTATATTTAATTTATGGGGATCCTCAGGGGTATTTTGATCTGACGACCAGGGCGATGGCGGAAATGATTACCGATGCGGTGCAATCCGACCATCAATTAGCCAACAGCCCGAAATTTTGAGACTTTTACGGGTGATCCGGCCGCTAATGCGCTTTACACTGGGCAAAAGCCAATTTCCATTTTATTTAGCGTGCAGCATTATTCTGCGCCTTGAGCCTATTTGAGGTTATATGAACGAGTCACACGTACTTGCTGAAGTCAGTAATGAGAACCAGACGCTGGTGGCGGTGGTTCAGCAAGATCACCGGGCTGCCTATTTTTATATTTATCCTTCAGAAGAAAATAGCGAACGTTTTCAGGTGCGAGCCTGCTGGCTGCGTAACCTGGCGGCCGCGCCGCAACAGGAAGACAGTGCGGCATTGGCGTTGGGCCAGCCACCGATGCTGGCAGCCGAGTTTTGCCGCAATCTGGAGGGGGAAGCGCCGTTGAACCCGGAAGGGCTGATGGTGGTCTGGACGGAGAGCGACGACGGTGCGGCGCTGTGGTATTACGGTCAACTGCTGGCAGTGATCCCCGGCTGGAGCCTGTATATCGACCACTCGGTGTGCTATTCAGCCAGTTGTATCAAAGAGAGCCCGCTGGCTTATCCGCTCGGCTCTGCTTCCACCAATACCCAGTATGCGCTGGCGGAAAGTACCCGTCAGTTCTGGCGTAGCTGGCAGCGGGAAGAGGGTAATCCGTGGCCAAAAATGCAGAACGACTATCAGGCGATTTACGATCAGCACTTTGGTCCTTCGGTGAAATACTACGCAATCGACCAGGGTAAATGGCCGCCGATGGCTATTACTCAGCATGAGCGCGATGGCATCTACTATTTTCTCACCATGGGCGTCAGTATCCGCCCGATGCCGTGGGTGGAAATCCTGTTTAACGACGAAGCTCCCCGCTACCGCCGTATGGAAATGGGCATCGCCATCGACGGTCAGTACATGACCGAGGAGAACGCGGTGCAGATGGCCAGCGCGCTGGCCGGGTTTGCCCACGCCCCCTGGGCTAAAATTACCTGGTTTGGCGAAGGCCATACCCTGGAGTCTGAAGTCGCGCCGCAGGGTTATGAGGGCTATGTGCTCTCCTCGTCGTTTTACCCGTACAGCGAGCACCTGACCCTGCCGAAACAGTATGGCGATCCGGTGAATATTTTCTGGGCCAGCCCGGTATTTGAAGCCGAGCGCCTGCTGGCACACGCGACACCGAATGGCGGCCACGATCTGGTGAGTCAATTGCGTGAACAGGGCGTTGACCATATCTTCCGTCCGCGCCAACCGTTATGCTGATCTTCGATTAAATTCACGGGAGTTATCATGAAGTCAGCGCTGTTGATTATTGATGTGCAGAAAGGGTTGTTTACGCCGCCGCCGGCCGATGCCGAAGCGACGATTGAGCGAATTAACACTTTGAGCGCCGGTGCCCGTCAGGCTGGGGTGCCGGTGATTTTTATCCAGCATCAGACACCGGACGATGAGCTGGCACAGGGCAGCGATGCCTGGCAGATTGACTCCCGTTTGCAGGTGAACGACGGCGACCATCGGGTGGGTAAAACCACCCCGGACTCCTTCCTGCGCACCGGGCTGGGGCCATTGCTGATCGCCAAGGGGGTTTCGCATTTGGTGGTCTGCGGCTACTCCACCGAGTTTTGCGTAGACACTACCACCCGTCGCGCCGCTGGGCTGGGCTATCCGGTGACGCTGGCGGCCGACGCACACACCAGTCACGACAAAGCGCACGCCACTGGCCTGCAGATCCGTACCCATCACAACGCCACGTTGTCGAATATTGAAAGCTTCGGCGTGCTGATCAATGCGCTACCGGCGGCAGAAATCCGATTCTGATCGCCAGATAAAAACGAGCCCGGTGTATCAGCCGGGCTCGTTAGCCTTATTTCAATCCCGCCCTGCGAGAACTTATCTTCGGCGATAAGCACCGTATTCTTTGTATGTTGGTGAGTTGCCACTGTTGTCAGTACAGCCAGCGCCCAGCCTTCGCGGAATTTAGAAGCATAAGCACAGTAAATTCAGGCACTGTGGGGATGTCTTTTTCACGCCTGAACATATTTTTAAGCAAGGTTCTCATCGGTGGGTTGGGGTAATAAGTTTCAATGTTAAAACCCGCTTTATCTACTGAGAATTCCTCGAAAAACTCATCCATCAGTTCTTCAGCTTCAGGCCAATCAATACTTAAATCTGTATCGATATCAGAATCCAACGTTATCTCAGGATAGCGACCAATGATAGGCGTGCCATAGTGCTTTTTGATAAGCGAGAGAATCCTTTCCTCCAGTGTTTCTTCTACCATAAACGGTCCCCTACACGGGCTATTTTGTTATAAGTGACGACGCTATCAACGCTGATTCTTGAAACATCATAAGCGAGGATCACCCACCCAACGACAGGGACGGTCCGGCCCACGAAAGTGCCAATATTAGACACCATTTTTCGCCTTATCCCCTCCACTGGATTACCAATAAATGTCGGGAGCTGTTTGCCATATGGGAACTTAGCCTTACCAAATACCTTTCGCGAAGCTACGCTGGCGAGCGATGTCCCCTCTTTCGCGCCAACAGGCTTGGTTCGTGTGGGTAAGATAGCCATTCCGGAAACAATTGCTGTTACGGATGCAACGTCGCTGACACCAAGTTGCTGCATGGTTTTATCAATAAAAATCCAAAAGAAAAGCTCACCCGGAGTAAGGCGCTCCATCCCTGCATAAAAGTATGTTCCACCTAACTCTTCAGTTGTATCCATACGGCGTCCCTCCGCTAAATATTTTCGTAACGTAGCCAAATGAGAGTGGTGTGTTCAATGTTCAAACGGATGATGTTGAAGCCTGGTTAAGTGGAAATGATCCACCAATATTTCATTTAATATGATAATACATCATGTGTTTTCATTTTATGTGACCCACATTTTCCTTTTACATGGCCTGCAGATCCGCACCCATCACAACGCCACGTTGTCGAATATTGAAAGCTTAGGCGTGCTGATCAATGCGCTGCCGGCGGCAGAAATCCGCTTCTGATCGCCAGATAAAAACAAGCCCGGTGTATCAGCCGGGCTCGTTAGCCTTATTTCAATCCCGCCCTGCGTGCCGCCACCTTGGCCAACGCTGACCAGTCCAAATCCGCATCGCCTTGCGCCACCGCATCGAGGAAGTTATCCTTCAGTACGCTGGCGAACGGCATTGGTGTGTGGCTGTTGGCAGCGGCCTCCAATGCCAGGCTCACGTCTTTCATACCCAGGCTTAATTTGAAACCGGCCGGTTCGAACTTCTCTTCGGCAATCAGTGCGCCATACCCCTTGTAGGCCGGAGAGGCGAACAGGGTACTGCTGAGCATTTGCAGGTAATCCGCGCCGGAAACGCCGTAATTACGCACCAGCGCACTGCCTTCGGCCATTGCCTCAATCGCACTGGCCAGCGTAAAGTTGGCGGCGATTTTGACGATATTGGCCTGTTCGGGTTGATCGCCAAAATGCCAGGTCTGTTGGCCGAGCACCTCAAACAGCGGCTGTACCTTGGCGATCAGCTGCGCATCGCCCGCCGCCAGAATATTCAGCTTACCGGCCGCGGCTACGTCCACCCGCCCCAGCACCGGCGCGGCGATATAGCCGACGTTGTGCTCCATATGCAACGCCGCCAGTCGTTTGGCCAGCGCCACCAATATCGTCGCCATATTGATGTGGATCGCCCCCGGTTGCAGCCGTTGCAGCAACCCGCTTGCCAGCACCACCTGCTCGGTTGCGGCGTCGTTGGCCAGCATGGTGATCAGCACATCCACATCGGCCAACTCATCAGCCTGCTGCGCCTGTTGGCCCCCGGCGGCGACCAGCGGTAGTGCTGCCTCTGGGGAGCGATTCCAGACTTTCAGCGTATAGCCCGCCTGCAACAGGTTGGTGGCCATTGCGCTACCCATACCGCCCAGCCCGGCAAATCCGATCTTCATATTGCGCTCCTTCTTCAGGTTGAATCCCTTCACCCTAGCGCGGCAGGCCGAGAACGCAAATGGCGGAATGTAACGCTTTCTTAACCGACCCGCGCGCCGCCGTTAATTGAGGTGATGGTGCCGGTGATAAATGAGGCTTCTTTTGACGCCAGCCACAGTGCGGCGTTGGCGATGTCTTCCACCCGGCCGGTGCGGCCCATAGGTGTTTCTGCCGCGATGGCGTCAATGCGATCCTGCGGTAACCCGGCGCCGAAGAAGCGGGTATCGGCGATAAAGCCCGGGGCAATGGCGTTGACAGTAATGCCCAATTCACCAAGTTCGCGTGCCAGACTGAGGGTAAAACCCTGCACACCGGCCTTGGCGGCGGAATACCCCAGCGCCCCGGCGCTACCGCTGCCACACTGGGCGGCAATTGAGCTCAGGTTAATGATGCGACCGCCCGGTTTACGCAGGTGTGGCAACATCGCAAGGGTAAACAGGAAGGTGCTTTTCAGATTCCCCTCGATCACCGCATCCCATTCCTGTTCGGCCTGCGCCAGCGGCGTGTCGGCGGCAATCACCCGGGTAAAACCGGCGTTGTTGATCAACACATCTACGGTGCCGAGATCGGCAGCGAGCTGTGCGACGACGTCTTCCACTGGCCCACGGCGGCTCAAATCCGCCGAATAGTAGCGGGTGTCGGGGCCAATTTGCTGCGCTGCCTGCTGCAGGCGTTGGGGATCACGTGCCACGATGGCGACACGGTAATCCTGTTGCGCCAGTTGCCGGGCGATAGCCAGCCCAATGCCGCTGGAGCCGCCGGTGATAATCGCTGTACGTTGCGTCATAACTGTTCTCCTTACCGCGGGCCGTGCCGGAATGGCGTCGGTGTTCTGCGGTTGGAAAAGTATTGGCTTTTGCTGTTGATACATCCAATACTCTATTTATGCTCCCAAAATATGAAAAAGGTATCGTGTGATTGAACTACGTCAGCTGCGGCAGTTTATCGCCGTCTCGGAAGAAATGAGTTTTCACCGTGCCGCCGAGCGCTTGCATATGGCACAGCCACCGCTGACCGCCGCCATCAGAAAAATTGAGCAGGAACTGGGGGTGCTTTTGCTGGAGCGCGGCAACCGCATCACCAGGATCACCGAAGCGGGGCAGGTATTTCTGATTGAGGCACGGCGCACGCTGGCGCAGTTTGATCGCACCCTCGGCAATACCCAGCGTGCGGCACGTGGTCTGACGGAATCGCTGCGCCTGACTTTTGTCGACAGCACGGTGAACGCTCTGTTACCGGGGATCCTGCGGCAGTTTCGTCAGGCGCATCCGCAGGCGGAGTTTCATTTGCAGGAGGCCACTACCGCCGAGCAACTGATCGCACTGCGTGATGACCGTGCCGACATTGGCATGGTAGTGCTGCCGGTGGTGCCACAGGAGGGCTTGCAGATGCTGCCTTTCCTGTACGATCGCATGGTGCTGGCGTTGCCGGAAAACCACCCACTGGCGACACAGCAGCAAGTCACGTTGAGCAGTCTGGCCGATCAGTCCTGGATATTGTTTCCAGCGCATTACGGGCCGGGGATGCATGCGGCGATCCTGCAGGCCTGTGCCGTGGCGGGGTTTAGCCCGCGTATCGTGCAGGAGGCGCGACAGATGCAGACCATTGGCGGGCTGGTGGCGGGAGGCGTGGGGATCGCACTGATGCCGGCCCTGTTTGCGGTACTGCAGTCTCCCGGGGTAGTGTTCCGTGAACTGAGCGGTGCCGGCAGCCCGGTACCCTATACGTTGGCGCTGGCGTGGCGCACACCGTCACCGCTGAGCGAGGCATTTTGTCGCATAGCCCGTGAGCAGGCGGCAATCTGGCAACCTGCGGTTATTGACAACACGGCTGCCGGGAGCGTAGCCTAAAAGCCATGAATATGCCGATGCACTCCACTCACAGCCAGTCCTGGTGGCGCCTCCTCTAAAGGCGGCACGGGTATTCACACCTCTTTTTAATGCCGCCGGTTCTGGCGGCATTTTTATTGCGTTGATCCGGTGGTGTCTTTACTTTCAGGAGCAAGGCAATGAGCTACACCATTCTGACCGGCGATCGCGCCACCGGATCTCTCCATTTAGGCCACTACGTCGGTTCACTGCGTCAGCGCGTTGAGCTGCAACAGCAGCATCAGCAAACGGTATTGGTGGCAGACCTGCAGGGGCTGACCGATAACGGCAATAACCCGCAAAAAATCAGCACCAACGTGCTTAATCTGGTGGCCGACTATCTGGCGGTTGGCATCGATCCGCAGAAAACCACCATTTGCCTGCAATCCGCGCTACCGGCGCTGGCCGAGCTGACGATGTATTACCTCAACCTGGTCAGCGTGGCGCGGCTGGAACGCAACCCAACGGTGAAAAGTGAAATCATCGAGAAGGACTTCTCCCGCAGCCTGCCGGCCGGTTTTCTGGTTTATCCGGTCAGCCAGGCGGCGGATATTACCGCCTTTGGTGCCACTCACGTGCCGGTCGGCGAGGATCAACTGCCGATGCTGGAGCAAACCAATGAAATTGTCCGACGTTTCAATCGCATTGTCGGCCAGCAGGTTTTGACGGAGTGCCAACCCTTACTGAGCAACGTTAGCCGACTGCCGGGGCTGGACGGGCAGGGTAAAATGTCGAAATCACGCGGTAACACCATCACCCTGGGGGCTGATGCCAATCAGGTGCACAAGGCGGTAATGAGCATGTTTACCGATCCGGGTCATCTGAACGTCAGTGATCCCGGCCAGGTGGAGGGCAACATGGTGTTCACCTATCTGGATGCCTTCTGTGATGACGCCGTGCTGGTGGCGGATTTGAAGGAACACTATCGCCGTGGCGGGTTGGGTGACATGAAAATCAAACGCCTGCTGGAAGACTGCCTGCAAAGTCTGCTGGAGCCGATCCGCACTCGCCGGGCCGATTACCTGGCCGACAAGGGCGAACTGCTGCGCATTTTACAGCAGGGTACCCGGTGCGCCGACCAGGTCAGTCGGCAGACGCTGGTGCGGGTGAAGGCCGCGCTGGGGTTGGATTTCTTCTCCCTGAGCTGAAGGTTTGCCCCCGGTGGAAAAGGGGGCGTGAGCAAAACATCAGGCTGCGCTGTCAACGATCGGCTGTTTGACCACGAAGATATACGACAGCGCGCCGATCACGGTGAAGCAGGAGCAGAGGGTGAGCGCCAGGCTGAACGAGTGAGTGGTATCCAGGATCCAACCGGTGACTACCGGCGCGAACGAGGCAAAGATAAAGCTGGCGAAGTTTTGAATGCTACCGACCGAGGCGGTCATGCGGGAGGTCACCGCCACGTGGATCAGCCCCCAGCAGGAGGTGCCGGCAAAGTGGATGCAGAACAGCGCCATGCCGATCAACAACACCGCGCTGTAGGTGGTGGTGGCCTGAGCGACCACGGCGGTAAAGGAAGCGGACAGCAGCATGCCGGCGACGATGCAAATTTTACGGCTTTTCAACGGCGCCATACCACGACGCACCAGAAAGTCGGTGACAAAGCCGTTCGACAGCATGCCAGCGGCACCAAACAGGAATGGGATGGCGCTCATCAGCCCGGTGCTTTTCAAATCCAGATGGTAAGTGGTCTGCAGATAACCCGGCAGCCAGGCCAGATACAGCCAGGCGGTGTAGTTGATACCGCTAAAGCCGATCATCATGCCCCACATGGTGCGATTCCTGAACAGCGCTCGCCATTCGCGAAAGTTCATCGGTTCTGGCCTTGCGCTGACGCTCCCGGCATTCAAATAGGCCTGTTCCTGGGCACTCAGGCTGACGTCCTGTCGGTTGCGATACAGCATGTACCAGCCGATCGACAGTGCGATGCCCAACACGCCGATGGTGATAAACATGCCGCGCCAGCCGAAGGCCAGCATCATGGCGGTGAGGATCGGCGGGCTGATCGCCAGCCCAATGGTCGAAGCGGCATTGAAAATGCCCATCGGCATACCGCGATCCTTGATATTGAACCAGTCGTTGATCACCTTCACGCCGCACGGGTTCATCGGCGCTTCACCGATCCCCAACCCGATACGCACCCAGATAAACTGGGTGAAGTTGTGGATCATGCCGGACAGCGTCTGGAACACTGACCAGACAAACATGCCGATCCCCAGCATGATGCGCGGGCCTTTCCTGTCCAGCAATGGGCCGCAAGGCAACTGGGCGATACCGTAGGCCAGGGAGAATGCCGAAAGCAGCAAGCCGATTTCGGTGCCGCTCAGGCCCATTTCTTGCCGAATGGTAGAGTTCGCCACCGAGAGTGAACTGCGATCAAGAAAGTTAATTATTGCCGCCAGAAATAACAAACACATGGCCGTAGTTTGAATTTTTTTAATTCTGGCCGAGCGAACCAGCATGCCCTCGGGTGGCATAGGAATTATGTGATCGGAATAGGGTTCAGCCTGTTCCTTTCCGGCGTTAATCGTATTACTTCTTTCCATTTCGTCCTCCAGAATCTCGCATTAATAATATTTATTATTCCGGGTATTCCCCTGGATGGTGTTTTAGTGAAGGTATTGGCAGGTGGTCGGCAGTAAGCCTAGAGGGCGAAATATTTTAGGCACTAAGTTTTGTCGCGGTTCCGTGCGGCAGCCAGTATTTTGCTGCTTTTTATCGGTTTTAAATCATGCCGGGGTGTTTTTTATCAGTAAAAAACACCCCGGCAGCTCAAGCGATGGCCTGATTGAGGGAGCGGATCATCGACTGTTTGGCGGTATCCAAATGGCGGTGTAGCGCGTTGATGGCTTCCTGATCGTTGCGGCAGATCAGCGCACTGAGAATGGTCATGTGCTCTTCAATGGCAATGATATTGCGCTGTTTCAGATCGGTCTCATCCCACTGATAGTGGAAATGAAAAATCACCGAAATGATCTCCAGCGACTGGTTGAAAAACGGGTTGTTGGCGGCGGAGAGGATCAGCCCGTGGAAGTCACGATCCAACTGGGAAAACAGGCGATAGTGGTCGCTGATGCTTTCGCGAAGTTGGCGGTGGCGGCTCAGCAGTTCTTTGGCCTGCAGCCAGCGTTCATCGTGCGCCGGCAGATTGATAAAGTGGGAAAGGGCGTGCGTTTCCAGCATTTGTCGCAGTTCAAACAGTTGTTCGGCATAGCGCTGGTCAAACTGTTTCATGCTCCACTGCCCGCGCTTGACGCTGTCGATCAGATTGTAACGGCTAAAATGCAGCAGAAATTCCCGCACCACCACCGGGCTGACGTTGACCGCCCGCGCCAGTTGCAGTTCGCTGAAGCTGTCTCCGGCGCGCAGTTGCTTCTGATTGATCATCTGATAGAACGCTTTCTCGAACCTTTTCCCCTGCTCGTCCAGGGAGGGGCTTTGGCAGTCGAAGCCGTCGTCCGACTGCGGCTGGCGTAAAATAACATAGTCGTCACCGACCTTTTCCAGCACGCCACGCTGGAACAAATGCGTCAGCGTATGGCGCACCGTGGTGCGGCTGATGTTGTACATTTCGGCCAACGCAGCCTGAGACGGCAGCGGCGAGCGCAGGTGGCCACTGTTGATGCCGTCAATCATCTGGTTAACGACATTGTGCCGCAGATTTTGGGTTCTGCTCATATGAGCCTCGGCTGTTTTTTATCTATTTAAAACCAATTTAAAGCGGTTTATTTTGTACTGCCTCACAGATTTACCCACCAATTTATTGCCGTTCGGCATTTTTATTTAATAACTCTCCCAATAACCGAGGGGACGTTATGAAAACAATGAAAGTATTAGTGCTCGATCAACCGACGAAATTAATTTATCAGCAACGTCCGGCCCCTTTTCCCGCACCGGCCGAGGCGGTGATCAAAATGATTACCGTGGGCATTTGTGGTACGGATATTCACGCCTGGTCCGGTCAGCAACCTTTCTTTAGTTATCCGCGGGTGCTGGGGCACGAGATATGCGGTGAGATTATCAGTCTGGGCAACCAAGCGACGGGCTGGCGGATTGGGCAGCGCGTGACGGTGATGCCTTATCTTTCCTGTCATCATTGCGGTGCCTGCCTGAGCGGCAAAACCAATTGCTGCGAGAATATTTCGGTGATTGGTGTACATCAGGACGGCGGCTTCAGCGAGTTTCTCAGCGTGCCGGTCAGTAACCTGCTGGCGGTGGACGACGTAGCGCCAGAGGCGGCAGCCCTGATTGAGCCGTTTGCCATCAGCGCCCATGCAGTCCGCCGTGCGGCCATCGCGCCGGACGATCCGTTATTGGTGGTAGGTGCCGGGCCAATCGGCTTGGGTGTGGCGGCGATAGCCAAAGCCGATGGAGCACAGGTAGTGGTGGCTGATACCAGCGCCGAACGACGACGGCATGTCGAACGGGTGCTGGAGCTGCCGGCACTCAATCCACTGGACGATCAGTTTGAGGCCAGGCTGCGCGGCCAGTTTGGTGGCATGCTGGCGGCGAAAGTGATCGACGCCACCGGCAGTGCGCAGGCAATGAACCATGCCGTCAACCTGATCCGTCACGGCGGCAGCATCGTTTTTGTTGGGTTGTTCAAGGGGGATTTGCAATTCTCGGATCCTGAGTTCCACAAAAAGGAAACCACCCTGATGGGCAGTCGTAACGCTACCGAAGAGGATTTCGTCAAGGTCGGCCGGTTAATGGCGACGGGGGCGATCACCGCCCAGATGATGTTGACCCATCACTTTGATTTCGACAGCCTGGCGGAGGATTACGAAGCGCAGGTCATCAACAACAAACAGCTAATTAAAGGCCTTATTCGCTTTTAATCCCAATGGGAAATGACGGCACGCGTCATTTCCCAGCCATAAAACCATCATCCCGTTGTCACAAAGTTATTCGTTAATAGGTGCCCATAATGATTAGCCACTGAAACCAGAGAAATCATATGGCTCAGGCACAGTTAAAACTTGCAACGACCGACTTTCCAGGGCAACAACCGATGTCATCCCGCAAGGTGCTATCGGTAAAAGGCTTAGGCAAAGCTTATAAATCTCAGCAACGGGTGCTGGACGATATCAACTTCGACCTGCACGTGGGTGAGTTCGTGGCGGTGATCGGCCGTTCCGGTGCTGGTAAATCCACTCTGTTGCATACCCTGAACGGCACCATTCCTTCGAGCTGCGGCGAAATGCTGCATTTTGAAGACGACGGCGTGGCGCAGGATATCGCCCAGTTGACCGCCCGCCAGATGCGCCAGTGGCGTTCACGCTGTGGCATGATTTTCCAGGACTTCTGCCTGGTGCCGCGGCTGGACGTGATGACCAACGTGTTGCTGGGTCGTCTGAGCCACACTTCCACCCTGAAATCCTTCTTCAAACTGTTTGACGACGCCGACCGTGCCCGCGCCATAGAACTGCTGCAGTGGCTCAATATGCTGCCGCATGCGTTGCAGCGCGCCGAGAACCTGTCGGGCGGCCAGATGCAGCGAGTGGCGATCTGCCGCGCGCTGATGCAAAACCCCAAAATTCTGCTGGCCGATGAGCCGGTGGCATCACTCGACCCGAAAAATACCCGCCGCATTATGGATGCGCTGCAAAAAGTCAGCGAAAACGACATCGCGGTGATGGTGAATCTGCATTCGGTCGAACTGGTGAAAGAATATTGCACCCGGGTGATCGGCATTGCTCAGGGCAAAATCGTGTTTGACGGTCATCCGTCGCAACTGAACGAACGGATACTGCACCAGCTGTATGGCGAGGAAGCCAATCAAATCCATTGAAACCCTTATTTTCACTTTTACCTTTACACACACAAGGCATAGTAATGAAAAAAGTATTGAGTCTGACCACCCTGATGGCCGGCGCGATGATGGTATTTAATGCTACCGCAGCGGACGCACCTAAAGTACTGAACCTGGGCATTCTCGGTGGGCAAAACGCCACCCAGCAGATTGGTGATAACCAGTGCGTTAAACAGTTCCTGGACAAAGAGCTGAGCGTCGACACCAAGCTGCGCAACTCCTCCGACTATTCCGGTGTGATCCAGGGGCTACTGGGCGGCAAAATTGA
The DNA here is from genome assembly GCF_002607755.1 of Serratia sp. BW106. NCBI lineage: Bacteria > Pseudomonadati > Pseudomonadota > Gammaproteobacteria > Enterobacterales > Yersiniaceae > Serratia > Serratia sp. BW106. The sequence goes on from NZ_MCGS01000021.1 coordinate 27,475, forward strand.
CCTGGTGCTGAGCATGTCGCCGTCGTCATTTGCTTCGGTGTACATCAAGGATCCAAAAGCGGTGGATATCGTCGGCATCGCGGTGGATGACGTTGACCAATCCCGTGGTTACCACTCGGTGGTGATCGTTAAAGCCGGCAGCCCGTATAAAAAGCTGGAAGACCTGAAAGGCAAGGCGGTGGGCTTCGCCGATCCGGATTCCACTTCCGGCTTCCTGATCCCGAACCAGGAATTCAAGAAACTGTTCGGCGGCACGGTAGACAATAAATACAACAACGCTTTCTCCAGTGTGACCTTCTCCGGTGGCCATGAGCAGGACGTCCTCGGCGTGCTGAACGGCCAGTTCGAAGGCGCAGTGACCTGGGCGTCGATGATCGGCGACTACAATACCGGCTACACCAGCGGAGCATTCACCCGCATGATCCGCATGGATCACCCGGACCTGATGAAACAGATCCGTATTATCTGGCAGTCGCCACTGATCCCGAACGGCCCAATCCTGGTGAGCAATGCATTGCCGGCAGAATTCAAAGCCAAGGTCGTGACTGCCATCAAGAAGCTGGATAAGGAAGACCACCAGTGCTTTATCAAGGCGATGGGCGGCAAACAACACATCGGCGACACCACACTGGCGGAATACCAGAACATCATCGATATGAAGCGTGAGCTGACCAAAGGCGACCGTTAATTCTCGCCTTTACGTCGTGATTGATCCAAAGGGGTTCAGCATGCTGAGCCCCTTGTTGCATAAAGATGGAAACCTATTTTGAATAAAGATTTTGCGCACTATTACCAGCAAATCCGCAGCAAGCAAAAGCGTGAGACGCTGATCTGGTCGCTCGGTCTGGTGGTGCTCTACCTGGGCGCCGGTAACATCGCCGAGTTCAACCTGCACACCGTGTGGCTGTCGATCCCCCACTTCTTTGACTATCTGGCGGAAACCATTCCGACCCTGCACTGGCGCTTATTGTTCGCCGATGGCCACACCGAAGGGTCATTCGCCTACTGGGGTTACCGGCTGAACATTCAATTGCCGCTGATCTGGGAAACCTTGCAGCTGGCGTTGGCGGCGACCATTCTTTCGGTGCTGGTGGCGGGTGTGCTGGCATTTTTGGCCGCCAACAACACCCACAGCCCGGCGACGCTACGTCTGACAATCCGCACGCTGGTGGCATTTTTACGCACCATGCCGGAACTGGCGTGGGCGGTGATGTTCGTGATGGCGTTCGGCATCGGGGCTATTCCCGGCTTTTTGGCGCTGGCGCTGCACACCATTGGCAGCCTGACCAAATTGTTTTATGAGTCGATTGAAACCGCCTCCAACAAGCCGGTACGCGGGCTGATGGCCTGCGGTGCGACCCCGTTGCAGCGCATGCGTTTTGGCATGTGGCCCCAAGTGAAGCCGGTGTTTCTTTCGTACAGCTTTATGCGGCTGGAAATCAACTTCCGTCAGTCAACCATTTTGGGGTTGGTGGGGGCGGGTGGCATCGGTCAGGAGCTGATGACCAACATCAAACTCGATCGCTACGATCAGGTCAGCATGACGCTGCTGCTGATTATCCTGGTAGTTTCGCTGCTTGATTACACCTCAGGTGAACTGCGCAAACGGGTCGTGGAGGGGAAAAAATGATAACGGCACCCACTATTTCGGCGGAAAAGCTGCAAACGCTCAAACAGCAGCATCCGGAGATATTTTCACAGCAGCGCCGCTACCTGCGCACCATCGGTATTGTGGCGGTGGCGATTGCACTGTATTACCTGTTTTTCTTCCAGTTTTTTGGTATCTCGTGGCCGCAGTTTATTAACGGCTGTCATCAGCTAGGCCGCTACTTTATGCGCATGTTCGTCTGGCACGATTTCGTCAACTGGCCGTTCATGTACTACTTCCAGCAGATATTTATCACCATCGGCATCGTGTTCGCCGGCACTATCACTGCTTCGTTGATCGCCTTGCCGCTGTCGTTCTTTGCGGCGCGCAACGTGATGTCGACGCCGTTGCTGCGACCGATCTCGGTGCTGGTGCGCCGCCTGCTGGATGTCTTGCGCGGTATCGACATGGCGATTTGGGGGCTGATTTTTGTACGCGCCGTTGGCATGGGGCCGCTGGCCGGGGTGCTGGCGATTGTGATGCAGGACGTCGGGCTGCTCGGCAAACTGTACGCCGAAGGGCATGAAGCGGTAGATAAATCCCCCAGCCGGGGTCTGACGGCGGTGGGCGCTAACGGGCTGCAAAAGCACCGTTACGGTATCTTTACCCAGTCGTTCCCCACATTTTTAGCGCTCAGCCTGTACCAGATTGAATCCAACACCCGTTCTGCTGCGGTGCTGGGCTTCGTCGGCGCCGGCGGTATCGGTCTGGTGTATGCGGAGAACATGCGATTGTGGAACTGGGACGTGGTGATGTTTATCACCCTGATCCTGGTGGTGGTGGTGATGATTATGGATAAGGTCTCATCCATCCTGCGCAATAAATACATCATTGGCGAAGACATCCCGCTGTATCAGCAAAAAAGCCAAATCGATTGAGAAACACGGCTCTGATCCCTATACTGCCGCACATATTCAAGGCGCAGCAGTATAGGGTATTACAATGTGCGCGCCTTCCGGTTTACAAGCTAAAGGCAATTCTATGATCAACAATGACGTGCTGCGCAGCGTGCGCTACATGCTGAATATTAACGACGCGAAAATGGTTGAGATTATCAAGCTGGATAATTTCGACGTTGCGGTCTCGGCAATGAGCACTTACGTCATCAAGGAAGGTGAGCCAGGTTTCGAAAACTGTCCGGACGAAGTGATGGCACACTTCCTGAACGGTCTGGTGTTCTTCAAGCGTGGTAAGGACGACAAGTTCCCGGCGCCGGAAGTGGAACTGCCTGTCACCAACAATCTGGTGTTGAAAAAGCTGCGCGTAGCCTTCGAGTTGAAAGATACCGACATGCACCAGATCTTCACCGCCGTGGAGTTCCGCATTTCCAAACCGGAACTGAGTGCGCTGTTCCGCAAAGAAGGCACCAAAAACTTCCGTCCTTGTGGCGACCAGATGCTGCGTTACTTCCTCAAAGGGTTGGCGCAACGTCTTCGTGGTGCATAAATAACACCCCGGTGGTGATTAAGGCGTGATCGAAAGATTACGCCTTTTTTATTGGTTTCGGGGGAGAGGGGGCCAGCAGCTGTTGCGCCAGCGATTCTGCGTGTTGCGCCACCTGCGGCAAGCCCATCAGCTCGCCGAAACGGCCACGGGCGGCGGGGCCTGCCACGTACAGGTGAGCCTGACTCTGGCCCTGGCGGTTAATAGGCCGGGAATAGGCATCGACCCAAATTCCCAACGCCAGCGGATCGGGTTGGATCAGCCCCTGCGTTGCGAGTTGTTTCAGCAAAGCATCACTTTCCAGCAACGCACCGTGCGCAGGGCCGGTAGTGACAATCAGTTGATCCACCAACAGCGTTTCCGCAATGCCCCTACCGCGCGCTTTTAAACTCAGGACGATCGCCCCTTTATCCACTGCGACCTGCTGCAGGCGGGCGGCCAGCACCTTAAGATGCCCGGTCTGCTGCAACTGCGTCAGCACCTCGCTGACCTGCGGCGCGATGCGGTAACGATGCACGTCCCACCAGGGGCGAAGATGTCGCAGAAAACGCCGCTGTTCCTTCAGCGACCACTGTTGCCAAATTTGTTGGCCGTGGGAGCGAATGTCATCCAGCACCAGTTGCCAGGGCAGCCCCTCTGCCTTTGCCTGGCGGACTTCCTGCCGAACTCGTCGCAGCCAGCCACGGGCGGTAGCCGCCTGCGGACGCTGGTAATCAAGCGGCCGCGCGGCATAGTCACCGGTCAGGTTTGGCCGGGGAAGTTGACCGCGCCGTGAGAAAGCCAGGATCGGTCCGCGATGTCCCTGGCGGTGAAGTGAGGCCACCACATCCGACATGGTCAAACCGGAACCGATAATAGCCACCCGAGCCTGATTATCCACCTCGGCCAGTGCGTCAACCTGCCAGGGATTGGCGATCAGCCCCGGATGATTTTTCAGCGCTTGTTGAAGCTGTTTGGGTACGGCCGGCGGCGGATGACTGATGGCCAGCACCACGTCATCCGCAGGGTATTTATTTCCGCAAGCGGTCAGTACCACACCGTCCTGCAGAGCAACGGCGTAGTCCTGAACGTGGGTAACCTGCACCGCGGAGGTTTCCATCGCCGTGGCCAGCTTTTCGGCGATATAGGCGCCAAACTGGCCCCGCTGCGGATAGAGGCTCCCATCCGACCAGAGTGCCTTGGGATCCTGTTGGCAGGCGGCAGAAGCCCGGAACCAACGGTCGAAATCGCCTTCTTCCTCTGCGGAAAGCTGCATCCGTGCGGCGGGGACGTTAATGCGGTGCGCCGGATCGCGGGTGCCGTAAGCGACGCCTTGCGCCAACTGAGTACGAGGCTCAATAATTGTCACCTTCAGCCCGGCTTCTCCCAGTCGCGCCAGGTGGATAGCCAGCGCCGTGCCGCTAAAACCGCCACCAATGATGACAATCTGCTGGTCAGCCATGACTCAGTTCCGGCTGCTGTTGACGTTCCAGTTCACGCACCAGCGGGATCACTTCGCGGCCAAAAAACTCCACCTCTTCCTGGAAGTGCAGGAAGCCGAGCAGCATCAGATTTACCCCCGCCTGCTTCAGCGCGATGATCCGCTGTGCAATCTGCTGCGGCGTGCCAATCAGGTTGGTTTTGAACCCATCGTTATATTGCACCAGATCCTCCAGCGTTGATTTAGCCCAGTTGCCTTCGCCCTCTGGCGAAGCGCTGCCGGCATTTTTAACCTCGGATTGAAAGCCTTTCACCGCATCGGGATTGGCATGATCAAGGATATCACGCAGCACGCTTTGTGCTTCCTGCTCCGTCTGGCGGGCAATCACAAAGCCATTGACGCCGACCTTTACCCGGTGCTGGTTTTCTGCGGCCTTGAGCTGGATATCCTCAACCTGCAGGCGGATAGCTTCCGGAGTATTGCCGTTAGTGAAGTACCAGTCGGAGACCCGTGCTGCCATATCCCGCGCGGCTCTCGAGCTGCCACCCTGGAAAATTTCCGGCTGGGGATCGAGGGGTTTGGGCTTCAATGAATAGTCGCGGAAACGGTAAAAATCGCCGGCAAAAGTGAAGCTATCCTGCTGCCAGATGCCCTGCAGGCAGCGAATAAATTCCTCCGAACGCAGGTAGCGCTCTTCATGATCCAGCCAGGGTTCGCCAATGGCTTTAAACTCGCCGCGGAACCAACCGCTAACGATATTGACAGCAATACGCGCGTTGGACAGGTGGCTGATGGTGGCGATCTGTTTGGCCGCCAGCGTCGGGTTCCATGGGCCAGGCAACAGGGCGGCAATCACCTTGAGCCTGGTGGTCACGGCCAGCAGGTCTTGTGAAAAGGTCACCGACTCGTGCTGGTTATCGGCACCATAACCGGCGGTAAAGCGGATCTGTGTCAGGGCATAGTCAAACCCGGCGCGCTCCGCTATCTGGGCCAGCTTGCGGTTATAGTCGGCATCCCAACCGGTGCGCTGAGGGATCTGGCTGATCACCAGCCCGCCTGAGACGTTAGGCACCCAGTAGGCGAATTTAATCGGTTCATTGCTCATGGTGTGGCTCCTCAGTTTTACTTTTTCACCGGACGACGATCGCCACCGATGGTTTCTCCAAACGGCCCGGTATTGACCGTGCGCTGACGTTTCACGCTGTTCATCGCCAGCGGCAATAGCGGCATCACCAGCTCGGCAAATCGGTGCGCTTCTTCCAGATGCGGGTAACCCGAGAAAATGAAATTGGTGATCCCCAACGCCTGATATTCTCGAATGCGTGCCGCAACCTGTTGCGGATTGCCAACCAACGCCGTACCCGCGCCCCCACGTACCAGTCCTACTCCAGCCCATAAATTGGGAGCGATGCGTAAACTGTCCTTCGAACCGCCATGCAGGGCGCTCATACGGGCCTGGCCAGTCGAGTCCATGCGCGAGAAAATCTTCTGCGCGGCGGCGATGGTTTCATCATCCAGGTGGGCAATCAGTTTGTCGGCGGCGGCCCAGGCTTTCTCTTCGGTTTCGCGCACAATGACGTGCAGGCGAATGCCATAGTCCAGGGTGCGGCCGCGCTCTTCTGCCCGCTGACGGACCACGGCAATTTTCTCCGCCACCTGTTCGAGCGGTTCTCCCCAGGTGAGATAGGTATCGATCTGGTCGGCCGCCACCTCCAGCGCTTCTTCAGACGAACCGCCAAAAAACAGCGGTGGCCCGTTCTCCTGCACCGGCGGGAACAGTACCTCAGCGCCTTCCACCCGCAGATGCTCACCCTGGAAATCGACCTTTTCCCCTTTCAACAGGCGGGAATAAACCTCCAGAAACTCACGCGTGACCTGATAACGTTCGGCATGGCTCAGGAAAATCCCATCGCCTTTGTTTTCCACCGGGTCGCCACCGGTGACTACATTGATCAACAGACGGCCTTCCGAAAGACGATCCAGCGTGGCAGCCATCCGTGCAGCCAGGCTGGGGGGCTGCAAGCCAGGGCGCACAGCGACCAGATAGCGCAGACGTTTGGTGATTGGGGCCAGTGCGGCAGCGACCAGCCAGGAATCCTCGCAGCTTTTGCCGGTGGGGATCAGCACGCCGTAATAACCCAGACTGTCTGCCGCCAAAGCAACCTGTTGTAAATAAGGCAGATCGACGGCTCTTCCTCCTTCGGCAGTGCCCAAATAACGGCCGTCACCGTGGGTCGGTAAAAACCAAAAAACGTTGATGTTGTCAGCCTGTGCTTCGCTCATTATCCGTTTCCTATATAACGATATCTTAATTTATTCCATAGAATATCCAGACTTGGTTATAAACAACTTAGCAGGAAGCATGCCAGAAATGACTTTCTTATTTTTTGTTAATTATTAGTGGGTTAGCTTATTTGTTGGCAGCGGTATTCTGCTGCAAATGCAGCAGTGACTGGCGGAGTGCTGCTGCATTTGCAGCAAGGAGGGCGTTTCCCCTCTCGTTATCGCCGGCGTCTGCCGGTATGGTTTCCGTTCTGATCCCCTGAAGGTAGTAATTATGCAAACCTCTGGCCCACAGTTAATTGATCCCGCTTCTATCGCCTTCCAGAGCGTGCTGGATCGATTGGCACCGACCGACGCGACGGTGCTTATCGTGGGTGAAACCGGCACCGGTAAAGAAGGGGTCGCCCGTTACCTGCATCATCACAGCTCAAGACGCGATGGCCCTTTTCTGGCGGTGAACTGCGGGGCTTTGACCGAGAGCCTGGCCGAATCGGAGCTGTTTGGGCATGAAAAAGGGGCTTTCACCGGGGCGACGGATCGCCATCAGGGATGGTTTGAGGCGGCGGCAGGCGGCACGCTGTTGCTTGATGAAATTGGTGAGTTGAGCCTGTCGTTACAGGTCAAACTACTGCGTGTTTTGCAAGAACGGGAAGTGACCCGGGTTGGTTCTCATCGACCGGTCAAAGTGGACGTCCGCGTGGTGGCCGCCACGCATGTGGATCTGGCTACTGCCATTCGCGAACGTCGTTTCCGTGAAGATCTTTACTATCGGCTTAACGTCGCCGCCGTTGCTCTGCCGCCCTTGCGCCAACGGCGGGAGGATATCCCGTTGCTGGCCGACCATTTCCTGACGCTGTACGCGCGGCGCCTGGGGCGCCCTCAATTACGTCTCAGTGAGCAGGCGTTGGCCGCCCTGATGGACTATCCGTGGCCGGGGAATATCCGCGAACTGGAAAACACCCTGCACAATGCCGTGTTGCTTAGCAGAGAGCCGCTGATTAGCCCACAGCAGCTGAGGTTGAACGCCGAAAATGTCAGTGCATTGCCTTATGGTGATGATTCGTTGGATGTTTTCCTGCGCCAGCAGCTTGAGAGCAACGACGGCCCACTCTACCAGCGGGTGATCGATTCGCTGGTGCGCAATGCTTTTGAACTGAGCCAGGGCAATCAGTTGCAGACCGCGTCGCTGTTGGGGATCAGCCGTAATACGCTGCGTACCCATCTGGGGCATCTTGGCCTGATCAAAGCCCGGCGCAGCGTGACGAGTTCGGCACTAAAATCTGCCCAATCCGCCGGCCGCAGTGAACGTGAGCTGCGCATTGGCTATCAGAAGTTTGGCAATTTGGGGATACTCAAAGCCCGTCAGTCGCTGGAGGCCCGGTTTGCCGAGGGCGGGGTGAGTGTATTGTGGAGCGAGTTTCCTGCCGGCCCGCAGTTACTGCATGCCCTGACCAACCGTGAAATCGATTTTGGCACTACCGGCGAGGTACCACCGCTGTTCGCTCAGGCCGGCAACAGCCCGCTGCTGTATGTGGCCTGGGAACCTGCCGCCCCACAGAGCGTGGCATTGCTGGTTGCTCACGATAGCCTCATTCAGACTATTGCCGACCTGCGCGGCAAGAGGATTGCGGTCAATAAAGGCTCCAACGTGCATTATCTGTTGCTGCAAATTCTGGATGAAGCCGGGTTGACGCTGGAAGATGTGCGGGTGGTCTATGCACCACCAAAATACCCACTGACCCCCAGCGATCACCATGCGGTAGATGCCTGGATGATGTGGGATCCTCTGCTGAGCGATGCCGAACAGAATGCGCAGCTCAGGGTGATTGCCAATGGCGTCGGACGGGTGAACAACCATCAGTTTTATCTCACCCATCGCGACTTTGCCGGGCATTCCCCCGATTTACTGCACGGGCTGATGAGTGCGCTGGAACAAACCGGCCATTATATTGACGCCCACCGTGACCAGGCCGCGGTGCTGTTATCCGCTGAGCTGGGGTTGGCTATTTCTTCGCTCACCCATGCTTTGTCTCGTCGCAGTCATCAACCCCGTCGAATGGATTTGACTATTATTCGCCAGCAGCAGGCGATAGCCGATCGTTTTTATGCTTTGGGGCTATTGCCGCGCGCGATTAAAGTCCGCGAGGCGGTATGGCAGTAAAATATTTGGGTTTCTACTCTTTGTTGTGTGGTGGTTCAGCCATTTTCCATCGTTAGTGCTTAAGAGCATTCCTGGTTAATTTCTCAAGGTCTGTTAGACGAAAATAATAACCTTGAGGAATATAAAATGCCTACAATCACTAAATCAAAAACTCTTTATACTTTGCCAAGACCGGTATGGCTGGATGCTGCGGGAATGAGCAAAGGCATCGGCCACGATCGTCAGCATCTGGGGATTATTCTCGCCGCCGGGCAGGTGGTGCGAGTACGTCAGACCAATGCAGCCTTTACCACCAAACTTAAACTGCGCCTGCTCAATGACGATAACAAAACCGAGGCCGAATTCAGCATCGGCAATGCCTGGGTTGAGGCCAGCGTAAATGCGGTCTCGGTGCCGTTTATTGATACGCCTTACGTAGAGGGCACGCCGGTTCTGGAGTTTGAGTATCCCGACGCCAGCAAACCCTTGCCGGTTTACCGCAAAGGTGAAAATGAAACCACTTTCTTTGCACGTTGGGACGCGCAGGATGCTGAATTCGCATTGGTCGACTCTGAATATGCCAATATCCTGGTGCCAAAAATCAGCAAAAAAGATCTGAAGTCTTTGGGTGAAGCCAAAAATATTGATGGCTTGATCGCCTATTACGATCGGATCTTTACTTTTTATAATACGCTGGCGGGTGTTTCATTTGAGGCTGAAAGCGACTCTGATCGTAATATCAAAAATCGTTATTTTATCAAGGCCGATAAAAATGGTGCCGGAGCCGCTTATTATGGCGGTAATTGGACGGCGGAAAGTACCAGCTCTGTCAGCAGTTTCTGGCTGACGGCGCTGGATAATAATTGGGGCAGCCTGCATGAGATTGCCCATGGTTATCAGGGCAATTTTATGGGCGATAAATATTTTTCCACCGGTGAGGTATGGAACAATATTTATGCCGCCTGTTATCAGGATGTGATGTTGGGGGAGCGAAAATATAAAGAAGGCTGGCTGTATGATTACGGCAATATGGCTAAAGTTGAGAAAAAAATCCTGGACCTAATCGCTCAGTCCACGCCGCTCAATCAGTGGGACCTGCGTTCCAAGCTGTATTTTATCGTCTTGATGGTGGGCAAAGCGGGCAAAAATGCCTTCACCCACTTTAATCAGCAGTATCGCCAAAGTTGTAATACCCCTGGCTTCGTGCCAAGTGAACATGCCTTGCTGGATATGCTGTCGGAAAGCTTTGCCGTTGCGGGCAACAAAGTGGATGTGACGCCATTTATCCAATGGGTCGGGGGTTATGTCACTCAGGAACAACGCAATCGCAACGTTTTCAGCCATGCGAAAGCCGTCTATCCGTTGTGTCAATTGGTCGGTGCTCAGGATATTGAATCGGTCAAAACGCAGTTGAAACTCGACTCCACTCTGCAGTTGGTTGATTCGACTCAGTTGAAGGCCAGCGGCCTGAAAGGCAATGCGACCCTGAGCTTTGATATTGACGATTTCGCACAAATTTATGGCGAAGACCTGATCCTGATGGAAGGGGCGCGTTACGCATATAAAACGCGTATCAACAGCCCGACCATGGTCCTGAGTGACCTGCCGATTGGCGTATACACTCTGCGGTTACCGACGGGTAAAAACCATAAGTATCAACCGACTCAGGACTACCTGGTGCTGCAGCAGGGGGATAACGCGGCGAAGATTGGCTTTGTCAAAAAAGTATCTTCGTCAATCGTTTCACAGGACATCAATCTGCTTGGCCTGGGCGATGCCGTGTTCGCCACGCTGGCGGTTGATCATGCCAAAGGTATGGTGGTGATTGACGTTACCAGCACCACGCCGCATTCCTATTTCCCTGATATGACCTACGCCAAAATCACCTTACGTAATCAGCAAAATGCGGTGATTTTCAGCAAGGATATTCATGGTACTCAGGCCACCTTAAGTCATGATGAGCTGCCTTTCACCGCCGGTGATAAAATTGAAATCTATCATGAGGAACCGGGCCGGGTACGCGTGAGCCCGGCGTATCCGAATATCCTTGATAACAAAAACAAAACTAACGTCTTGCTGATCACTAACAGCGGACTGAAAAATGAAGCGCTGCCGGGTGATCCCGAGCAGGCGCTATTAGCGCGGATTGAAACTGCGGCCCAGCATTTGCGCAGCTACCCTCAGGCCTATTACGCGCTGTTCTCGGTATTTAAAGACGATATTTACCTGGCGATTAATACTTTCGCCAGTCCCCAGCGTGAGCAGTTGTTAGAAACCTATAAGGACTGTATTTCTGCCAGCAACATTCGCCCTGATGAGCTGGTAGGGAATACTTTCAGCATCGCCTACAAGGGGATCAGCGATTGGCAATTCTTGACTGGCACTGTCGACCTGGTGAGAAAAACCTTAACGATTGAACTCATCAAAGGTGGGGTTGTACACAATTATTTCCCAGGCACTTATGCCACATTCAGTTATGACGATGCGGATGGTAACAACCTGTTCAGCTATGAAGTGATTGGCGACCAGGCGCAGCAGGCCCGTACAGTGGTGCTGCCGATTTCAGGTTACGGCGGTGAAGTAATCCACCTGCATCACGAAGAGCCGAATAACCGTTTGGTGATCACCAATGAAATGCAGCACTTGCGGTTGGGTGAAAGGAGCAAGCAACAGACTTATTGCATTACCCCGGTGGGTCTGGAACGGATCGCGGACTGATCCGCAGCCAGGTTTCTGACTAGGGTACTCACGGTGCCGGGTTTCATACCCGGCGCCGTTTTCGTTTAAGAGATTTCGCGTGCCAGAATGTTGGCCGGTGGATGCAGACTGATGTTGATCTGTTTATCCGCCGCCGTTTGGCGGTATTCGTTGAGCATCGCGCGGATATCGTCGTCCAGGTAGTTAATCCCTTCGCAATCGATAATCACCGTGCTGTTGGGCTCTATTTGCGCCAATAAATGCTTCAGGCGCATCTTGTTGAGGAAGGTCAGGTTTTGCTGGCACTGAAGCAGATAATGGTCGTCGTAGCGGGTCAGATGCAGGGCGTGACGATTGCTTTGGTACAGGCTCCACAGCAGTTGCGCCGCCAGGCCGATCGCAATGCCCGCCAGCATGCCAAATGCCAGAATACCGCCGAGCGTCGCGGCAAAAGGGACGAACTGTTGCAGGCCCTGACGCCACAGACTGATAAAAATACGCGGGTGCGCCAGCTTAAAACCGGTGTAGATCAGGATGGCCGCCAGACTGGCCAGCGGGATGCTGTTGAGCAGCTCGGCAAACAGCAACGCACTGAGCAGCAACAGTACGCCGTGCAGCAAAATAGACACCCGACTGCGTGCGCCGGCCTGCACGTTGGCAGAGCTGCGCACGATCACGGCGGTAATCGGCAAACCGCCCAGCAGCCCGCTAATGCAGTTGCCCACGCCTTGCGCCCGTAGCTCTTTATCGGCGGAGGGTTCCGGCATCATCGGCGCCATCTTTTTCAAGGCTTCCTGGCTCAGCAGGGTTTCCAGGCTGGCGACAATCGCCAGGGTAATCGCCACCAGATAAACCGCCGGGTTGCGCCACGCTTGCCAGTTGGGCAACGAAAATTGCGTCTGCAGCGCTTCGACACTGTTCAGTGCCGGCAACTCTATCCGCGGCAAAGTGCCAATGGTGGGCCAAATCTTCTGGCCTAGCCAGACAAACAGGCAGCCCCACAACACGGCGACCAGAGGGCCGGGTAATGCCGTCAGCCGCAGGCGTTGTTTGAGCGATGAGCGCCCCCAGAAACCGATCAGCAGCAGGGCACCCAGCGTCAGTGACACCGCCGCCGGGGCGATATCACTCCGCAGTTGCGCGCCAGACGGTTTCTCACTCAGACCATGCCCTGACGGATAACCCATGGCTAACGGCAACTGTTGCAGGATCAGTAAAATACCGATGGCGGCCAACATGCCGTGGATCACCGCTCCGGGGATCAGCGCCGCCAGCTTGCCGCCGCGCAGCAGGCCGAATGCCAGTTGCAACACGCCGGCCAATAACAAGGCGAGCAAAAATGACGGAAAGTCGCCCAGCGTGACCATGGCACCGGTGACAATGGTCACCAGCCCGGCGGCGGGGCCGCTGACCGAAAACGGGGAAGGGCTGAGCAGGGTGACGACAATGCCGCCGATCACCCCGGTCAGCAGGCCGACGAACGGAGGGACACCGCTGGCTTGCGCAATGCCCAGGCTCAGTGGCAGGGCGACCAGAAACACCACCAGCCCGGCGGGCAGGTCAAAACGCAGATCGGCGCGATTCATGTCACCCTCCCGGCGGCGTTACGCTGCTCCAGCACATTCAAAAATCCGGTATGCATATCGTAAATGCAGCCGACCAGCGTCAAGCGGGCATTGTGTCGCCAGGCGCGTTGAATCAACTGGGTTTTGCTGAGGGTACTGAGCTGGAGCTGTACGTTGGTGTGCGCCGCCTGGTTCAGGTGAGCCGTTTCGTCGTCTTCGGTATCGGTGCCAAATGGCAAATGTGGTTCCAGGCTAGTGCGTAGCGAATTGAGGCGGCGGGTTAGTGAGTCCTTACTGGGGGTATCGCGGCTGCTCAGGGCAGATTGGATGCCACCGCAGCCGTAATGGCCGCAAATCACTATGGCCTCAACCTCCAGATGTTCGACCGCGTATTGCACCACGCTCATCAAATTATCATCCTGCTCTTCGACCATATTGGCGATATTGCGGTGTACAAACAGTTCGCCGGGCTGTGCACGAACGAGGGTTTCGGCGGGGACCCGGCTGTCGGAACAGCCAATCCACAGCGTGTGCGGTTTCTGCGCCTGTGCCAACTGCGGGAAAAAATTGGGATCGCGCGCTTGTTGCTGGGTTGCCCAACTGCGGTTTTTAACCAGCAGATGATTAATCAATGTCATGGGGGCTCCTTGGGTCAGGGTATTTAGCAGCGAGAAAGTTCGGCGCTGACGTGCAGGCCGCCGCCACTAGCAAAAACTCCAGACCTAGGTTAGTCCAATCATTGTGCGAATGATAAGCAGGGTTTGTGTAAAGTTTTCTATATCGAGGTGGGCTTGGTTAAATGCTCTATTTTAAAGTCCATTTTGTTATAAACATATGTCGGTTATTTTATGGTTTTTAATTCTGGATTTTTAATTAAGGTTGAAACTTAATTGGTGTTTTCATGGTTCTTTGTAATTCATTGTGCTCCGGTTGATTTTAGCTTGAAGTTGGTTGATGGCATTGTTTTGTAATTAAATAATTTATTAAAACCACAGGCTAATTATTTCTGATTAATCGTAAGTTGGTATTCCAACACACGCACATAGATTGGGGTTAATTTAAGAAAAACATTTTTGTATCGGCATAATAGCGGTTTATTGCACCTTTTTTGTTCGCCGCTTGCCCGTGGCTGGTGCAGGTTTTCTCTGTTTTAAGATAAGTTTTTCTTATAATTTATTAGAATCAGCCAATTAAAAATTGGCACGCCGGTTGCTCTGTTGAATCCCATCTTGTGTACCAGATGGAATTCAGCCAATGACTCAGCCTGTAAATCTACGCGGTTTCACCCTCGGTGAATGGCAACACTATTATCACACCCGCCTGGCGGGCGAGCGCATGGCCTGCGTGCGCGCTACTTTGGCTGCATGGGCTACCGATCTCCCTGCGGATGACAATGCCTGGCTGTATCTTGCCGACGCGGCACAGCTGGAGGCGCAGTGCCAACGACTGGCACAACGGCTTGAAGCCGTCGCCGGTGACATCAGCCGTCTGCCGCTGTTTGGCGTGCCCTTTGCGGTTAAAGACAATATCGACGTCGGTGGCTGGCCGACCACCGCCGCCTGTCCGGAGTTTGCCTATCAGGCGACGGCAGACGCCAGCGTCGTCGCCAATCTGTGCGCCGCCGGTGCCCTGGTGATCGGTAAAACCAACCTCGATCAGTTCGCCACCGGCCTGGTGGGCACCCGTTCCCCGCACGGTGCGGTGGTAAACAGTTTCGACAGCCGTTACGTCAGCGGCGGCTCCAGTTCTGGATCGGCCTCGGTGGTGGCGCGCGGCCTGACACCGTTCTCACTGGGTACCGATACCGCCGGTTCAGGGCGTGTCCCGGCCGGATTCAACAATATTGTCGGCCTGAAACCGACCAAGGGCTGGTTATCGAATCAAGGTGTGGTACCCGCCTGTCGGCTGAATGACACGGTGTCGGTATTTGCTCTGACGGTGACGGACGCCGCGCTGGTGGCCGAACTGGCGGGTGGCTACGACGCCGCCGACGCCTATTCCCGTATCAATCCCCATACCGCCCCGGCGGACCTGCCCGCGGTGCCACGCCTTGCAGTGCCCGCGCAGCTCGAGTTTTTTGGCGATACTCAGGCCGAGCGGGCTTTTCAACGGGCGCTGGCGCAGTTGCAACGCTGCGGCGTGACGCTGGAAACCCTCGATTTTACCCCGTTCCGCGTACTGGCGGAGCAGCTCTATTACGGCCCCTGGGTGGCGGAACGCACCGTGGCGGTCGAAAAGATGCTGAGTGCCAACCCGCAGGCCATCAACCCGGTGGTGCGCGGCATCGTCAATAACGGCCTGAAGTACAGCGCCTGCGATGCCTATAAGGCGGAATATCTGCGTGCCGAACTGACACGGCAGATTGAACAGCGGCTGGCTCCCTTCGACGCGCTGGTGGTGCCGACCTCACCGACCATCCGCACGCTGGCGGAAATGGAGCAGGAACCGGTGTTGTTCAACTCGCAGTTTGGTACCTACACCAATTTCACCAACCTGGCCGATCTGAGCGCGCTGGCGCTGCCTGCGTCGATGCGTGACGACGGCCTGCCCGCCGGTATCACGCTGGTCGCCCCCGCCTGGCACGATCGGGCGCTGGCCGCGTTCGGCCTGCGCTGGCAACAGGCGCAGGATCTGCCGTTGGGCGCCACCGGCCGCCCGCTGCCACCTTCGCAATCCCTTATACCTTCGACCCAGCACGTGCGGGTGGCGGTGGTGGGTGCCCACCTCAGTGGAATGCCATTGAATTTCCAGCTCACGCAGCGTGCGGCGGCTTTGGTGGAACAAACCACCACCGCGCCGTGCTACCGGCTGTACGCGTTAGCCAATACTCAGCCGCCAAAGCCGGGGTTGGCCAAAACCGAACAGGGGGCCGCTATCGATGTCGAGCTGTGGGATATCCCTCTGGCGCGTTTCGGCGAATTCGTGGCGGAAATCCCGGCGCCGCTGGGCATCGGCACGCTGTTGCTGGCGGACGGTCGCCGGGTGAAGGGCTTTATCTGCGAACCTTGGGCGCTACAAGGCGCCACGGACATCACTGAATTTGGCGGTTGGCGCAACTATGTCGCCAGCCTGAAGGGGGCTTGATCATGTTTTCTACCGTACTGATTGCCAACCGTGGCGAAATCGCCTGTCGCGCCATCCGCACTTTGAAACGTCTGGGCGTGACCAGCGTGGCGGTCTATTCCGATGCCGATCGCAATGCTCCGCACGTCACCGAAGCCGACTTGGCGGTGGCGCTTGGCGGTGAAAAACCCGGCGACAGCTACCTGTGTATCGACAAGATCCTGGCGGCGGCGGCAGAAACCGGCGCGCAGGCGATCTACCCCGGTTACGGCTTCCTCTCCGAGAGCGCTGAGTTTGCCGACGCCTGTGAAGCGGCGGGCATTGCCTTTATCGGCCCAACGGCGGCGCAAATCCGCGAGTTCGGCCTGAAACACCGGGCGCGTGAGCTGGCGGCGGTGGCGCAGGTGCCGATGACACCGGGCACCGGCCTGCTGGACAGCGTTGAGCAGGCGGTCAACGCTGCCAGCCAGATTGGCTACCCGGTGATGCTGAAAAGCACCGCCGGCGGTGGCGGTATCGGCCTGACGCGCTGCGATGACGAAGCCGCACTGCGTGAAGCCTACGACAGCGTGAAACGGCTGGGTGAGCAGTTTTTCCGCGACTCTGGGGCCTTTATCGAGCGCTTTGTCGATCAGGCGCGCCATGTCGAAGTGCAGATCTTTGGCGACGGTCAGGGCTGGGTGGTCGCGCTCGGCGAGCGTGACTGCTCATTGCAACGTCGCAACCAAAAAGTGGTGGAAGAGACCCCGGCACCCAACCTGCCTGCGGCCACTCGTCAGGCGCTGCATCAGGCGGCGGTGGCGCTGGGAGCGTCGGTTAATTATCGCAGCGCCGGTACCGTGGAGTTTATCTACGACGGTGCACGCGATGAATTTTATTTCCTCGAGGTGAACACTCGCCTGCAGGTGGAGCATCCGGTCACCGAGATGGTCACCGGGCTGGATCTGATCGAATGCATGTTGCAGGTGGCGGCGGGGGATGCGTTGGACTGGGCGGCACTGCAACGTCCGCCGCAGGGTGCGTCGATTGAAGTGCGCATTTATGCCGAAGATCCGCTGAAGAACTTCCAGCCCAGCCCGGGCGTATTGACCGAGGTGCATTTCCCAGAGTCCGTGCGGGTTGACGGTTGGGTCGCTACCGGCAGTGAAGTGTCGGCATTTTACGACCCGATGATCGCCAAGCTGATTGTCCACGGCGAGGATCGCCAGCAGGCGCTGGAGAAAATGCGCGTGGCGCTGGACGCTACCCGGCTGCACGGCATTGCCACCAATCTGGATTACCTGCGGCAGGTGATTGCCACCGCCGAATTCCAGACCGGCAGCGTGTGGACCCGCATGCTGGACAGTTTCCGTTTCCAGCCCAGCAGCATCGAAGTATTGCAACCGGGGACCTACAGCAGCGTGCAGGATTACCCGGGCCGTCTCGGTTATTGGGATATCGGCGTACCGCCGTCCGGGCCGATGGACGACTTTGCTTTCCGGCTGGCCAACCGCATTGTCGGTAACCACCCCAGCGCCGCCGGACTGGAGTTTACCCTGCAGGGGCCGACCTTACGTTTCCACTGCGATGCCACCATTGCCCTGACCGGGGCGGACTGCCCGGCGGATCTGGACGGCGAAGCGCTGGATTACTGGCAGCCGGTTGCGGTTCGGGCCGGGCAGGTGCTGACGATGGGCCGCGCTCAGCACGGATGCCGCACCTATCTGGCGGTACGTAACGGTTTCGACGTGCCGGTGTATCTGGGCAGCCGCTCGACCTTCGCACTGGGGCAGTTTGGCGGTCACGCCGGGCGTACTCTACGGGTCGCGGACATGCTGGCGGTGTCCCAACCGACGTTGGCCGCCACCACGACTCCTGCGCCGATCGCCGCGCCGCAGGCAATGGATGACAGCCTGATCCCCGAGTACGGCAACCTGTGGAACATCGGCGTGCTGTACGGGCCGCACGGCGCGCCGGATTTCTTTACCCCGGAGTCGATCGAGACTTTCTTCGCTGCCGAATGGCAGGTGCATTACAACTCCAACCGGCTGGGCGTACGCCTGTCCGGGCCAAAACCCGAGTGGGCACGGCAGGACGGCGGTGAGGCGGGGCTGCATCCGTCCAACGTGCATGACTGCGAATATGCCATCGGTGCGATTAACTTCACCGGCGATTTCCCGGTGATCCTCACCCGCGACGGGCCGAGCCTGGGTGGCTTTGTCTGTCCGGTGACCATTGCCAGGGCCGAATTGTGGAAGGTCGGTCAGGTGAAGCCGGGGGATCGCATCCGCTTCCACCCGATTGGCTTCAAACAGGCGCAGTCACTGGAGCAAGCGCAGCTTGGCAGCATCGAAGCCTTGGCGGCGGTAAAGGCGATTACCCTGGCCGCACCGGATCTGACTCCGGGAGCCACCGGGTCGGCCAGCATTCTGGCGGCGTTACCGGTCACCGACAGCCGCCCTGCAGTGGTCTATCGCCAGGCAGGGGACGGCTACATTTTGCTGGAGTACGGCGACAACGTGCTCGATCTGGCACTGCGGTTACGCATTCATCTGCTGATGCAGTCGCTCAGGCAGGACGTCATTCCCGGCGTTGAGGAGTTAGCGCCCGGTGTGCGATCGCTGCAGATCCGCTACGACAGCCGCGTGCTCGGTCAGGCCGATTTACTGACGCGTTTGCTGGCGCGCGAGCAGGCGCTGGGGGATGTCAGCCAACTGAAGGTGCCGACGCGCACGGTGTATCTGCCGATGGCATTTGAAGACTCCGCCACCCTGGGAGCGGTGGAACGTTATCAGCAGACGGTCCGTTCGTCCGCCCCCTGGCTGCCGAACAACGTCGATTTTATCCAGCGCATCAACGGCCTCAGCACCCGTGAGCAGGTGCGCGACATCATCTTTGATGCCAGTTACCTGATCCTCGGGCTGGGTGATGTTTATCTCGGCGCACCCTGCGCGGTGCCGATTGACCCGCGTCACCGCTTGCTCAGTTCCAAATACAACCCGGCGCGTACCCATACCGCCGAAGGCACGGTCGGTATCGGCGGCATGTACATGTGCATTTATGGCATGGATTCGCCGGGTGGTTACCAACTGGTCGGGCGCACGCTGCCAATCTGGAACAAATTCCTCAAAAACCCGCAGTTCACCGCCGGTGAGCCCTGGCTGCTGCACTTCTTTGATCTGGTGCGTTTCTACCCGGTCAGCGAGCAGGAGCTGGATGAACAGCGCGAGGCGTTCCGTGAAGGGCGCGCGCAGATCCGCATCGAGGACAGCGAGTTTGATTTTGCCGAATACAGCCGTTTCCTGGTGGACAACGCCGAAGATATCAGCGCCTTCCAGCAGCGTCAGCAGCAGGCGTTCAACCACGAGGTGACGCGCTGGCAGGAAGAAGAGGGCGAAGCCGAGGCCCAACTGTTGCCGCCGCAGATTGATGAGGAAGAAGTGGACGGCTATCTGGTCAGCGCCGACCTGAACGGCAGCGTGTGGAAGATCCTGGTGGAGCCGGGACAGCAGGTAGAAGCCGGTCAGCCGCTGATCGTGGTCGAGGCGATGAAAATGGAGCTGGCGGTCACCGCACCGCGCGCCGGGATCATTAAGCGCATCAGTTGTCAGCAGGGGCGACCTGTCGGGCCGGGCGACGCCCTGTTGTGGCTGGAGCACGCCAGTTAACCGTCTTTAATCGTCGCGGCGCGGCAGGCTGCGCCCGCAGAGAGGAATGCGATGCAAATCACCAATAACCGCAGCAAGGCGCGACCGGAGGGGCTGGCGGAACGTATCTATCTGCAGCTCAAGGACGACATTTTTGATTTTCAGCTGCTGCCGGGCGATCGCTTTAGCGAAAACGAAGTGGCGCTGCGTATGGACGTCAGCCGTACGCCGGTGCGTCAGGCGTTGTTCTGGCTGGAGCGCGAAGGCTATGTCGAAGTGCATTTTCGCAGTGGTTGGCAGGTGCGGCCATTCGATTTTGCCTACTTCGAGGAACTGTATGACCTGCGCATCGTGCTGGAGTGTGAGGCGGTAAAACGACTGTGTGCACGGCTGGCGGGCGAAATGCCGTTGCAACTGGAGACGCTCAGCAGTTTCTGGATCGACGAGCCGCGGCTGGAGGACGGCAAGACCGTTTCGCCGCACGACGAGCAGTTTCACATGGCGCTGGTGGAGGCGGCGGGCAATGGCGAAATGGCGCGTATCCATCGTGATCTGACCGAGAAGATCCGCATCATTCGTCGGCTGGACTTCACTCAGGGTAGCCGGGTGGCGGCGACCTATAACGAACACGCCGCGATTTTGCGGGCAATCTTGCAACAGCAAACCGAGGAGGCGCAAACGCTGCTCAGCAACCATATTGCCGTCAGTAAGGCTGAGGTCAGAAAAATAACTTTACACATGTTGCATCAAGCACGCCTCCAGCTACCAGACAGTCCTACGTGAGTTTTTCTTAAAAAAGAAGGTTGGTTTTCTAACACACATCAGGAGTTTGAATTATGCAACGTCGTCACTTTATAAAAGCTTTTGCGCTGTCCGCCACCATGATTGGCATGGGGATGGCTTGGGGCGTGCAGGCGGCCGATACCATCAAGGTCGGCATCCTGAGTTCGCTGTCCGGCACCATGGCCATTTCTGAAACGCCGCTCAAGGATGTAGCGCTGATGACCATTGATGACATTAACGCCAAGGGTGGCGTATTGGGTAAAAAACTCGAGGCGGTGGTGGTGGATCCCGCCTCCAACTGGCCGCTGTTCGCCGAAAAGGCGCGTCAGTTGCTGAGCCAGGATAAAGTGGCGGCGGTGTTTGGCTGCTGGACTTCGGTGTCGCGTAAATCCGTGCTGCCAGTGTTTGAAGAGCTGAACGGCCTGCTGTTCTACCCGGTGCAGTACGAAGGGGAAGAAATGTCACCTAACGTGTTCTACACCGGCGCCGCCCCTAACCAGCAGGCGATCCCGGCGGTGGAATACCTGCTGAGCGAAGACGGCGGCTCGGCGAAACGCTTCTTCCTGCTGGGCACCGACTACGTGTATCCGCGCACTACCAACAAGATACTGCGCGCCTTCCTGCATTCGAAAGGTATTCAGGATAAAGATATCGAAGAGGTCTATACGCCGTTTGGCTACAGCGACTACCAGACCATCGTCGCCAACATCAAGAAATTCTCCGCCGGCGGCAAAACGGCGGTGATCTCCACCATCAACGGTGACTCCAACGTGCCGTTCTACAAAGAGCTGGCCAATCAGGGCATCAAAGCCACCGATGTACCGGTGATCGCCTTCTCGGTGGGGGAAGAAGAGCTGCGCGGCATCGACACCAAACCGCTGGTGGGCAACCTGGCGGCCTGGAACTACTTCGAATCGGTAGACAACCCGACCAACAAGCAGTTTGTCAGCGAATGGCGAGCCTATGCCAAGGCGCATAACCTGCCGAACTATGCCACTGCCGTGACCAACGATCCGATGGAGGCCACCTATGTCGGCATCCACATGTGGGCGCAGGCGGTTGAGAAGGCCGGTACCACGGACGTGGATAAGGTACGCGCCGCGATGGCCGGACAGACCTTCGCCGCGCCGTCGGGCTTTACCCTGACCATGGACGCCACCAACCACCACCTGCACAAACCGGTGATGATCGGTGAAATTGAAGGCAACGGCCAGTTCAACGTGGTGTGGCAGACCGATGCCCCGGTACGCGCTCAGCCGTGGAGCCCGTACATTGCCGGCAACGACAAAAAGTCGGAAAGCCCGGTAAAAGGCGGTAAGTAATGCCCGGCCCCCGTTACGGCGGGGGCTGACTGAGCCATGCCCTATTGCGACGAGGCATCTGATGAAACTTTTATCTTTAAGCCATCTCAGGCATCTGTGGTTATTGCTGTGCTGCCTGCCCATGTTCGCGCAGGCGGGGCCGGCCGATGACTTTGCTGCGGCCAACCGTACGCAGCAGGCCAAATTATTGCAGGCGTGGGCAACCGCGCCGGATGCTGCGCGTTTGCCATTACTGCAGGCGTTAAAGCAGGAAAACGTGGTGATCGACGAGGCCAAACATGCCTTTATCCAGCAGGGCGATCGCTATCAGCCGCTGGAGGGTAGCGCTGCCCCGGTCGGTACGCCGAAGAAGCTGTGGCTGAATAACCGGCTGCGGATACTGATTGCCAACGCGCTGTCGGCACACCGGCTGGTCAGTGAAGATCCGGCGCTGCGTTTACAGGCGGCGCAGGCTCTGCAGCAAGAGGCGCAAAACAGTCAGCTACCGCTGTTGACCCAACGTCTGGCGCAGGAAAAAGACAGCCGGGTGCATGACGCGCTGAGCATCGCGCTGGCCAATCTGCAACTGACCGACACCGATGCCAAAGTACGCCTTAATGCGGTGCAACTGCTCGGCAGTTCGGGCGCGCCGGAAACCCAAACCCGGCTGCAGGCATTGACCGATGCCAGCCATGAACCGGACGCCGCCGTGCGTGCCGAAGCGCTGAAAAGCCTGACCAGCGTGAAACACCGGTTGATGATCGGCGACCTGATTGGCCAGGCGTTTACCGGCCTGTCGCTCGGTTCGATCCTGCTGTTGGCGGCGCTTGGGTTGGCGATCACCTATGGCCTGCTGGGGGTGATCAACATGGCGCACGGCGAAATGCTGATGCTGGGTGCCTATTCGGCTTATCTGGTGCAGGGGGTGTTTCAGCAGTTTGCGCCGCAGTGGCTGGCGCTGTATCCGCTGGTGGCGTTGCCGGTGGCGTTCACCATCACCGCCTGCATTGGCATGGCACTGGAGCGCACGGTGATCCGTCATCTGTATGGTCGGCCGCTGGAAACCCTGCTGGCGACCTGGGGTATCAGTCTGGTGCTGATCCAGGGCGTACGTGTGTTGTTCGGCGCGCAAAACGTCGAGGTCGCCAACCCGGCCTGGCTGTCAGGCGGCATTCAGTTACTGCCGAATCTGGTGCTGCCGTGGAACCGTATCGCGGTGATCCTGTTTGTGGTGTTGGTGCTGGCACTCACCTGGCTGTTGCTGAATAAAACCCGCCTCGGCATGAACGTGCGTGCCGTGACCCAGAACCGTGCGATGGCTGCCTGCTGTGGTGTGCCCACCGGCCGTGTCGATATGCTGGCGTTCGGTCTGGGCTCCGGCATTGCCGGGCTGGGTGGAGTGGCGCTGTCGCAACTGGGTAACGTCGGGCCGGAACTGGGCCAGGGCTATATCATCGACTCGTTCCTGGTGGTGGTACTCGGCGGCGTCGGCCAACTGGCCGGTACCGTGGTGGCGGCTTTTGGCCTCGGTATCCTCAACAAAATTCTTGAACCGCAGATTGGTGCTGTATTGGGCAAGATCCTGATCCTGGCGCTGATCGTGCTGTTTATCCAAAAACGTCCTCAGGGACTGTTCGCCTTCAAGGGCAGGGTGATCGACTGATGAGCCAACCATTGACTGTCACCGGCGTGCAAAAGGCACCCCGACTGGCGCTGGGCATCGGCGGACTGGCGTTGCTGGCGCTGTTGATTATGCCGTTTCTGGCGCTGTTGCCGGCAGACCATCCGCTGGCGATCTCCACTTATACCCTGACGCTGGTGGGTAAAATTTTGTGTTATGCGGTGGTGGCGGTGGCGCTCGACCTGGTGTGGGGCTATGCCGGGCTGCTGTCGTTGGGGCACGGGCTGTTTTTTGCCCTCGGTGGCTATGCCATGGGCATGTACCTGATGCGCCAGGCGGCGGGTGATGGCCTGCCGGGATTTATGGCCTTCCTGTCGTGGAACGAGTTGCCGTGGTTCTGGAGCGGTACCCAGTATTTCGCCTGGGCGCTGTGCCTGATCGTGCTGGTGCCCGGGGTGCTGGCCTTTATCTTCGGTTACTTCGCTTTTCGCTCAAAAATCAAAGGGGTGTATTTCTCCATCATGACCCAGGCGTTGACCTACGCCGGTATGCTGCTGTTCTTCCGTAACGAAACCGGCTTTGGTGGCAACAATGGCTTTACCGGTTTCACGACGCTGCTGGGCTTCCCGATCACCGCGACCGGCACGCGGGTGGCGCTGTTCCTGACCACGGTGCTGCTGCTGGCTGCCAGTCTGGCAATCGGCTTCGCTCTGGCACGCAGCAAGTTCGGTCGGGTGTTGACGGCGGTACGCGATGCGGAAAACCGCCTGACGTTCTGCGGTTACGATCCGAAAGGCTTCAAACTGTTTGTCTGGACGTTGTCGGCGGTGCTGTGTGGGCTGGCCGGGGCGCTGTATGTGCCGCAGGTGGGGATTATCAACCCGGGCGAAATGTCGCCGACCAACTCGATCGAAGCCGCTATCTGGGTGGCACTTGGTGGGCGCGGCACGCTGGTGGGGCCGCTGCTGGGGGCCGGTATCGTCAACGGTGCCAAGAGCTGGTTCACCATGGCCATTCCGGAATACTGGCAGTTCTTCCTCGGCCTGATGTTTATCATCGTCACGCTGTTCCTGCCGAAAGGGGTCATTGGCCTGCTGCGCAGAGGGAAATCACAATGAATTCGCTGCAAATGACCGAAGAGCTGTTCACCCAGCCGCTGCCGGCCGATAAATACCGCCAGCAAACCGATCCGGTGCTGTTGCTCGACAAGATCAACGTCAGCTTCGACGGTTTCCGTGCGCTGAGCGATCTGTCGTTGCAGATTGGCGTGGGGGAATTGCGCTGTGTGATCGGGCCTAACGGCGCGGGGAAAACCACGCTGATGGATGTGATCACCGGCAAGACCCGGCCGGACAGCGGCAGGGTGTTTTACGATCAAACCGTTGATCTGACCGCGCTGGATCCGATGCAGATCGCCCAGGCAGGCATTGGCCGCAAGTTCCAAAAGCCCACGGTATTTGAGGCGCTGACGGTGTTCGAAAACCTGGAGATCGCCCAAAAAAACCAAAAGTCGGTATGGGCCTGCCTGCGCGCCAAACTGAGCAGCGAACAACGCGACCGTATCGATGACATGCTGAAAACTCTGCGGCTCGGCCATGAACGGCATCGTCCCGCTGGGTTGCTGTCTCACGGGCAAAAACAGTTTCTCGAGATCGGTATGCTGCTGGTACAGGAACCGCACCTGCTGTTGCTCGATGAACCGGCGGCTGGCATGACCGATGCTGAAACCGAGTACACCGCCGAACTGTTCCGCTCGCTGGCGGGCAAGCATTCACTGATGGTGGTGGAGCACGATATGGGGTTTGTTGAAACCATTGCCGACCACGTCACGGTGCTGCATCAGGGTCAGGTGCTGGCGGAGGGTTCATTGGCGCAGGTGCAGGCCGACGAGCAGGTGATCGAAGTGTATTTGGGGCGCTAGGAGCAGCTATGTTGCAAGTGAACGAACTGAATCAATATTACGGCGGCAGCCATATTTTGCGCGGCCTGTCGTTTGAAGCCCATATCGGCGAAGTGACCTGCCTGCTGGGGCGCAACGGCGTGGGGAAAACCACGCTGTTGAAGTGCCTGATGGGGCTGATCCCGGCCAAGAGCGGCAGTATCAGTTGGCAGGGCGAAAGCCTCAACGGCAGAAAACCGCACCAGCGGGTACAGGCAGGCGTCGCCTATGTGCCGCAGGGGCGTGAGATCTTTGGTCGCCTGACGGTGGAGGAAAACTTGCTCATGGGGTTGGCGCGCTTTTCTGGCAGTCAGGCCCGCAAGGTACCGGATCATATCTATGAACTGTTCCCGGTGCTGTTGCAGATGAAAGATCGGCGCGGCGGCGATCTCTCCGGTGGCCAGCAACAGCAGTTGGCGATAGGGCGTGCGCTGGCTTGCCGACCGCAGTTGTTGATCCTCGATGAGCCGACGGAGGGGATCCAGCCTTCGGTGATCAAAGAGATCGGCGCGGTGATCAAACAGTTGGCGGAAAGAGGGGATATGGCGATCCTGCTGGTGGAACAGTTTTATGATTTCGCCGCCGAGCTGGCGGACCGTTATCTTGTGATGTCGCGTGGCAGCATTGTCCAGCGCGGTGCAGGCAGCGCGATGGAGCAAGACGGCGTGCGCGGGCTGGTGGCGATATAAGGCCTAATTAACCCGGGGTATCGCAAAGTGATGGGTTGCCAATCGTCGTTGTGTAGGTTGGTAATCCACTATTCAGTGGTTTTGATATCATAGGCGCTATAGGTTTGGATTTTTAGCTCCGGTAGAAATAGCGGGAGTAAGTGTAATCAGCTAATTTCCGGCAGTTGGGGGAATCCTCTAATTTAGTTGTATGTAATAAAAATCACCTGTTTCTGTAGCGCCTAAAAATAAAAGAAAACATGCTTGAAAAAATAAATGAAAGCATTATGGTGTTTTTTTGGTTAAATTCCTCACCGAATACAAATATTCCTAAGTAGATACACAGGTAGAAGGCAAGGAAAAAAAGGATCCACGATATAATTGGCTTCATAATATATCCTTTATTATGGCGAAGTTAACAGTAGCTGCGAGCAGCTACTGTTAACCCATACAGAAATATTATCGTTCAGTTAACTGCTGTAATTTGCAGCTGCTGTTGCGCTACTAGTACCACCACTGGGACCGTTATTTCCAGCTGCGTCATACATAGCCCCTACGCCAGCGCCAAATGCCACTCCGATTAGAGGTCCAAACGGGCCAGCGAGTCCGGTACCAAATGCTGTTCCAGCTACAGTTGCTCCACCAACAACGACATCTCTCCCTGCTTGTACCCAGTCAACATCGCCAGAACCAGAGACAAAGTTAATATCGGTATAACTTAGAACTCTCATTTTAAATTCCTTTTCACTTGAAAGTATATAAACATTACGATTACCACTCCAATTGATATGGAAAGAGACTGTAGGAATGGGGTGGCATTAAAGTGTCTTGCAACGAAACCTATAGTCACGCCGAGAATAATACAAAATACAGATAGTGCCAACTCTTTCATTGCATTACCCCTATGCGTATGGGAGCCAGGATTGATGTGAATACTACACTTTCATCTTCTGCGTGTCGTTTGCTTCTATTTGGAGTAATTGTTTTTCAGCAATTTCAGGTAATACATGCTCGATTATGGTAACTGGTTGAATGGCCATGTCGAGAACGAATTTTTTTATTTTATCGACTTTATGCTTTTGCAGAAACGCATGCAGGAAGATGTCACCAAATGCAGCACTGTTCAAATCTTCAGTTGTTCTGCACGCCATAAGACGATCAAATCCGTAATCACAATCATAAGGTTCAGCACAAAAAAAGGCCGTCTCCATCGCTATCCGTTTGATGGCAATCAATGCCAATCTATCCATCAACATTTCCCCTATAAACATCATCTGACAATTATATATTGGTAATTGTTATGCCACGTGTTTGTTTTAAAACTCATCTGGTTTATAAAGCGGTATTGTAGGCATCTTCTATACAAATCTAACTTGACGAGTGTCACAAATTTTAATTTTTTGAAAGCATTGTCAATGCTTGTTTAAGATTATCATTGATTTGATAAATACTATATTAGCATGGGGTAAAAAATATTTATAACTAAGTGGTAATATTTTATTTGGTATAATTATACAATAAAAATTTTTAGTTAAATATTTTAAGAAATAATTTAAATTGACTTTTTGTTATGAGGTGGGAAAATTAAAAAACAAACTGGAACTGTTATCTTAGGGGGATAGGGGCATGATTAGACCTCTTTGGAGATGTTAAATTAAAATTTACCTTGGTAGAGTTTGTTACATTCAATCTTCTAAAGTAGTGGGGTATTTATAAAATAATAATAGACTTTTAATTACTTTTCTTTTCAATGGGTTTTGCTTCAGTAAAAACACACTGTGAGTGGGAATAAAATAGCGATATGACCTTGTTTTAGGTGTTATTTAGCCATGTTTCCTACAGGATTCGAATGAGAATGATGGTTTCAGACTAGGCTACTGAACTGCCTAGTTCAACTAAAGGTGCAAACAAAATGGATTTTTGTTCTCCTGATAATTTTCCCATGACTGACGCACAACAGGGAATCTGGTATGCCTCTCAAGCTAGACACTCTTTCAGGTTGTACGCGACGGGGCAAGCTCTATACCTACGCGGTGATATTGATCAACCTAAATTACTTCGTGCGATAGAAAGGGCTTTACTGGAATGTGAGGTACTCAATTGTAGCTTTATCGAAGTTGAGGGGGTGCCGTCTTTCGGTTACCAGTCCTCGAAAGCGCAAATCACGCTGTGCGATTTGAGTTTCCAACCTGAGTCTGATGATCTTGCATGGCAATCGATGGAACAAATTACTAACCAGGAACTTGGCCCCAACAGCCTGCATCAACATACACATCGTCTGTATGTCCTCGATGAGCATGAAGTCATATGGTTCTCCTGTATACATCATATTGCCTTCGATGCTTACGCTTATCATTTACTGCATCATCGAGCAGGGGAGCATTATAAGGCATTGCTGCGAGAGGAAACTGTGGCTCATTGCAGTTTTACAAATCTGCGCACGTTGTATGAAGACGATTTGGCATACAGGCAGAGTTCTCAATATGCCGATGATCACGACTATTGGACGAACCGCTGCGTACGGATGCCAGCGCCAACTTTTCTCGGTGGCCCTGCGCAAGGGATGGCGGTGGATAGCATACAGGTCGAAGTGGCCATCAGTGCGGAGTTGTCCTTGATTTTGAATACGTTTTACCAACGTAGTGGTATAGCGTTGTCCGATACGTTGCTTGGCGTGTTTGCCAGTTATTTCTCATTATGCCTTGGAGGTTCACGTGAACTACTTTTCGGGCTGCCTTCCATGGGCCGTCTGGATACCTTTGGCGCTCAGGCGGCAGTTACTCGCAGCAATATCCTGCCGCTACTGCTTGAATTGCCGGAAGATGCCAGTTTTCAGGATGTTTGTGCTGTTGTGGCTAGAAACAGACGCGAATTGCTTTCGCATCAGCGTTATCGCGGAGAATGGATAGGCAGGTCTATCGGCAGGATCGGCGATACTATGCCACTTTATGGGATAGAGTTGAATATATTACCCTGTTTTTCGACTATTGATTTTGCGGGATTAAACGCAACAGCAAGGCATATTGTCACCGGTCCAGTGAGAGATCTCAATATCCATTTGGAGCTCGGTCCAGACTTGCGTCCCTGTAACCTCAGGCTGCTAGCTAATGCCTCGCGACATAGCCAAGAGGCGTTGCAATTGCATGCGCATCGGCTGTTGTATTGGATGGCGCAGTTGGTCGAGGCACCAACTGTGCCATTGCAGGAGTTGCCGTTGGTGACGCCAACCGAGTTGGCTTTGATCGCAAAGTGGAACGACACAGCCCATAAGCTATCAGCCCAAGGCATTCTTGAACTGTTCGAAGTGCAAGCCCGTGCGGCACCGCAACAGCTTGCCGTGCTTGACGATGCCAGTAGGCTGACTTACGCAGAATTGGAGCGTCGTTCGCGGCAAGTTGCAAACGCCTTAAACTACCATCTGCGAGGAGCAAAAGGTAAGGTTATCGGTGTAGCCTTAGAGCGCAGCGTTGAAATGGAAGTAATCCTGCTGGCTATCCTTCGTGCTGGCGCTGTTATTTTACCGCTGTCGATGGAACTTCCAGAATTACGGCTCCTCAATATGCTTGAGCAGGCCGGGGTTTCATTAATCATATCCAGCCTTGCCTGTCGGAACAATTTGCCTGCCAGGTATCCGCAGCTCGATATCAAATCACTGAATCGCATCGCACAAACGCAGGGCAAGGCAATATTGCCGATAGTGGCCGAACAGTGTGTCGATGCACCGGCTTACATTTTGTTCACTTCAGGATCCAGCGGCGAACCTAAAGGCGTGATGGTCGGCCATTTGGCGTTGGCTAATCGTCTTCAGTGGATGCAGGCCGTATATCATCTTCAGCCGACGGATCGTGTGCTGCAGAAAACACCTGCGACCTTTGATGTATCGATGTGGGAGTTTTTCTGGCCTCTGATCAGTGGCGCTACCTTAGTCATGGCTCGGCCTGGTGGGCACACAGACCCAGTGTATTTGCTGAACTGTATTGAGCGGCATAACATTACCACCTTACATTTTGTGCCGTCGATGTTGGCACTTTTTCTTGATGCTTTGGAACGTCGACCGGGACCGCTACCATTGCGCAGAGTATTTGCGAGCGGGGAAGTATTGTCGCCGAAATTGGTACAACGTTATCGTGGTTTACTGGCGGCCCCTTTGCATAATCTTTATGGCCCCACCGAGGCTGCCATTGACGTTACTTACCATTCTTTTGATTTGGCAAAAAAAGAGGCCCACGTACCTATTGGCCGCCCGATCTGGAATACGCAGATTCATATTCTCAATGAACACGGTAGAACGGCTCCGATTGGCATCGAGGGAGAGTTGTATATCGAGGGCATTTGCCTCGCGGATGGTTATATCGGCCAACCCGCCCTGACCGCTGAACGTTTCGTCCTTGGAGCCGACGGTAAGCGCCTTTACCGGACAGGCGATCTGGCTCGTTGGCGACTGGATGGTGAGATTGATTATCTTGGGCGTCTGGATCAGCAGCTTAAAATACATGGGCAGCGAGTCGAACTGGAGGAGATTGATGCGGTTCTCTGCAAGCATTCGCAAGTCCACCATGCCTGTGCCAACATGGTTGAAGGCAATATTACCGCTTATATAGTGGCCAGGGGCTCTGAGCCAGATGTAAAAGAACTACTGGAGCTTTGTAGTGAATATCTTCCCGTATATATGCTGCCACAGCGTTGGTTATTTCTCACCGCACTTCCCCTGAGTCGTAACGGAAAGCTGGATCGGAAGGCGCTACCGGCACCGCCCAATACCCATTGTGAAGATAATAGCGTACCGTCCAACCTGATCGAGCAGCGGCTCTGCGAATATTTTGCCGATGTCCTGCAGTTACCTTCAGTGAAACCTCGGTCGAACTTCTTCGAACTCGGTGGTAATTCTCTGAGTGCCGTTGATGCAGCCGCAAGGATAAACGCTGGCCTTGGGTGGAAAATATCGATAGCCAATATTTTTGCTCACCCCACTCCCAAAGCACTGTCGGGACACGGGCAGGGGGATGCTTTGAACATGCTGGATACTACCTTACAGCTTCGACCTGGCCCACAGGCTCCCCTGGCAAGGTTACCTACTTTGTTCTGCATCCATCCTGCTGGCGGTATCGCTTGGTGCTACTGCGGCCTGGCTCGTTTTCTCAAGACGCCGTGTGAGATCGTCGGCTTGCAAGCTCAGGGATTGACCCCGGATAGCCGTATCACTCAGTCAATGGATGAGCTGGCTGAAGAGTACGCCAACCGTATACTTGCCCATCAGCCGAAGGGCCCTTATTGGCTTATCGGTTGGTCGGTGGGAGGAATGATCGCCCACAGTGTGGCTGTACATCTTGAGCGTCAGGGCTCGAAGGTCGAGTTACTGGCTATGATGGATGCCTATCCCAGTGATCTGTGGCGACGATTTGCTTTTGAGACACTTAACGCGAGAGAGGAAGAAAGTATGGCTTTGGCCGCTTTGCTCTTCATCGCGGGTATCGCATTGCCCTTTGGGGGGCTACCTTCATTGATCGTGCCGAAAGGGGAGGTACTCGAACGTTCTCAAACGATCGGTCTGCTTCGGGCTCACAGTAATGCTTTAGCCAGCCTCGAGAATCAAGCACTTGATCGGCTTATTGATGTTGTCATCAATAGCCGTCGTTTGATTGGTAGTTCGAGTCATGGCATTTATCACGGCGACTTGCTGTTTTTTACTGCAGCGGCACCACGAGCTGAGAATTGGTTGGATCTGGATGCATGGCGACCCTACATACGTGGACGGATCCATAACATTGATATTGCCTGTGATCATCCAGGTATGGCTAGAACTGAGGCATTGCGTGAAATTGCGTCACACTTGGATGCTGCGTTTACGCAATTTGCAAAACATTCAGATGTAAACTCATTGACCCTAAAAGGAAAAAAAATACTGGAGGGCGATTCCAAATGACTCATTCCCCTGCACTAACAGAGCTTGTTGAAAATCTGGTGCCGTTTGATACCTATCCTGTGTCGACAACTTTGATTTGGAGTACCTCGGAGGTTGGCAACGAAGAAGTGTTGCGTTGTGCCTGCAGCTATCTGAGCGACTCAACCGGTTTCGGTACAGCTAAGGTATTTCTGGCGGAACGCTATGGTGGTAGCGGCATTCAGCGTAACGGTGGCGGGGCTCGTTGTGGTTTTGACGGCTGTTACCAGGTCAAAGGTATTGGTGCTAATCCTTTAGTAGGGTTGGGGACGGATTGGCATCATTCTAACGGTGCGCTTGCTGCAGACCATGCGATTTATGAAGCTATATGGGGTGAAGTGTTGGCTCAGTTACTGCCTTATGGGGCGGTACGTGCACAAGCCGTACTCCTTACTGACAAATATATTGATATCAATTTTGAGCGCAATAATCGACGAGCTCGAAGGGCATTACTCGTCCGTGAACCAGTAATTCGTCCAGCGCATTTTGAACGAGCGCCTTATTTTCGACCGCAGCCCGAATATGTCGGGAAAATGATACACGATGCCCAGCGTGTCAGGTCGGTTATCCGCCTGTTATCGGACTATTTGCCGACACCAACAGATGGTTTCAGTGAGGGGGCTTATCAGGACCCGCAGCGCCACTGTGTTGAGGGTTTGTGCGAATTGGCTCGGCGGCAGGCACGTCAGATGGCATTTTGTCGAACTCGCTTCCTAATGCTGACAACGTCGCCGTCTAATGTTGCGATGGATGGCAGGCTATTGGATTTCACCGGACTCAATTGTTTGTTCCCCTGCGATCATCGTTACGATTTCGACTATCGACTCAAGTTAGCGCAAATGATGAGAGAGCCTGCGATCCTTCAACAGGGACTGTCTGACCTTTGTTTGTATATCGGGAAATACCTTTTTGGTTCGGCTTTCACGTCGTTTGCGCAGCAGCAAGTCGGGGCTTGCTTTCAGCATGCTTTTCAGGAGGCCTGCTATCGCGGCTATTTGGCGTTGTTAGGGATCCCGGTTGATATTCTACCGTCGAAAGAGATTCCTAATGCGCTGAAACAATTAGTTAATAGCTTCATGAAATTGTTCGGTAGCCGTAGAGGAATGCTGTATTACCATCAGTATGACGTGCGAACTGAGACACCGTTGGAACAGTTGGTTGTGATGCTGATCCGCTGTAGCCAAGGGCAATCTGTCTCTGGCTACATTAATTTGGATAGTGATATTTGTTTCGTGGAAACACTGTCGGCCTTCGTTGAAGCCAATCTTTGGCTGAGTGAAACCTGCCATACTCTAGGAATCGATGCCTCCGTAATCCTAAAGGGGATGGAACGGCAAGCACGGCAGAGGCTGCAACCCAGAGAGCGTTTGGGAAAAATACGAATGCTCGAGGAGATCGCTGGTTTGTTGGAGGCGAATAGTGG
The DNA here is from genome assembly GCF_002607755.1 of Serratia sp. BW106. Taxonomy (NCBI): domain Bacteria; kingdom Pseudomonadati; phylum Pseudomonadota; class Gammaproteobacteria; order Enterobacterales; family Yersiniaceae; genus Serratia; species Serratia sp. BW106. Next base: position 61,036 of record NZ_MCGS01000021.1, read on the forward strand.
CGATGATCTGCGGCATGCATTATCGGTAATGGAAGCGAGGACGCTGGCATTTGCCAAAGAGGCATTCGGCTGTGAGCCAGTGACTAATCACGTGCCAGAAGGATATGTTGAAGCATGACTTTATATATAAAGGAAACCATAGAGGGTCGGAAAGATTGGCCAGCCCAAGAGCAGATCGGTTTTGCCGTAAGTTGCATGCTCTATAACCGTAATTACAGCCTCTACCCGGTTTTGAGCATTCAATATTGGACAGAGTTTGCTATACAACATAAGCAGATACAGTTTCTTTTTGATACGAGCGGTCAGCCATTGGCCTATGTCACCTGGGCTTTTCTGGAAGCCGATACTGAAGCCAGACTACTTAGCGACCCGGAATTTCGTCTACACCCCTCAGAATGGAACGAAGGTGATAGGATCTGGCTCTTGGATTTTTGTTGCAAACCCGGATTTGGACGTAAGGCTATCGAGCATATTGTCCAAATCAGGCCATGGGGAAAGGGGGTGGTTCGCTGGGTGAACCGAAGGAAGAAGGTTATGGTCCTGTTGCCATAATTGAGCAGATATTCATGCCATTATGGCAGGAACGCGATTGTGTAAAATTAACGAAGAATTTCAGATACGGGATGCATAGTTGTATCCAAATCGGATATTAAAAATGGCTAGGGAAGATCGTTTGTTTCGTAAGGACTCTATAGAGCATAGAAAAATGAGGTGGCGTGGGCGTGCAATTTTATTACCTGGCATTCCACTCTGGCTAGTCGCTCTGGCGTGTATGTTTTTCATTGTGGCATTTCTGACGTTCGTCATTGCGGGAACTTATACCCGCCGAGTTAATGTGAGTGGAGAGATCACTACCTGGCCTCGGGCCGTTAATATTTATTCTGGGGTTCAAGGTTTTGTGGTGAATCAGTTTGTCGTTGAAGGACAGGAAATTAAAAGTGGCGATCCTGTATATCAGCTTGATGTTAGTAAAAGCACCAGTAGTGGCGTTGTAAGTGATAATCAGAGAGTGGTGATTGAAAATCAAATAGCTCATGTGGATAATATTATTTCACGGCTGAATGCGAGTAAAAAAACCACGCTTGATACGTTAGAAAAACAGAGGTCACAGTACAGTAACGCCTTTAAACGCTCATCCAGTATCATCAAACGGGCAGAGGAAGGAATAAATATAATGAAAGATAACATGGACAGTTATAGGAAGTACCACTTAAAGGGGCTTGTGAATAAAGACCAGTTAATCAGCCAGGTAGCGCTATATTATCAGCAGCAGAATAACTTACTTAGCTTGAGTGGGCAAAATGAGCAAAATTCATTGCAGGTAATCAGTTTGGAAAGTCAGATACAAACTCAGGCTGCTGAATTTGATAACCGCATCTATCAAATGGCACTCCAGAGATACGAATTGAAAAAAGAGTTGGTTAATACGGATGTGAGCGGGAAAATCATCATTCGAGCTTTATCTGATGGTAAGGTAGATTCAATGAGTGTCACTGTGGGACAAATGGTTAATGCAGGTGATAGCCTGCTTCAAGTTATTCCACAAAATATAAATAATTACTACCTTGTTATCTGGGTGCCTAATGACGCAGTACCTTATATTTCAGTAGGTGACAAGGTTAACGTGCGGTATGAAGCTTTTCCCGCAGAAAAGTTTGGCCAATTTCCAGCAATGGTGACAACCATATCCAGAACTCCAGCCTCTCCGCAGGAAATGTTGACCTATCAAGGCGCGCCGAAAACTAACCAAGGCGTATCCATTCCTTATTACAAGGTTATTGTGAGTCCCGAAAAAAAAGTCATTACCTACGATGGTAAATTACTACCATTAGAAAATGGTATGAAAGCTCAAAGCACGTTATTCCTCGAAAAAAGGAAAATTTATCAATGGATGCTTTCGCCATTCTATGACATGAAACATAGTGCTGCAGGACCGGTAAATGATTAACGGCAGATTCAAATTTATCATCTACCAACTCGACATACGGTTACGTCGGCGTGTTCCTGTAATTCACCAAACTGAGTCTTCAGAGTGTGGTATTGCCTGTTTGGCAATGATATGTGGTCACTATGGCAAGAATGTTGACTTGATATCACTGCGCCGCAAATTCAACCTATCAGCACGTGGTGCCACGCTCGCCGGTATTAACGGCATAGCTGAGCAACTGGGTATGGCAACTCGAGCACTGTCGCTGGATCTGGATGAACTCCGCGTCCTGAAGACCCCCTGCATCCTCCACTGGGACTTTAATCATTTCGTTGTGCTGGTCAGTGTGAAACGTAACCGCTTTGTATTGCATGACCCGGCGCGTGGGTGCAGAACGGTGGAGCTGGCTGAAATGTCGCAATATTTTACCGGTGTGGCGCTCGAAGTCTGGCCCGGTAGCAAGTTTACAGCGGAAACAGTGAGAAACCGGATGAGTCTGGGGTCACTAATTCGCAGCGTATATGGCATCAAAAGCACGCTGACCAAGATTTTTTGCCTGTCGGTGGTTATTGAGGCCATCAACCTGGTGATGCCAATAGGTACTCAACTGGTGATGGATCATGCGATCCCGGCGGGTGATCGCGGAATATTAACTCTTATTTGTATCGGTTTGATGTTTTTTATTTTGCTGCGGGCTGCAGTAAGCATAGTCCGTGCTTGGTCATCGCTGATTATGGGAACGCTCGTCAATGTGCAATGGCAGTCAGGCCTGTTTAACCACCTGCTAAGGTTACCTCTGAAGTATTTTGAACGACGCAAATTGGGAGACATTCAGTCCCGCTTTGGTTCGCTGGATACGTTACGCACCACTTTTACGACCAGTGTAGTCGGATCCATCATGGACAGTATCATGGTGATCGGTGTGCTGGTTATGATGTCACTTTACGGTGGATATCTGACTTGGATTGTTTTGAGTTTTACTGCGGTATACGTTCTTATTCGTTTATTGACTTACGGTTATTACCGGCAATTGTCGGAGGAGATGTTAGTCAGAGGCGCGCGGGCTAGCTCGTATTTTATGGAGACACTTTACGGTATTGCGACAGTTAAGATGCAGGGTATGGGTGAACGACGGGGAACTCATTGGCTTAACCTTAAAGTCGATGCTATCAATTCGGGCATCAATATTACTAAAATGGATTTATTCTTTGGTGGTATCAACACATTTGTTGCTGCCTGTGATCAGATAGTGATTTTATGGCTGGGCACCAGTTTGGTTATTGATAATCAAATGACGATTGGGATGTTCGTGGCGTTTGGTGCATTCCGTGCGCAATTTTCCGATAGGGTCGCCTCACTGACGAATTTTTTGCTGCAGTTGCGGATGATGAGTCTGCACAATGAACGTATCGCCGATATCGCGCTACACGAGCGGGAAGTCAAAAAGCCGGATATACCAGTTATTGACGCGATGCGTTCAGTTTCACTGGAAGTTTGTGATCTAAGTTATAGCTATGATAGCCAGTCGGAGCCGGTATTCAGCGATCTGGCTATCCGAATTCTTCCTGGGGAAAGCGTTGCGATAACCGGTGCCTCCGGTACCGGGAAAACGACGCTGATGAAAGTGTTATGCGGGTTGTTTGAACCCAGTTCGGGTACCATCCTGGTAGATGGTACAGATATTTATCAATTGGGCATCAACAATTTTCACAAGATGATAGCCTGCGTGATGCAGGATGATAGGTTGTTCTCTGGTTCAATACGGGAGAATATTTGCGGGTTTGCCGAAGAAATGGATGAAGTTTGGATGATGGAATGTGCCCGAACCAGTTATATCCATGATGTGATAATAAAAATGCCCATGGGGTATGAAACGCTGATAGGAGAACTGGGTGAGGGACTTTCTGGCGGGCAGAAACAACGTATTTTTATTGCCCGTGCACTTTACCGGAAACCGGGAATGCTATTTATGGATGAGGCAACAAGTTCTCTCGACAACGAAAGCGAACGCTTTGTTAATCAGGCTATAAAAAGGCTGAATATTACCCGAGTGATTATTGCGCATAGAGAGTCGACAATTAGAACCGTTGATAGAGTTATTTCAATGTAATAAGCATTATTTTCCGTTGTCGACGATGGAGCAAGACGGCGTGCGCGGACTGGTGGCGATATAAGGCTCAATAAGGTTGGGCAGTGGAAGGGCAATTATTTTTTCATGTAGCCTTTCACTGTTGCCATGAACACATCACGATCCCACTCCACAGCGTCCCCGCTGTTCTCCCCCTCGGCGATCAAACGGCGTAGCTCTTCCAGTTTTGAGGCGGCGGTGCGCTCACGCAGGGTGCGCACCGATTCACGAATAACTTCGCTGGGGGTTCGGTAGTCGCCGCTGGCTACCAGACCTTCAACAAAGTTACGCAGTTCTTCACCCAGATCCACTGTTAATGTTCTGCCCATGTTTTCCCCTCCGCTATTCTCTTAATCATTGTAAGATTAGTTCTTACATTATGCACGTTAAAACTGGGGAGTCTAAAGTGGCAACAATACAAGGAACTCTGGTTTTTACATCATCATAAATTAGGGATAATTATGAACGAAATCACCATGTCGCGTTTGGGTTGCATCGTCCTGTCACTGTTCCCGGCTCTTTGGGGGATCTTCAGTCTGCTGAACAATACCGCCGATTTTGCTGGTACCGCCCAACATGCCGTGGCGCCGCTGCTTGCCATGCAGGATACCTATCAGGTTCCCGGCTTAATGTGGCGCGCCGTCAGCGTGGAATGGGCCGGGCGGGTCGGGTTGGCGATGATCACTGTGCTGGAGTCTGTGGCCGGTATCACCGCGGCACTGGGTGTGATGCTGATGCTGAAACATCTGCGCCAACCTTACGCGGCCTTTGCCAGGGGGAAAGCCTGGGCCATGCTGGGCGCACTCTGCGCGATTGCGGTGTGGGGGCTCGGTTTTATGGTGGTCGCAGGCGACTGGTTTATGGCCTGGCAGGCAAAGGAAAACCCGCTAGCGGTGCAACTGGGGGCGATGCTGTACATGGTGCCCAATACGCTGGCCTTGCTGTTTCTGATGCTGCAACGTGACGCTCGCTAAGCCGTGAAGTCGCAGGATTTTGATAAAACTGCGGCGATGTTCGCGAAAGTGTTGCCAAATGCTAACCTGCCAGGTCTTGTCACATTTCGTTCATAGTTGTGCCATAGCATAATGACTCTTAAATAAATTTATAACAAATCAATAGGTTAAAAATTTTACGAGGGATAATTATGAGCGATAAATCCGATAAGGATCTGCCGGCGTCGGCGCAACAGCAGCAGCCGAGCAATCCGGCGCGTCGGCGTTTTCTGGCAGGTGCGACGGTGTTGGGGGTCGGTGCCTCGATTGTGCCGTTGGCCAGGGCCGCGGCTGACGGCAACAAGAAAGTGGTACTGAACACTTTGCCGACCGGCGCACAAAACCCACTGCTGCGGCGTCATGTGAAAAATGTGGTGGTGATCTACGCCGAAAACCGCAGTTTCAACAACCTGTTCGCCAATTTCCCCGGAGTAGAAAAACCGCTGTCGGCACTTAAGCCGGAGGAGTACCAGCAGCGCGATCGTGACGATAAGCTACTGGATTCTTTGCCACCGATCTGGAAAGGCCTGGTGCCAAAAGAGCAGGAAGTCGGGCATGTTAATTACAAAATCGACGAAGATGCAGTATTCACCAATCAATTACCGAATCAGCCGTTTGTGCTGACCGGGCCGCAGGGTGAGAACTTGCCGCACGGCGTGGTCACGCGCGATCTGTGGCATGTGTTTTATCAAAACCAGATGCAGATTAACGGCGGCAAAAACGACAAGTTTGTTGCCTGGGCCGATTCCGGTGCCCTGACCATGGGTTATTACGGTGACGTTGCTTACAACTTGCGGTTGTGGACCTTGGCGCAGGAATTTACCCTGTGCGATAACTTCTTCCAGGGGGCGTTTGGCGGCTCCTTCCTGAATCACCAGTATCTGATTTGCGCCCGCCCGCCGTTTTACCCCGAGGTACAAAACTCAGTCGCCAAAGACGGCATTGCCCTGCTTGAAAGCGATGACGTGACGGACTCGCGCCTGAAGCCGTTGGGCGACTCGCCGGTCAGCGCTTCGTTTGGTATCCCGCTGTTTGGCAAGAGCCTGCTGACGCCGGACGGCTATGCGGTCAACACCATGGCACCGCCGTACTGGCCGTCGTGGACTCAGGATGAGAAAGATCCGACGCTGGCGGACGCGACCATGCCCAACGTGATGCCGCCGCAGAAACACCCGCACATCGGCGATTTACTCAGTCAGAAGGGGATCGACTGGGCATGGTACGCCGGGGGTTGGCAATACGCGCTGGACAACCGCAAGGATCAGGGCGATTTCCCCGGTGCGCCAGACTTTCAGTATCACCATCAGCCGTTCAACTATTTCGAAAATTTGGGGCCGGGCAATCCACAGGCACGCGCGGCGCATTTACGTGACGGCGGCATTGGTGATTCAACCGGCAGTAATAAATTTTTGGCCGCGGTGGAGGCGGGCACTTTACCGCCGGTGGCGTTCTACAAGCCGCAGGGCAACCTTAATATGCACGCCGGGTATTCCGATGTGGAGGCCGGCGACCGCCATATCGCCCATATTATTAACAGCCTGCGCAACGGCCCGCAGTGGGAAAATAGCGTGGTAGTGATTACCTTCGATGAGAACGGCGGCTGGTGGGATCATGTGGCCCCTCCGCAGGGCGATCGTTGGGGCCCAGGCTCACGTATTCCGGCGTTGGTGATTTCGCCATTCGCCCGTAAAGGCTACGTTGACCATGAGGTGTACGACACCGGGTCAATTTTGCGATTAATCAGCCGGGTGTTTGATCTGCCGCCGCTGGACGGGCTAACGGAACGGGATAAGGCAATGGCGGCGCGCAGCCAGAAACCGCTGGGCGATCTGACCGGCGCGCTGGAGTTTCCGGGGTAAGGGGTTACAGCGGCTTGGACATATACCAGATACCGATGGAACCCTGGGCGCTGGTGTAACAGGTCTCACCGCAAATATTCAGCCCCTGGCGTTGGTAAAAGCGCTGGGCGCTGGTATTGCGCTGTAACACTTCCAGCCACAGCCTTTGCTGCTTACGTTCGATCGCCCGAAGCTGCACCTGTTCAAAAAAGTGCTGGCCGTAACCCCGGCCGGCATATTCCGGCAGGAAATAGATTTTCTGCAATTCGGCCCCGGTTGTTTGGGTCGGTGCCAGCAGGCTGTTGAAATTCAGCCGCGCATAACCCACCAGATTGTCGTCTTCGTATCCCAATAGCCAGCAAACGTCCGTATCCTGCAGCGTTTTTTCCAGTGCCTCAACGGCAAAGTCTTGCGCCAGAAAAGCATCGAGTTCCGCTTTATGGTGCCAAAGTTCGCCAAAATGGGCCTGATAGGTGCGAATCCCCACATCACGAACCTGCGCTAAATCACCGCTCAAAGCCTGGCGGATACTGAACATATGAACCTCTTGGTGAGAAACGGCAGGCAACCTGAAAGGGAATCGCCGCACTGGTGAAGATTTAGACAATCCAGGGTATACGAGATATACTCAATATACTCAATATCTGTCTGCCGGAGGGCGTATGACAGCCAAACAGCAAACCCATCGTCGTCAGGGACATCGTACTGTTATGCAAATGCTCACTGCCGATCAGCTGCAACATCTTAAGCCAAGTAAGCATTCGGCGCGATTCTTGGTGATTGAAATTGATCCCGATGCTCATACAACCAAATCGGATAGCAACAATGACGCCGGTAATAGCGCCCTGAGAAAAAAACTAACCGAAATGATCAATGACCCGGCAGTGGATCCCAATGCGGCGATGCAAATGCTGGAGATTGCATGGGATATGGTGACCAAGTCTACAGCCGGGAAGCTACCGGCAGTACGAGGGGATGTCGATAGCGACAACGGTATGCCTGCCGCCAGCATTTTTGCGGGTTTTCCCGAGTTTCAGGGCAGGAATGAAGCAAGGAAGCAGGACCTTCGCCAGTACCTCCTGGAAGATGCCCACTGGCTGACATCAGCCGAACTCTCCGACAGGGCCGGTTTTAAAAATCGCAACCGCAGCGCAGGCCCAAACGGTTGGAAGCAACGTGGGAAGATTTTTGCGATCAACGTTGAAGGCCACGACCGTTATCCGGCTTACGCGCTGGATGAGGCTTACCAGCCACTAAAAATCCTCAAAGACATATTGACCGTCTTTGGTGACGGCACCAGCGCCTGGTCAATTGCGAGCTGGATGGGGACGGCCAATAGCTGGCTGGGCGGTAAAAAGCCTAAAGACGTGATGAAGAAAGAACCCGCTGCCGTGTTACATGCTGCTCTTATAGAGAAGGCGGGGGCACAGCATGGCTGATGACTTATTTCCCCCGGTAGGAAAGGTCAATATTAATAAGCGAATTGTCGGGGCAGGGACGCCGCTTTATCGTATATACCCTTCATACTTGAAGCTGCATCTGTGTTGGCTGCAAGCATTCACCCCAGTCACTTACTTGAGTAAGCTCCTGGGGATGAATGCTCTTGCCGCCGTGATGCAACTCCAATTATTTTGGGTATATAAAGTAAGTCGCAATACTGTTACTGCCAGCCCTGGAGGTAACGCGCAAGTGGGCTGAAGCTATTCATGCATGAGCAACATCAAGATATTCATGGGCTGATTTGGCCGTCAAAACAACATCCTGGCAATGCCTATATTCTGTTTGGCGACCGTTTGAATGGAGACGAGTTATCTATTACTGGTAATAGGGTATCAGTAATAGATAAAAGCGTTTTATTACATCTGTTTGAGCTGGCCGATGAAATGGGCATTACTCTGCTGGAAGATGATTAATTTTTCGAGGGTACCCATTGCGTATTTCTGACCGCAACAAACCCTCAATCAGCAAGATGCTTCGGCGTTTCCCGCCGGAACCCCAGTCCGATAATCCGGCCAAATAAACGTGGCAACCAGCGGCTGTTGCCGACCCGGGTCATCAGACTGGATCCACCGCTGCCGCGACGTTTTTTCGGCCTGCGTTGGCTCATTTTAATTTGCAGAAACTGAGTGGCTTTGGTGGGGAAATTGCGGCGTCGTTGCACGCGCAACAGGTGTTTGAGCTGTAGACCATGGCTGCGTAGCGGAGGGATAATCAGGTTGGCGGTAGCAACCGCATCCTGAATCGCCAGATTCACGCCGACGCCGCCAATCGGCGACATGGCGTGTGCGGCGTCGCCAATGCACAGCACGCCCGGTTTGGCCCACTGATCCAGTCGATCGATGCGAATACTCAATAACTTCACCTGATCCCAACTGAGGATCTCCTGCAGGCGATGGTCCTGGAAGGGGGCGACCTCGGCGATATGCAGCAAAAATTTTTCCAGCCCCTCCTGTTGGATCGCCTCGAAGCTGCCCTTGTCGACTGAATAACCGCATTGCCAGTATTCACCCCGGTCGATCATGATGAAGTTTTGCTTTGGCCCGGTGTGACCCATCGACCAGGCCGGATCGCCGGGCCGTTTATCGATCTTCATCCACAATACGTCGCGCGGCGAGCCAAAACAGCGGCTGCTGAGTGCCGCCTGTTCACGTACCACCGAGTTACGTCCGTCAGTGCCGATCACCAATTGGCAGCGGACGCGGATCGGGCCTTCCGGCGTATCCGCCAACACCCCGCAGACCTGACCGCGATCGTACAACAACTGGTGTACCTGCGCCGATTTGAGCAAGCTGAACGCAGGAAAGGCGGCGGCTTTTTCTGCCAGAAAGTTGAGAAACTCCCACTGCGGCATAAAGGCGATAAATTTGCAGCGCGTCGGCAGGCGAGTGAAGTCGGCAAGCGTAATATCACGCCCGGCGATCTCGGCATGCAGCGTTTCTGCGCGCTGGTGTGGCAGTGCCAGCAGTTCCTCAAGCAGGCCAAGCTGATGCATGATTTCCAGGGTGGAAGGGTGAATGGTATCGCCGCGAAAATCGCGCAGGAAGTCGGCGTGCTTTTCCAGCACCATCACGTCTATCCCCGCTCGGGCCAGCAGATAGCCGAGCATTAATCCGGCGGGGCCTCCGCCCACGATGCAGCAAGTGGTGGCGTAAGGTGTGATCGGTGACTGCGACATAGCGGTTGGCCCCTGGGATCCGCATCCTGCCGATCCTGATTGAAAACTCAATATTGATAATGATTATCAATATCAAGACGGGCTGTCAACCCGTGGCGCTGTGTGGTCAAAGGGGGACGACGTGTTAAAGCCGGCTGTTTGGCAAGCAGAGCGATGCTCCTGAAAGTTATTGACCGGCTGAGCATCACACGCCATCTTTGTTAGTCATATCGGCATTATTTTGACTGATGGTTCTTAAAAACAGGATGGTTGGTATGGGGCGAGTCACCTTTGATCTCGACGATTTGCGCAGTTACGTGACCGGCATTGAGCTAGGCAGTTTCGCAAAAGCGGCGGAGCGGCTGGGACGATCTACCTCGGCGGTCAGCGCGCATCTGAAAAAGCTTGAGCAGCAGGTGGGTAGCCCGATCCTGCGTAAGTCCGGGCGCGGCATGGTGATGACCGAGGCCGGTGAAATCCTGCTGGGCTATGCCCGTCGTTTGCTGGAGTTGAATGATGAGGCCGCGACCGCAGTGCGCGGGCTGGACCTGCACGGCACTGTCAGGCTGGGTTTGCAGGAAGACTTCGGGGAAACCTTTTTACCGCAGGTCTTGGGCAGTTTTGCCCGAGCGCATCCGCGAGTGCGTATCGAAGCACGTATCGCCCGCAATACCGAACTGCTCGAGTGGGTGTTGAAAGGGCAACTGGATTTGTCGCTGGCGTGGGACGGCGGTATCAGCACGCCGTTTTATCAGACATTGGGTCAGCGGCAGATGCACTGGATTGCCTCATCCCATTTTGAACTGACGCCATGGAGCCAGGGAGATGAACCGCTGCCACTGGTGATGTTTGATGCTCCATGCCTGATGCGCAGCGCGGCGATTAAGGCGCTGGATCGTGCCGGTATTCCCTGGCGTATCGCCTTTACCAGCCACAGCCTGAACGGCGTGTGGGCCGCGGTCAGCGCCGGATTAGGGGTGACGGTGCGCACCGACGCCGGGCTGCCGTCGGGACTGTCCCTTTTACCACCTGACGTGTTACCGCCGCTAAATCAGCTAGGCGTGGTGCTGCACCGTGCCGAAGAAAACCCGTCAGCGGCGATCCAGCGTTTGGCGCAGATCGTCGCCGATCGGATCAACGGTTAGTCCTGATCGATCGGCTGTTTGCCGCTCAGTGCACCCCATTCACTCCAGGCACCGTCGTACAGCTTTACCTGCGGCGCAGCCAGCGACAGCAGGCCGAATGCCAGCACTGCCGCCGTCACGCCGGAGCCACAACTGGTGATGATCGGCCCGTCGATATTCACGCCCTTGTCGCTGAAGGTTTTCTTCAGTGCTTCCAGCGATTTGAAACGACCGTTTTCCAGCAGTTCGCCGTAAGGAATATTGATGCTGCCGGGGATATGACCGCGGTGCAGACCTGGACGTGGCTCTGGGGCTTCGGCGTAAAAACGCGGTGCGGCGCGCGCGTCCAGGATTTGCACCTCAGTGTTCAGCGCCTGTTCTACCTGCTGCATATTGACGACCGCGTCGGCATTAAAGCGGGCGTTGAAGGTTTGCGGCGTGCGCTGCGCAGCACCGGTCGCCAGCGGTTGGCCCAGTGCCGTCCAGCCGTTCAGGCCTTCGTCCAGCACATAAACCTGCTGGGCACCAAAATTACGGAAGGTCCACCAACCGCGCGGGGCCGAGAACTGATTGCCCTCATCATAAAACACGATGGTCTGTTGCTCGCTGATGCCCAATTTACCCACCGCTACGCTGAATTCCTCTGCCGTCGGCAGCATATGCGGCAGCGTGGTGTTTTTGTCCGCGACGTCATCGATATCGAAATACACCGCGCCCGGGATATGGCCGCGTTCAAATTCAGCGAGCATGTCTTTCTTCGGCACCAGGCCGACCGGGGACATCCTGACATCAACCACGACCAGGTTTTCATCGTTGATATGTTGTGCAAGCCATTGTGGAGTAACCAGAAACGGAGAGTTCATCGTTATTTTTCGCCTGTGGTGAAAACGGTTTTTCACTATACACCAGCCGCTTTGGCGATGTGATCCATCCGCAGAAATTATCAGGCCGACTCGGACGTTAGCGAGGCGACGATGCTGCCCAAAGCCGCCTGTGAAGCTGCCTCAAAGGCAGGGTTAGCCTCTGCCGCTTTATTCTCCGCCAGCAGCGTCTGCAGACCGACCAACCAGTCGTAGATATAAAACGCGGTATTTCTTGCCGGTGTCGGTGCCAGTTTGGTTAACCGCTGTTGGTTACCCCAGTCGACGGCGGGCTGTGGCGGTGGGGTAAAGATCGGCTGGCCGTGATTAATCCGGCTGGCGGGGCGTAACTTCGCTTCACGCTGCTGGAAGCCCAACCAGGTGACAAAATCACCCAATATCGCCAACGCCTGGCTGACCTGTCGGTCTTCAGCTTGCTCCGGCAACGCCCCGGCAGATAATGTGCGCTCCAGCGATTCGGCCATCTCCAGCCGGCAGGCTGCGGTGATCAAGGCATCGACCAGCATCTCCAGATGCTGTTTCCCAACGCCCAACAATGCCAGCAGTTGGGCATTATCCGGCAGACCGCGCAGATGGTTTATCCAATCCGTAAACACCCGTTGGGCAAACGACTCACCGCCATGCCCGGTGGGCGCAATGGCGGCCACAACTTCCTCACCAAACAGGTCGATCTCAACATCAAATGGGGGAGGACTGGACACCGGCGCGGGCGAACTATGCCGTTGTTGGTTATAGAGTTGGCGCAAGGTATCGCACTGCGGCAGCAGCCATTCGAGCAGTTCGCCGTGCAGGCCGGCTTGCGCCTGCAATCTGCGCAGCAGGTGCTGGGTGCGTTGTTGCATTGACGCGCTGTCTGCCGCGTGGAGCCAGTTGCCGAGCAGGCTTTCAGACAGTTCACGTCGCAGTTCCTGCTGTTGTTCAAGGATGCGATGCTGTTTCAATGTTGGGCACGCCTGTGCGGCCAGCCAGGCCACCATGCGCTGGCAGTCGCTTTCATCCATCGCCAGCAGGGTTGCCCAGCTTTCGCCCGGTTCACCAACATAACGTTGAACGGCGTCGTCGGGGCGTGATTTCCCGGCCTGACGCGAGTCAAATTCTGTGACCGCCCAGATTAAGCCCGGCTTGCGACGGCTGCGTAGCTCTGGGTTTTCTCCCTGAGTTTGTCTGACCCAATAAGCCAGCGCGTTGCCCGTTCTGCTGGCATCTTGCGGCGTACGGGCCGCATCGGTCACCAACAGCAGGTTGGCGTGCAGGCCATCGGCCGCGAGAATCAACAGGTTGGCGCGTTTTGCCTGCTGCATGCGTTGAATCAGCCCAGCGCCCGGGCAGGGGCTGCCGGTCGGCAGGTCCAGCAGTTCGATAGGGTTCGGCAACCCGCCGCTTTCCCTCGGTGGCAAGGTGCTGGTCACCGAGGCAGCCAGCCAGGCCAGATCGGTCAGTGCGATGTCCACTGCGGTGCCTTGCTCCGTCAATACGGCAAGTTTTACCTCGGCTGGCGTTGGGATAGCCTGGGCCTGCAGGATGCCGCCATCCTGACTCAATACCTGGCGAGGGGCATACACCCGTTCGCCGTGCCCCAGGCGGTGTAAAGCATGCGTCAACTGGCGATAACAACTCGTCAGTAGCGGATCCTCACCCCAGAGCGGCGCGAACAGCCTGGCTCGGTCGTCAACGTTCAGACAGGGGGCCAGCGAGATGGCATATGGCCAGAAGTGTTTATCCAGCGGCGTTTGCCATTTGCCGCCCTGATGGCGAAGGTTGTCCCACAGCGCCACCATGGCGTTGCTGTCCAGGCCGCCGATCGCCATGGGCTGGCGGTGGCGTTCCAGTTTGTGCAGATGTGTGGCCATGGCGCGGGCATCCCAATCCGGGCGAAAGCCGCCATTCAGGGCGCTGGCGATCATCATGGCAACCAACTGTGCTTCATCAAGCAGGGAAACGGCAACGGGATAAGAAGGCGGATTTTGGGCATCACCAGAGCAATAGCGTACGGCCAGCGTGGCATCTTCGCTCAGTAACCTGGCACCGGGTGCCAGCGCGGCTAACAGGTGGGCCTTGGCTGCGGCGTTATGGCCATAAAGGCCAATGGCCAGGGGCTGATGCTGGGCTTTGTCCAACTGCCTGGCCCGGTTGTAGCTGCGGCGCAGGCGGATCGTCAGATTATCGGCTTCCCGGTTCAGCCGAGTGGACTGCTGCCGGGTGGCGGCCACCCAGTCAATCGCCTGCGTGATGCTGTTGCCGAGGCGGTTTAGCGGCTCAGGCCGGCTGGAAGTGATAGGTTTCATGGTTGATAAAGGCTCCCGCTGTCGATCCAATAATGGGTTGCGCCAGAGGCGCTGGCCGCCAGGGTATTGAGTTTGAGTTGCAGATGATGCGCGGGAACCGGCGTGCCGTCGGTCAATCGGGCTTCGGCAATGCCGACGCCTTCGGCTCCCTGCCCATCGTTACCGGTCAGGATCAGTCGCAGGCTGATGACCGTATCACCGGCCAGTTTGCGCGCCAATGGGGCATCGGTGATGGTCAGCGTGTAGAGCGGGGATGCCGGCCAGCGTTCATTGTCCAATTGACGGAATCCGAGGCGCAGAGGGCCGCGTAGCTGGAAGCAGTTGTCGGCATCCAACGCGAAGTCTGCGCGATCCAGATCGATATCGCGATAGTAGACATTATCGTCCGCCAGCAGGTTATTGCTATCCAGCATGCCCAGATGACGAACGGTGGAATAGGGTTGGAAGTCGCCGACGTTAAAATAAAAAGTCTCCAGCCGCAGGTCGATCGCCAACAGGCACAGCATGGCACCCACGGCAGCGGTTGATTTGGGGTTATCGATACGCCCGCGTTTGTTAAACGGGTACCAACTGCGGGTGTGATAACCCTCAAGCGGCAAAATTCGGCTGGCGGGCAGCGGCTGCAGGTGACGCAGCAGCGCCTGAACACCCGGAAAACGTGCCGGGCGGCCGGTCAATAGCAACACATCGCAGGTATACAACGCCACCACCTCGCAAAGCAGGCGCAGGCAGTGACTGATGCCGATCCGGTCAGACAGGAAAGCGCTGTGCAGGGCACCCAGACGGATAACCAACGGGGTTTGCAGAATGTCGAAGGCGTCAACGCCGGATCCACGCTGAACTTCGTCATTGATAAACGCCAATACCTGTGGCGTAGGGGGCTGCGGCAGCAGTTCGCCCAGGCTGGCGGCGATTTCCGCGTGGGCATCCAGCGGATCGTAATCCTCATAAGCACTGAGCAGCGCACGCCCGGCGGGCATGAAAATCTGCAGCGTGGCCTGCTGGCGCAGGGTTGAAAACCCATCCATACGGCCCTGGTTGCCAAACAGCTTGTCCATCATCACCGGCGTTGCGCCGACCCCGGCCTGTTCGAATGCCTGCTGTACGGCGGGCAAGATAAATTGCTGAATGACATCCAGCAAAATGTCGTCACCGGCGACCTTAAATCCTTCACGGAACAGCAGACGCGGATTGATTTTGATGTTGTTGCCCACGCCATCGTCCAGTGTGTATTGGGTGATGGCCAGATCGGTGGTGCCGCCGCCCACGTCGATAGAGGCGATGCGCAGCGTTTTTCCCTGTTGTTCTCCCGCCACCAGCGGCCGGTCCGGGCGGGCCATGGCGGCAAAAAAGGCGTCGGTGCGGCCGGCAAAATTCACCTGAGTTTCGTTATACAGATAAACCATCTGGCCGCAGGTGGCTTCATCCCATTCCATATGCACCTGTGGCACCGGCATGCGGGCTTGCTCGCCGTTGAACGGGGCATCCAGCGGGTGCCAACCCAGGGCTTTCCATATCAGGCCAATCGCTTCCTGCATGCGGCGGCGGAAAATTTCGCGCTCTGGCTTGGGCATCGCCGAAGGCAACGTCAGGATAATAGTACGCAGACGGCGTGGGGCGGCGGTATTCGGCATTTTAATCCGCTGGGCGACGCTGTTGATTTGCATCAGTGCCTGCGCCAACAATTCGGTCAGCATCAGGGTCATGACCGAACTGCGGCTATAGTGGGCGGCAAATACCGGCAGTCGCTGATCCACAGGTAGCGCAGACAGAGGTAAACCTTCATCGTTGATCAGTGAGGTCAATGGCGCAGCGGCGGCCATCGGCTCTTGTTTGCTGTTAAAACGCCAGCCGGGCGCATAACGTTCTTCATCCCACAGGTAGCGACGCGGGCTGGAAATCCCGGTGGTGCCTTCGGTGCCTTCCCGCCGCAGTGCCAGTTGCATGGCTTCCCGGCCCACGCGGGTGATGGAAGGCCAGCTAAAGGCGTCATCGCGTCCGCTTTGGAATGAAAGGTGGGGTTTGCCAAATGAGGCTTGGGCAAACTCTACCCGGCTTTCAAATAATTCGTGGTAAACGCAGTGCGGCGCGGACAGTGAACGTAACTGCAGTTCATTGGTCTGTTTCAGGCCATTACTTTCATGCGGGTGATCTTCGACCAGCACCCCACAGGTGTGAGAATTGCCGACGTCCAAAATCAGATCTACGGCGATCGCGGGTTGTTGTGGTGTCTCCCCGATGATTTTTATCTGCGGGACGGTTAATTGGCTGCCGAGCAGATTCAACAGATTGAGGTAGTGCGCCTGATATTCGAAGGTTTTCAGCCCGGCGTTTATTGCCGTTTCGCTGCGGTGCTCCAGCTGGGTCGCGGATTGGCTAAAGACTTCACGCAGCCAGCTGTCTACCCAGGTCAGGTCAAGAAACTCGCCCAACTGATGGTTTTGATAGCCCAGCGAGAAGCTGAGCCCGGTATTGAGATCGCTTTCACCTGGGGCAAGCGCCTCCTGGCCCGCAGAGGCGAGTCGGGTATCAAAGGCCAATACCACCCGCAGCAGGTTGCCGTCCTGATCGGGGTTATCCAGTAACAGAATCTGCATCCGGGCCCAGTTATCCGGCCCGGATAAAAACACCCCTGATGAAGTGCGACGAAAGAAGGGCAGCGGCAGCCAGGTTTGATCCAACAACTGCAGCGATTGCTGCAAGGGGAAGCTGAACTCCGGGCGAACCACTTCGGGAGTCTGTCCCGGTTGGGCGGGCAACAGGTATTTGCCGCTGTCGGCATCCCATTGCAGGCGCAGTAGCGGGCCGCTGGCCGTTTGGCGAACAAACTTGCCCGGAAACTCATCATCCAAAACCGGCGTCAGAGCAAAGTCCAAAAATTGGATACCGCTGTCCTGGATCAGCGTAATGCTGTGTGGGTAATCGGTAAGGGTGGCCAGCATTATTTACTCTCGCGTTTTAACATCATGGGGTAGACCGTATCTGCATCGTAACGACCGACGCATTCTGCCGGGCCGGTCTCATTTTGCTTGCAGATGATTTCCGGCATCTGGTAGCGGCTGCCGTCGCTGCATCGCGCTTTGGTACGGCTGTTAATCACCAGATTGCCGGACTGCATCAGCCCGGCCTCAATCGGTACCCGGCAGCTGATGCCATCGCCGTAGGTAATGCTGGCACTGCCTTTACCTGCGTTGATGCGGTATTGCAGGCTGGGACGCTTACCGGTGGGGAGATCCTTCAGCGCTACAGTGGCCCGCCATTTACCGTTCAGAAAGCGGGTCGAACCGGCTTTGACCGAATCGGCGGGCAACACCAGCGCATGCTTGTCCGCCGACGGCAAGACCACCGGCACCGGTGCTGCTGGCATCAGCGTGGCCGGTGCTAACGGCAGTTGCAGCTTGAACACTGGTGTGACGGTGCGCGGCGGCGGCGCCGGTGGTTGTGCCACCGGGGGCGTAGCAGGTGGGGCACTCGGTTGGCTCAGCCAACCTGCCAGCAGGGTAATCAGCATGAGCGCCGGCAATATCCACACGTAGCGACGCCATTGGCGGCGCGGTTGCGTCGGTGTGGCGGCAACCGACGATTTAACCTCTGGCTCTGGGGCGGTTTTTGCTGTGGGGACTGCCATCGGCCTTGGTGCGGCGGCGATCGGTGTCGGTTTTTCTTTCGCAGTTTCGGCCGGTCGCAGACACGCCAGCGGGTCGTCCTGGCACTGAGCCTGTGGCTTGATAAAACCCCAAAAGGTCAGTACCGGTTTGCCGTCAACCAGATAGACATGGTTGGGGTCAGGAATTTGCATTGCTTTGGCCAACAATGCGCCAAACAGGCGGTGGCTGGGGTGTTCGGCTGTCTGTGTTTGAGCGACCAGCAAACGCAAGGTTGTCAGGCTTTGTTCCAGCAGATGTACGGCCTGCGCGCGTTGGGCATCACTCGCCGTCAACCAGGACGTGACTTTCCCCGGAAAGGGGGAGTACCAGTCAATGCGGGTACCCGTCTCGTTCGGCTGCGGGATCGCCAGGCAGTCGGCGGCTTGCTGCTGTTGGCGAATGCGTAATGTTTCCCGCAACTGCTGCGCGCAGGCATAAACCGGTTGCCCATTCTCGCCCAATGCAAGTACGTCATCTAAACTGCCACTGCGTAAAAAGGGTTTCACCACGGCAAAAAACCTTGTCCTGTTCTGCTAAAACGTGCAAACAGCCATAGTAACCCGGGGTCTGAGCGGTCAAACGGCTAAGGACAGGCGTAAAATGCAGTTCTTTAAGAGGATCAACATGTCGCAGATGGATAACCTGGACTTTGGCGGTGCAAAAATCGCGCTGTTGTGCGGCGATAACGTGCTGACCTACCAGCGCGATGACAAGGCGGATATTCCCTGGCCCGGCTGTTGGGATTTACCCGGTGGCGGGCGTGAGGATGATGAGACGCCGCTACAATGCGTGCAGCGGGAAACGCGGGAGGAGTTCGGCCTGCAGATTGACACGCAGCAGGTGAGCCACGGGCAGTGTTACCAGGGTATTTTTCCTGGTTACCCACCGACCTGGTTTATGTTGGGCAACATCACGCCGGAGCAGATTGCCAGCATACGCTTTGGCGATGAAGGGCAGCGCTGGCAGATGATGACCATCGACAGCTTTATTCATCATCCGCAGGGCATTTCGCACCTGCAACAGCGGCTGGCGCAACATTTGCGGCGTTAAGCCCCTTCCAGCGCCTCAATCCGGGCGATCAGCGCGTCGAGCTGACGATCGGAAAACACCTCAATGCCGTTCTGGCGCAGCAGTTCGGCGGTGACGCCGCTGCCGGGCTTGGTCTGGCCGCTGAAAGAACCGTCGTAGATAAATTGGCTACCGCAGGATGGGCTGCCGTCGGTAAGCAGGGCAAAGCGACAGCCGTGCCGTTGTGCTGTCTCCAGTGCCAGATGGGCGCCAAGCAGATAGCTGGCGGTGACGTCACCGCCGCTGACTTCAACCACCCGCGCCCGTTGGGCTAGTACGGTAGCACCTTCGGCGGCAGGCGTGATTTCTGCCGAGGGACGTGGGGTGGAAAAGCCGGCGGCCAGCTCCGGGCAGCAAACCACCAGGCGGCCTTCGCGCTGCCAGCGCAGCAGCGTGGCATTGAACAAGGGTTTGTCGGAAGCGTTATAGCGAACTTTAAAACCGGCCAGGCAGGCGCTGAATAAAATCTTTGACGGCATGAGGTCTGTCTCTGTCACAGGGGCGAAAGCGTGGGACAGGCGACCCACGCGCGCGGCTTTAACATAGCAGAATCATTCCGCCGATGGCAGCGCCAGACGATTAATCTCCCCAGGCTCGACGATCCGCAGCGTTGTTTCGTGTCGCGCCACGGCCAGCATCGCCAGCCCGACGCGTTCGGTGGTGGTGACCTGATTGGGGAACAGCCGCAGCGCGCCGAACCACAGCGGTTTCAATAGCCGATACAGCAGATCATAAACACGGGTTCTGGAACGGATACCGTGCAGTGGCACAATAGCGCCGGGACGAAACATTACCGCATGAAACGGCAAGGCCAACAGGGCATTCTCGGTGGCCCCTTTGACCCTGGCCCACATGCTGCGACCGCCTTCGCTGCTGTCGGTGCCGACGCCGGAGACATAAATAAAGGTCATCGCCGGGTTTAACCGTGCCAAGGGGCGACCGGCGGCCAGCGTCAGATCGTAAGTCAGCGTGCGGTAGCGTGCTTCGCTCATGCCGGCCGAGGAGACGCCCAGGCAAAAAAAGCAGGCGTCGTAACCGGCAAGCTGGGCTTCTACGGCGGATAAATCACTCAGGTCAGGCAGCGTCAGTTGCCGCAATTTGGCATGGCTTTGCGCCAGCATGGTGCGGCCGATGCTGAGTACTTCACTCACCTGTGGGTCACGCAGGCATTCGCGCAGCGCACCCTGGCCGACCATACCGCTGGCACCAAAGATAATCACTCTCATGGTCTGTTCTCCCTGGGGCTGGCAAGGCGTTGGCTGCGCCAGCGGTTCGGCGTTTGCGCTTCCCACTGTATAAAGGCGCGGCTGAACGAATTCAATTCTTCAAATCCGAGCACAAAGGCGATTTCCCCCGGCTCCAGATCGGTTTCCGCCAACAGTTGGCAGGCGGTACGGTGGCGGGTTTTATCCAGCAATTGCTGATAACTGTAGCCATGCTGTTGCAAGCGACGTTGCAGGGTGCGCGGGCTGACATACAGCTCGGCAGCCACGCTGTTAACGCTCGGGCGCTGGCCGCGCATGCTGCGCCCCAGGATCGCCATCACCTGGCTGGGCAGATCGTCGCTCTGCAATGACCTGGCCAGTTCGGCTTCCAGCCCCGGCAGCAGCACCGCCAGCATGTCCTGATTGTAGGTGATGAAGGGCTGGCGCATCAGCGCTCGGTCAAACACCAGTACATCCAGCGGAGCATTGAAATGCACCGGACAACCGAAGTGGCGCGACAAAGGCGAAGCCGGATCCGGTCGCCGGGTCAGTTCGATCGCCCGTGGTCGTATCGCCTGTCCGGTGCCACGGCGGCACAGGGTGATGATGGAGGCGAACATGGCATCAATCAGCATCTCCGGCGCATGGCTTTCGGTCATGGTCCAGCGGGTGTGCAGGCGGATACTGTCGCCATCTTCGACCAACATCAGCTCTTCCGGGCACAGCAGCCGTTTGTAACGGGCAACCTTTTGCAGCGCTTCTCCGAGAGTGGCGGAGTGCAGCGCAGCGACCGAAGCAATATCATAATGCTCTGGCGATATGTCGCCGCCCAGGCGCAGGCCGAAGGCGTTGTCGTCGGCCAGTTGGGCGAGGGCGCGCCAGGTATCGAAGAACTGTCGGGTGGACAGCTTGACCTTCTCTCGCCGCCCGCTGAGCAGCCCGCCAGGCAGGCCGGCCAGTTGGCCGACCCGTTCGATATCCACGCCCATCGCGGCCAGGCGAGCCGATACCGCGCTGGACAGGGAAATCTGATCGCTGCTCATTGCTACTCCTTATAATTTACCGGCCACCAAGGCTGCCATGGTGGCGTGATCTGGTTGGCTATCTTCCCGGTCGGTGCTCAGACTGAGCGTTCGGAAGGCGATATCTTCCGCTTGACGCGCCGTTAACACCTGTTGGGCCATCTGCACAGCGTCGCTGCCCAGCAGCAGGCGCAGCGGCGGCTCGTTCATTGATGCCAGTTGCAGGATCACCTGCGCGGCCTTGGCCGGATCGCCAGGCTGATGGCCGTTATGCTGCTGCAGGTACTCCAGCATTGGGTTGAAGAGTGGCTGGTAAGCTGAGCCGATCGGCGCGATGGCCATCGACGAGCCCGCCCAGTCGGTGCGAAAACCGCCCGGTTCTACCATCGTAACCTTCACGCCGAACGGGGCGATCTCTTTCGACAGCGATTCGGAGAAGCCTTCGACCGCCCACTTGGCGGTATGGTAGGCGCTGAGCCCCTGCATCCCCAGGCGAGCACCGATGGTCGAAATCTGAATGATATGGCCGCTGCTTTGTTGACGCAGTATCGGCAAAGCGGCGCGGGTGACGTTGAATACGCCGTAAAAATTAGTGTCAACCTGAGCACGGAAATCGGCCTCATCGGCTTCTTCCACCGGCGCAATATTTCCGTAACCGGCGTTGTTGACCAGCACGTCGAGTCGACCGAAGTGTTCGACCGCCGTTTGCACCGCGCGTTTCGCGGCGGCGGCATCGGTAACGTCCAGTGCGACGGTGATAACCCGGTCGCCGTAGCGATCAATCAGTGGCTGTAACTGCTGTGGTTGGCGTGCGGTAGCGACCAGACGATGCCCGGCTTCCAGCACCGCTTGCGCCAGCTGCTGGCCCAGACCGCGTGAACTGCCAGTGATTAACCATACTTGAGACTGAGACATAAAACCTTCCTTACCTGTTCATTGGGTGAGGTTTCACTCTAGAAGGTTAGACGCTGTGCGGATAATCCGATCACGCCAACATTTAATCCGATCGCGCCAATGTGTTTTCGAACGTCAGCATTAACTGTTGGATGGTTGCGCCGACCCGCAGTACCGCTTGTTCAATCTCGGGCATCAGTTTAGGTGCATAGGCATAATTGATGCGCAGACAGTTACGGTATTTGCCGGAGGCGGAAAAAATACTGCCGACCGCGATCTGTACACCCTGCTGCTCCAGATGACGGTTCAGCCGCAGGGTATCGAACTCTTCGTCCAACTCAATCCACAGCATAAAGCCACCTCGTGGCTGGCTGACTCGGGTACCGGGCGGGAAATATTTCATAATCCAACCGGTCATCACGTCGCGGTTTTGTTGGTAGCGGGCACGCATACGCCGCAGGTGCTGCAGGTAGTGGCCGTGACGAATAAATTCGGCAATCGCCAGCTGTGGCTGGGTAGCCGTGGAGCCGGTACCGATATATTTCATGTGCAGCACGCGCTCCAGATAGCGCCCGGGGGCGATCCAGCCGATGCGCAGACCGGGTGCCAGCGTTTTTGAAAAGGAACTGCACAGCAGTACCCGGCCGTCTTCGTCGAAGGATTTGATGGTGCGTGGGCGGGGGTATTGATAGGCGATATCGCCATACACGTCATCTTCAATGATCGTCACGTCAAAGCGCTGTGCCAGCGTCAGCAAACGCTTTTTGCGCGCCTCCGGCATGATGTAACCCAGCGGGTTATTACAGTTGGGGGTCAACAGGATGGTTTTGATCGGCCACTGCTCCAGCGCCAATTCCAACGCTTCCAGGCTGATGCCGGTCAGCGGATCGGTGGGGATCTCCAGCGCCCGCATGCCCAAGCCTTTCAAGGTCTGCATGGTGCCGTGAAAACAGGGGGAGTCAACCGCCACAATATCCCCCGGTTGGCATACGGCGCGCAGCCCGGCAGACAGCGCTTCGTGACAACCGGTGGTGATCACCAACTGGTCGGCATCAATCTGGCAACCGGAATCCAGCAGCAGGCGGGCAATTTGCTCACGTAACCCCACCACGCCCTGAATGCTGTCGTAATGCAGGCTACGCAGGTCGCCGTGGCGGCCCGTGTGTCCCAGTGCTTTCACCAGGGGTTTCAGCGTGGGTTCGCTGATATCCGGCATGCCTCGGCCCAGTTGAATCAGGTCTTCGCGCGGCTTGTTGCGGATCAGCTCCAGTACCTGCTCCCACTGCGAAATATCGACCGGTCGCTGCACCGGGCGGGTCACGGCGGGCAGTTCGGCCAGGGTACGCCGTGCTTGCACAAAATAGCCCGACTTCGGTCGCGCCTCCACCAGTTGGCTCTCCTCCAGCAGGCGGTAGGCCTGTTGCACTGTACTGATGCTGACGCCGTGCTCCTGGCTTAGCATGCGCACCGAAGGCAGACGATCGCCTGCGGGGTAAAGCCCCTGTTCTATGCGTTGACTGAGGATGGCGGCCAGCGTGGCGTAGCGTGTCATACAGATGCCCAAAATGAGAGTGAATGAGGAAAATACCGGTACAGATGAGGTTAAATTAGACCATTCAGACAGGCAGAGACAGCTTTTGTATGGAAAAAATATTGCAGGCTTGAATCTGTATTGTTTTTTGCCCACACAGCATCATGGTTCCAGTGCAAAACTGAAGGAGAACCTGATGATGACTGTATCTGCAGAGTGCCTACCGGCCCGGCGTCGGGCGACTTTTTCTCGCTGGCATTTGTACCTGCAACGCTACCACACGCGTCAATCGCTGTTGTTATTGGATGATGTGCAGTTGGCGGATATTGGCCTGACGCGCTCTGACGCACGACGGGAAGGGCGTAAACCTTTTTGGCGACGTTAGAGGCTGAAGCGAGCCTGAGCCTCTTGTGACAGGGTTTCAATGAACCACCCTAATTTGGAATGAAAAGTTCATTTCTAACCGCCGGGCCAGTTTATGCTGGCCCGGATTTTTATTGTTTCATCCAAGCCTGCAAGCTTTTATGAACGGCATCACGATTATCATCTTTATTTTCTCCCTCACTTGTTATTGAAATTTATATTTCATATAAACACCTATCAGATGGTGCGTTTCATTGTGCGCGCCAACATGCTAAGGCTATCGGTAACGGGAGAAGGGAATGAAACAGGTTCGCGTTGGTTTAATTGGCACCGGCTACATTGGACGCTGCCACGCTATTGCTTATGCGCAGGCTGCCACGGTATTTCCGCTGAAAGGGGAACTGGTGCTGGAAATGCTGGCGGAAGTGACGCCGGAGCTGGCGCAACAGCGCGCGGCTGAATTTGGTTTCTCGCGCTCGACCGGTGACTGGCGTCAACTGGTAGCCGACCCGGCGATAGATGTGGTGGATATCTGTGCGCCCAACTTCCTGCATAAAGAGATGGCGCTGGAGGCGATCCGCCACGGCAAACACGTTTATTCTGAAAAACCGCTGGCGCTGGATGCCGCTGACGCCGCTGAAATGGTGCAGGCCGCGCGGGCCAAAGGTGTCAAAACGCTGGTGGGTTTCAACTACATGAAGAACCCGACCAGCCAATTGGCGCGTGAAATTATCGCCAACGGCGAAATTGGCGAAGTGGTGCATTTCTATGGCACCCACAACGAAGATTACCTCGCCGACCCACGTACGCCGATCGACTGGCACTGCCGCAAGGCGACGGCCGGGTTGGGGGCATTAGGCGACCTGGCGGCGCATATCGTGAATATGGCGCATTATCTGGTGGGAGATATCGTGGCAGTCTCCGGCGATATGCAGACCATCATCAAACAGCGTCCGGATGCGAAAGACCCGACGCTGATGCACCAGGTGGAAAACGAGGATCAGGCCAGTGCGCTGGTGCGCTTTGCCGGTGGGGCCATGGGCACTATCGAAACCTCACGTATTGCCTGCGGGCGCAAGATGGGGCTGACCTACGTAGTTACCGGCACCAAGGGCACGCTGAGTTACACCCAGGAGCGAATGGCGGAACTGAAGCTGTATCGTCACGATGAACCGGCGGAGCGTCAGGGGTTTAAAACCTTGCTGGTGGGGCCAAAGCATCCGGATTACGCGGCGTTTTGTATCAGTGCCGGGCATGGCATTGGCTTTAACGATCAGAAAACGGTGGAGATCCGCGATTTGGTTAACGGTATTGCCGCCGGTGATCGCATGTGGCCAGACTTTGAGGAGGGTTGGAAAGTGTCCTGCGTGCTGGATGCGATTGCCGCTTCTGCCGAGCAGCGCCGCTGGCTGGACATCAACCGCGACTGAGTGATGGACTCTGACGTTCACAAGTTGAGAGCGTCAGAGTTTAGTTGGTTAATAAGTTACTAGCTTAGTAACTTGATGAGTTGCCAGGTTGCCAGTCTGGTAACTTAAAACGCAAAGCACGAACAGCCGAACGCACCCCAGAAGGCATTCTCGTCTGAGATGGGAATGCTGGAGCGACGGGCGACATCATGCTGATGCGCATGCACACCGCAGGGCCCGCAGCACTGGTGTGCCTGGCTTAATACCCCGGTACGGCTAGCGGCGGCAGGCGGCGCAGAGCGATAATGTCCCGGCACCTGAGTGACCGGTGACCAGTCCGGCAGCACCGGTATTGCCGGTGGCGCCAGCGGTGAGAAGCTACCGGCGGCATAAACCACTTTGCCGTCTACCACCGTCATCACCGATTCAATCCCCTTGATCTGCTCTTCCGGCACGCTGAAATAGTCCTGCGACAGCACCGCCAGATCCGCCAACTGCCCAACCTTAATCTGGCCTTTTTTGCCTTGCTCGGTAGAGAACCAGGCACTGCCCTGAGTCCACAGCATCAGCGCCGTTTCACGATCCAACCGTGCGTTATCGTCGTACATGGCCATGCCGCCTACGGTTCGGCCGGAAACCAGCCAGTAGAGTGCGGTCCACGGGTTATAGCTGGCTACGCGGGTGGCGTCGGTACCCAGCCCAACCGGCAGTTCGGCTGCCAGCATTTTTGCCACCGGCGGTGTCTGTTTGGTGGCTTCTTTACCGTAGCGCTCTGCGAAATACTCCCCCTGGAATGCCATACGGTGCTGTACCGCAATACCGCCACCCAGTGCTTTCACCCGTTCGATATTGCGGTCGGAGATGGTCTCGGCGTGGTCGAAAATCCAGTGCAGACCGTTGAATGGAATTTCGCGGTTCACTTTTTCGAACACGTTCAGCATACGGCTGATGGATTCGTCATAGGTGGCATGCAGGCGGAATGGCCAGCGATGTTCGACCAGGTGGCGCACCACGCGCTCCAGTTCGTCTTCGGTACCTTCCGGCAGGTCCGGGCGGGGCTGCAGGAAGTCCTCGAAGTCGGCGGCGGAGAACACCAGCATTTCACCGGCGCCGTTATGACGGTAAAAATCGGTGCCCTGGCCAGGTTTCAGCATGTCGGTCCACAGCTTGAAATCCTCCAGTTCCTGTTTCGGCCGCTGGGTGAACAGGTTGTAGGCAATTCGCAGGGTCAACTGCTTCTTCTCGTGCAGTTCGGCGATCACCTGATAGTCATCGGGGTAGTTCTGGAAACCGCCGCCGGCATCGATAGCGCTGGTCAGCCCAAGGCGATTCAACTCGCGCATAAACTGGCGGGTCGAATTGACCTGCTGTTCCAGCGGCAGTTTTGGCCCTTTGGCCAGGGTGGCGTACAGGATCATCGCATTGGGTTTGGCAATCAGCATGCCGGTCGGGTTGCCGTTGCCGTCACGCTGAATTTCGCCGCCGGGTGGGTTGGGCGTGTCTTTGGTGTAGCCCACCACTTTCAGCGCTGCGCGGTTGAGCAGGGCGCGGTCATACAGATGCAGGATAAACACCGGAGTGTCAGGCGCCGCCTGATTGATTTCATCCAGCGTTGGCATGCGGCGTTCGGCAAACTGAAACTCGGTCCAGCCACCCAC
Source organism: Serratia sp. BW106 (assembly GCF_002607755.1). Classification (NCBI taxonomy): domain Bacteria; kingdom Pseudomonadati; phylum Pseudomonadota; class Gammaproteobacteria; order Enterobacterales; family Yersiniaceae; genus Serratia; species Serratia sp. BW106. Next base: position 88,162 of record NZ_MCGS01000021.1, read on the forward strand.
CACCCGTACCCATTGTGGGCTGGGGGTGCGCAGCGCCTGTTCTTTCAACATACGCAACGCGTCGGCCAGCGAGGGTACCCCCTCCCAGCGCAGCTCCAGGTTGTAGTTCAGGCCGCCGCGGATCAGGTGCAGGTGCGAGTCATTGAGGCCGGGTACCGTGGTGTGGCCGTGCAGGTCGATCACCTGCGTTTCTGGCCCTGCGTGTTGCATGACCTCGTTTTCACTGCCGACGGCGAGGAATTTGCCGTCGCGGATGGCGACTGCCTGGGCGGTAGGTGCCTGGCGATCGACAGTGTGAAATTTACCGTTGGTGATAATCAGGGAAGCATGGTTACTCATAACGTTCTCCCGGCAGGCCGCCTAACGGCGGGTTAGCCATTGATGAAATACACGGGTCACGATTGGCATCCAGAGGAACACCACCAGGGCAACCACGGTGGCGTCATTAAGAAAATGGCCGGTCAGCGTGCCGTTCAATTGCGGCAACAGCTTGCCCCAAAACCAGGGCACCAGATTGGTGGAAGGGAAGATCACCAACAGGGTGATCAAAAACTGTTTCCACTTGGCGGGCTGACGGGTAGTGGCACTCGGTGGCGTAAACCAGAATTCTGCACCGGGCCGAATTTCAATGCGGTCGCTCTCCAACAGCAGTGGCGAAACTTCCGCGATATAGCTTTTGCGCAGCGGCGAGTTAATCCACAGATAGAGATTGTCGAGGTTGTCAAAACGCACCAAAACGGTGTAGGCCTGCTCGTTACCGGTAGGGCGGATCACGTTAACGCCGAGGTGACCGGGAAAGTTGGCGGCCTCGGGCATAATGCGTTTTAGCCAGGCCTCGTAGGCCGGCTCCTGTCCCGGAGCCAAACGGTGTGTGATGACTAACGTGACATGCTGCGGGTGAGCCATAGCGATCCACTCCAGAAAAACCCCGGCGCATGGCCGGGGTGAAGGTTATTTTGCCACGCGTGCTGGAGCGTGATGCACCATGGTGTAAGCGTAGTCAACGCCCATGCCGTAAGCGCCGCTGTGTTCGCGCACCAGCGCCATGACTGCGTCGTAAGTCTCTTTGCGCACCCAGTCACGTTGGTATTCCAACAACACCTGCTGCCAGGTCACTGGGATGGCACCGGCCTGCACCATGCGATCGATCGAACGCTCATGGGCATCGACCGAGGTGCCGCCGGAGGTATCGGTGACTACGTAAACTTCATAGCCGGCCTCGAGTGCCATCAGCGCCGGGAAGGTCAGACAGACTTCGGTCCACAGGGCGGAAATTACCAGTTTTTTGCGGCCGGTGGCTTCCACCGCTTTCACAAAGGCGGCGTCTTCCCAGGAGTTCATCGAGGTACGTTCAATCGGGGTGATTTCAGGGTGAACCGCCAGCAGCTCCGGCCAGATGTAGCCGCTGAAACTCTCAGTTTCCACCGAGGTAAAAAGGGTAGGAACATTAAAAATCTTGCCGGCCTTGGCCAAACCGACCACGTTGTTTTTCAGTTGCTGGCGATCAATATTAGCCACGCCAAAAGCCATTTGTGGCTGGTGGTCGATGAAAATCAGTGCGGAATTATCTTTATCAAGTAATTGAAATTTAGACATGATTTACCTTCCCAGTGATACTTCGGTTTAACAGATGATGAATGTCATCTCGATAAAACGCATGGTAGGCAGGGGCAGATTTCAAAGATAGCGCAGAATTTTTGCCGTCTTGTTGAGTTTTTTTATACACGGAGGGGGAGCGGTGAGATTAAACCTGGAAGCGTTACTGATTTTGGATGCGCTCGACCGGCATGGTTCCTTTGCCGCGGCGGCGGCGGTGCTGTTCAAAACGCCGTCGGCGTTGAGCTATATGGTGCAGAAACTGGAGAACGATCTCGACATCACGCTGCTTGATCGTTCCGGCCATCGGGCGAAATTCACCGATACCGGCAAGCTGATGTTGGAAAAAGGTCGGTCGATATTACGTGCGGCGCAGGATCTGGAGCAGCAGGCGCGCTATGTGGAAAACGGTTGGGAAAGCGAAATTACGCTCGGCATCGATGCTTCATTTCCGTTTGAGCGCTTGCTGCCGCTGATTGAAGAGTTCTATCAACAGCATCACCATACCCGCCTGCGTTTTGGTCATGAGGTGCTGGCCGGATCCTGGGAGTCACTGGTCTATGGCTGTGCGGATATTATTATTGGTGCGATCTGTGAACCCCCGTCGCGGGTAGGCTATGCTTTTAGTCAGTTGGGGCGGCTGGACTACGTGTTTGCCGTGGCTCCGCAGCACCCGCTGGCCACGCTGGCGGAACCCATACCAAAGGACCAAATTCGCCAGCACCGTGCGGTAGTGGTACGTGATACCTCACGGGTGAATGCGCCGCAGAATCTGAACATCCTCGAGGAACAAGACACCTTGACGGTATTTGGTTTCGACGCCAAGTTACAGGCGCAACTCAGCGGTTTGGGCTGTGGCTATCTGCCGCGATATTTGGCCGAACCCTACCTGAAAAGCGGCCAGCTGGTAGCGAAAAGCGTTGAATCCGAACGCTGCAGCGATGTCGCTTATTTTGGCTGGCGAGAAAATGCCACCGGTCTGGCAGCAAAATGGTGGCGTGAGCGATTACAACAGTTAGCCGATGCCGGGGGCGTCTACCCGGAGCACTGATTTGACACCTTCGGGTGATAATACAAGGATGCAGAGAGATGAAAACAGGGATGTGGTTATTGGCGATGTTATTGGCCGGCTGTAGCGCCGGCAGCGGTAACCCTACTGCGGACGGCAGGTTGGAGAACCGGGTGGCTTCAGCCCAGCCGACGAAACCGCAGCGCAGCAATTACCCGGAAAGAATGCGCCAGGCCATCACGCAGGAAATGCAGTTGCCCGGTAAATATAAATCCAAAAGCTGTGCGATCAGCATTCATCTGTTACCCGACGGCTCGCTGAAAGATTTTAAAGTGCTGGAGGGCGATGCCGAGCTTTGTGCGGCGGCAAGCCAGGCAGTACAACGCGCCAAACTGCCGAAAATGGCCAATGAGACCGAGTACGCGTTATTTCACAGCGTAGTGCTGGATTTTGTCCCCTGAAATAGCTGATTTTTAACTTTGCTTTGCCGCTTTCGTTATTTTGAGCGCCCCTGCCGCTCGCTGATACTGAGCAAAATCTCTTACAGCGAGCCTGCGCATGTCCTCAGCCAAAAGCCATAGCCACTATTTGCATCCTGCCCAACGTCAATGGATCCGGCAGCTTAACCAGCGTTGGTCCTGGCGGCTGGAACTGCCGACCTGGGGCATTATGGCGGCGGTTTACGGCGGCTGGTTTGGCGTGGTGCAGTACTGGCAGGCACTGGGGCCGTGGCTCGGCACGCCGTTGCTGATCCTGCTGACCACCTGGTATATGTCGCTGCAGCACGAGCTGATCCACGGTCATCCGACCCGCTGGCCACGGCTGAATCAGTTATTCGGCCTGCTGCCGTTGGCGGTGTGGTATCCCTACGGCCTGTATCGCGATTCGCATCTTCAGCACCACCGTAATGAACATCTGACCGATCCGCATGAAGATCCCGAAAGCTATTACTTCAGCCAGGCGCAATGGCAGCGTTTTCCTCGGCTGTACCCGCTGTTGGCAAAGGTGCGCAATACGCTGAGTGGTCGCATGTTGTTGGGCCCGGCGCTGGATATTATCGCTACCGGGGTGAATGCGCTGAAAGCGATCGCCGCCGGTGACTTGCGCACTCTGGCGATGTGGCTGGTGCATTTACTGTTGCTGGTGGGAGTAATGAACTGGTTGCAACTGCACGGCATTGGCACGGTGTTTTACCTGCTGGCGATCGGTTATCCGGCGTTGGCGCTGACCAAGGTAAGATCGTTTTTTGAGCACCGCGCCGTTGAAGCTCCGCAGGCACGTTCTATTATTAATGAGGCGGCCTGGCCGTGGCGGCTGCTGTTTCTTAATCTGAACTATCATTTAGTTCACCATGATCTCCCCGGCTTACCGTGGTACGGTTTACGGCAGGTGTATCTGGCCGAGCGTGATGAATATCAACAGCGCAGCCAGGGATTTGTGGTGCAAGGCTATGGCCAGTGGGTGAGTGAATACGCATTTACCCCGGTCGCCGTTGAGGTTCATCCGTTTAATGCCGGCGAGTCGCCAAGGGAAATTGAGGGCGAAAATGAAGTCTGGCCGGCGGAGACATTGATTGTGCGATGGAAGCGCGCTTCGCAGGATTTTCCAATCGATCTGGCCAAATAGCCGGAAAATACACAACAAGAGGAAAAAGTATGGCAATCACCCCATCACGTGGTCGCGCTCTGGCTCTGGCGCTGAGTTTGCTTGCTGCGAGCGTCGGCGTGGCGCAGGCCGCCGACACGGTGCGCGTTGGTTCTAAAATCGATACCGAAGGCTCGTTGCTCGGCAACATTATCGTGCAGGTGCTGGAGTCCAACGGCATCAAAACTACCAATAAATTACAGCTCGGTACCACCAAGGTACTGCGCGGGGCGATCACCTCCGGCGAAATTGACGTCTACCCGGAATACACCGGCAACGGCGCATTTTTCTTCTCTGATGAAAAAGACCCGGCGTGGAAAAACGCCCAGGCCGGTTTTGAAAAGGTGAAGAAGCTGGATTACGACAAGAACAAAATTGTCTGGCTGGATGCGGCTCCGGCCAACAACACCTGGACCATCGCCATCCGTCAGGATGTGGCAGACGCCAATCACCTGAAAACGCTGGCCGATCTGGGCAAGTGGATCAACGGCGGTGGTAAGTTCAAGCTGGCGGCCTCGGCGGAGTTTATCGAACGTCCGGATGCCCTGCCTGCGTTCCAGAACGCTTACGGCTTTAAGCTGAATCAGGACCAGTTGTTGTCGTTGGCCGGCGGTGATACGGCGGTGACCATCAAGGCGGCGGCGGAGCAAACCTCCGGTGTTAACGCGGCGATGGCCTACGGTACCGACGGCCCGGTAGCGGCGCTGGGGTTGATAACGCTGGAAGATCCAAAAGGGGTGCAACCGATTTACGCACCGGCACCGATTATCCGCGAGGCAACGCTGAAACAGCATGCCAATATCGCCGAACTGTTGAAGCCGGTGTTTGCAACACTTGACGGCCCAACGCTGCAAAAACTCAATGCGCAGATTGCGGTAGAAGGCCAGGACGCCAAACAGGTGGCGGCTACCTACCTGAAAGAGAAAGGGTTGGTTAAGGGGTAACACCATTGGCCCCCGTCTGGGGGCCAACATGGAGCTGGAGAGTTTCTTTGATTATTGCCGTAAAAAACCGCGTACTACTGACGCTACTCATTCTGTTGCTGCTGGCCGCTTTTGGCCTGCCGTTTCTCAGCTATGCCCCCAATCGCCTGCTGTCGGGCAAGAGCATTTCCCTGATTTCCCTGTTGCACGGTCCGGCGCTGTGGTTACTGGTGCCGATGGTGGTTCTGGCGGGGCTCAGCCTGCTGGCACCCGGCAGGCGCAATGCGGTGTTAACCGCACTGGCGGCTTCGGCGCTACTGGCTTTGACCTTCTGGTTGAGTGGGCATGCGGCTCAACAGTTGGCGCAGGAAGGCTCTAAACTGGCGCGGACTTCCTGGGGCAGCGGTTGCTGGTTGATCCTGGCGCTGAGCCTGCTGATGGCCGCCGACGCCATGGCCCGCATTACCGCCTCACATTTGTGGCGCATGCTCGGCAACCTGCTGGTGATACTGCCTGCGTTGGCGCTGCTATTTAGCCACCAGTTGGATCAGCTTTCGCTGCTGAAAGAGTACTACAACCGGCAGGACGTCTTCGACGCCGCGCTGTTGCAGCACCTGACCATCCTGCTGGCAACGCTGGGGCCGGCGCTGCTGATTGGCATTCCGCTCGGGGTGCTGTGTTTTCGCTCTGTGCGCTGGCAAACGCCGATATTTTCTACCCTGAACATTATCCAGACCGTGCCGTCGATTGCGCTGTTCGGCTTGCTGATCGCGCCATTGGCCGGTCTGGCGGCGGCGCTGCCCTGGCTGGCGGAACACGGCGTCAGCGGTATTGGCATGGCACCGGCAATTGTGGCGCTGGTGCTGTATGCGCTGCTGCCGCTGGTGCGCAGCGTGGTGGCCGGGTTGCAGAGCGTGCCGGCCAGCGTGATCGAATCTGCCAGCGGCATGGGGCTGACGCGTGGGCAGATATTCTTTCGCGTACAGTTGCCGCTGGCATTGCCGTTGTTCCTGACCGGCGTGCGCATTTTGGCGGTACAAACCGTTGGCATGGCGGTGGTGGCGGCGCTGATTGGTGCCGGAGGTTTTGGTGCCATCGTCTTCCAGGGCCTGCTCAGCAGCGCGCTGGATCTGGTACTGCTGGGAGTGATCCCGGTGATCGTGATGGCGGTAATCGTCGATTCGCTGTTTAAATTTATAGTTTCAATGTTGGATGTATCACGCCGATGATTCAGTTTAATCAGGTCAGCAAGATTTTTCAGGGCAAGCCAGCGGTGGACGATCTGACGCTGCGGATTGCCAAGGGTGAATTTGCCGTACTGATCGGCACCTCGGGCTCCGGGAAGTCCACGACGTTAAAAATGATCAACCGACTGATCGAACACGATCAGGGCAAGATTTACTTTGCCGACGAAGAGATCCAGAAATTCAAACCGCAGGATCTGCGCCGTCGTATGGGCTACGCCATTCAGTCGATCGGCCTGTTCCCACACTGGACGGTGGAAGAAAATATCGCCACCGTGCCGCAACTGCTGAAGTGGCCGCGCGCGCGTATTCGCGATCGGGTGACCGAATTGCTGGAGCTGTTGCACCTGGAGCCGGATCTGTTCCGCCACCGCTATCCACACCAGCTTTCTGGCGGGCAGCAGCAGCGGGTTGGGGTGGCGCGTGCGTTGGCCGCTGACCCTGAAGTGCTGCTGATGGACGAGCCTTTTGGCGCACTGGATCCGGTGACCCGCGCGGCGCTGCAAACGGAGATTGCGCGCATCCATCATCTCTCCGGACGCACCATTGTGCTGGTGACGCACGATATCGATGAGGCTCTGGCGCTGGCTGACCGTATCGTGTTGCTCGATCAGGGCCGCATTGTGCAGCAAGGCACGCCGCTGGAGTTATTGACCGCACCGGCTAACGATTTTGTGCGTGATTTCTTTGGCCGTAGCGATCGCGGTATCAAGCTGCTGTCGCTGGAAACGGTGGCACAACGGGTGCGTCCTGGCCATGTGGCAGGGGAGCCTATTGCCGCCGCCATGAGCCTGCGCGAAGCGCTGTCGGTGTTTGTGGCACGCGGTAGCGAATGTTTGCCGGTGATAGGCGAGCAGGGGGAAGCGCTTGGCGTGCTGCATTTCAGCGATCTGATTGTCCAAAAGGCGTTGTCATGAGTGGGTCTCAGGCCCTGCGCTGGCTGCGCGATCCGCTGCCCTGGACCTTTGCCCTGTTGCTGGCACTGGTGTTTGGCATGAATCATTTACACGGCCTGTTTGCCGCCTGGTTCCCCGATCTGGATCGGCCGGTGTATCAGCAGGACAGTTTTATCTCACTGGTATGGGCGCATCTGATGCTGGTGGCCGTCTCCAGCCTGATCGCCGTGGTGATTGGCGTGGCAGCCGGGGTTGGCGTGACGCGCCGCGCGGGTAAAGAGTTCCGCTCGCTGGTGGAAACCCTGGTGGCGGTCGGCCAGACTTTTCCACCGGTGGCGGTACTGGCAGTGGCGGTGCCGGTGATGGGCTTTAGCGAGCAGCCGGCGATCATCGCGCTGGTGCTGTACGGTTTACTGCCGATCTTGCAGGGCACCTTAGCGGGTATTGAGTCAGTGCCTGCGGCGACCCGTGAAGTTGCGCAGGGGGTAGGGATGAGCCCCCGGCAGATCCTGTGGCGTGTTGAATTGCCGCTGGCAGCCCCGGTGATCGTGGCCGGAATCCGTACCTCGGTGATCATTAATATCGGTACGGCGGCAATCGCCTCTACCGTCGGCACCAAAACGCTGGGCTCGCCAATCATTATTGGCCTGAGCGGCTTTAATACCGCCTATGTGATCCAGGGCGCGGTGGTGGTGGCCCTGTTGGCGATCATCACCGATATGCTGTTTGAGCGCTGGGTGCGTCGTCTCACTGCCTGGCGTCAGCAGGCGCTGGTGACTTCTTCTTCTGCGGGGTAAGGGAAAAAATGCAGGTATCTTTGCCGATGTACGGCGTGACTCATCAACCGGCCGCAGCCTTCTGGCAGGTGCTGCGTGGCAAATTGCTGCAACTGGGGTTGCCGCAAGCGCCCGAATTGCTTAGTTGGCCGCAGGATCTGGCGCAGCATTGGCAGCGGGATGACTTATTGCTCAGTCAAACCTGTGGCTATCCGTTGGCCGTCAGCCTGCCGCAGGTTCAGTTGATTGGTACCTATCACTACCGCGTTGAGGGTTGTGAAGGGCCGGAATACAGCAGTTGGCTGGTGGTACGCGATGACGAACCCGGCGAACGGCTGGAGGATTTTCGCGGCCGGGTTGCCGCCTATAACAGCACCGACTCGCAGTCAGGCCATAACAGCCTGCGGGCGTTGATAGCCCCCTTGGCTCATGACGGAAAGTTCTTCAGTTCCGCTATTGCCTCTGGGGCACATTATCAGTCGATAAAACTGATCCAAAATCGGCAGGCGGATATCGCCGCCGTTGATTGCGTCAGCCTTGAACTGTTGAAGCGGGCGCAGCCGCAGGCATTGGCGGGACTAAAAATTATTGGGCGAACCGCCACTGTTCCGGGGCTGCCACTGATCACTTCGGCACAAACCCCGCCCGAACAGCTGGAGATCTTGCGCGCCGGGGCCAGGGCGATGCTGGGCGAAGCGGTAAGTGACAGCCTGTTGATCGGTGATTTCAGTCTGGTGCCACGTTCGGCATACCAAAAAATCGCCGGGCTGGAACAACAGGCCGCCGCGTTTGGCGTGACGGCGCTGTAATTTTACAGCAGCCCGCCGCCGTCAATATCGATCACGCTGCCGGTGATAAAGCCGTTTTCCATCGCCAGCAGATAGCCCGCTGCTACCTCCGCCGCCAGACCGACACGCCCAACCGGCAACCCAGCGCCGGTTTTGGCAAACATCGCCTGACGCTGCTCGGCGCTCAGGGCGTCGTAGGCTTCGGTGGCCGTGACACCGGGGCTCACCACGTTGACCCGTCGCGGTGCCAACTCTTTCGCCAACTGCTTGCCAATCGCCTCCAATGCCGCATTGATGCCAGTTTTAATCAACTGGCCGCTGAGGTATTTCCGCGATAGCTGACCGGAGGTCAGGGTGATGGAGCCCCGTGGCGACAGGCTGGGCAATGCAGCCTTAATTGCACGCAGTGCACCCCACAGTTTGACGTCGAAGTTGGCCTGCGCCTCGTCAAAATCGGTTTCTGCCAACAGCCTGGCCTGCACTGCCGGGCCGGCGGTGAACACCAGATGATCGAACTCGCCGATTTCGGCAAACAGCGCGCGCAGTGAGTTTTCATCGGTCACGTCTGCCTGCATCACCCGCAGGTTGCCGCCGCCGTCGGCAGGTTGGTATTGCTGCATGCTGCCGACGCGGCGTGAAGCCAACACCACATTGGCCCCGCGTTCTATCGCGGCATAAGCCACTGCCGCACCAATGCCGCTGTTACCGCCAAGGATCACCAGCTTTTGCCGGTTCAGGGAAGAAGAAGGACTAATCATGATAACGCCTCAATTACTGTGAGTTTCGGTGTTATCTATCATTCCTTATTGAAAATCCGCGAACAATTGGCCTAAATGGCAAACACTTGTTAAATATTTTTAATAATAGGCGTGACGCAGGAAGACCCATGACATCCTTTATCGACCTTGAAGTGTTTGTCCGTACGGTGGAAGGCGGCAGTTTTTCAGCGGCGGCGCGTGCGTTGGATATCACGCCGGCGGCGGCCAGTATTGCGATCAAAAGGCTGGAACAGCGGTTGGGGGTTCGGTTGCTGGTGCGTTCCACCCGCAGCCTGCGCCTGACGGAAGAAGGGCAGCGCTATCTCGACAGTGCCCGGCTGGCATTGGGGGCGCTGGCGGAGGGTGAGCAGGCGATACGTGAGAAACATCAGGGGCTGTCCGGCGTATTGCAGATTTCCGCCCCTTCGGATTTTGGCCGCAATCTGTTGTTGGGCTGGCTCGATGAATTCAAACGGCAACACCCGCATATCCAACTGCAATTACTGATTAACGACCGTCATGCCGATTTGTTTCGCGAACCGGTGGACATTGCTTTACGCTTCGGGCAACTGGCGGACTCTTCGTTGGTGGCGCTGCCGATCCTGTCGCAGCACCGCCGTTTGATCTGCGCCAGTCCGGCTTATCTGCAACAGCATGGCGTGCCGCAAACACCGGCCGATCTGGCTCAGCACAACATTCTGATTTACCAACCCAGTGGGCGCAGGCAGGCGGAATGGCGTTTTTGGCGAGGCGATGAATTGACGGAGGTGCCGCTGACCGGCCGTTATTTTACCGATGACGGCGAAGTGGCACGACGCTGGGCGTTGGCCGGGCACGGGATTGTCCGTAAATCAGCCATTGATGTGGTGGCGGATATCCAGGCCGGACGGCTGCTGGCATTGTTGCCGGAGTGGCAAAGCGACACGGTGCCCATCAGCCTGGTTTGTCCGCACCGTTCGCAGGTGTCGGAGCGCGTCAGGCTGTTGCAGCGCTTTTTACAGCAGCGCTGTCAGGACTGGATGGCGCATCACTTGCTCTGAATGCCTTCCGCCGGTGTAGCGCTGGCAGCGGCTTCGCTGGAGGTGGTGGTTTCTTCGCTTGGCGTGGTGGAACGGGTGTACATATTCAGCCCGGCCAGGAATACGCCGCCGAGTGAACCAAAGGCACACAGAAAGATAACGATAATGAACGATTTTTTCAGCATTGGGATGATTTCGCAGGTTGCCCGGAACAGCGGGAATTATAGTCTCTTCAACGGACGAAACAAGAATCGTTTTTATACCCGTCGTCTTTCAAGCTGCAGCAGTGACCGTAGGGGGCGAATATATTCGCCCCGATGGATGCGGGCGCAGCATGCAGCGCCCCTACCTTATTGCTCCACGTTTTTTACACGACTGGTAGGGCGCGCAAACAGGAACTTACCCAGCGTGACCAGCACTACCGCCGCGACGATAATCACCAGCGCTGCCCATTCGCGCGGTGCCAACGACTCGCCAGCAAAGCCGATACCGAGCAGCACCGCCACCACCGGATTGACGTAGGCATAGCTGGTTGCCACCGCCGGGCGCACGTTTTTCAGTAAAAACATATAGGCGCTGATCGCCAGCATCGAACCGAACACAATCAGATAACCGAGCGCGAAGAAGCCTTTGGCGGTGGGCATCTGCGTCAGACGCTCGCCGCTAAGCTGGCTAACGACCAGTAGAACCACACCGGCGACCAGCATTTCCGCTGCCCCAGCCATCGGTCCGGCCGGCAGCGAAATACGCGAGCCCAGCACGGAACCAAAGGCCCAACTGGCAGAAGCCAGCAGGATCAGCAGCGCGCCTGTGGGGTTGCCAACCAGATTATTACCGGTATTCAACAGCACGATCCCCACCAGGCCCAGCCCGATACCCGCCCATTCCAGCTTGGTATTGCGCATGCCCCACAGCAGGCTGAAGCACAGGGTGAATAGCGGCACCGTCGCCACCATTACGGCGGCAATGCCGGAAGGCACGTTCTGATGCTCTGCCACGGTCACCAGGCCATTACCTACTGCCAGCAGCAGAATACCGATGGTTCCGGCAGCCAGCCACTGCTTTGCCGTGGGCAATGCATGGCCGCGCAGTGCCAAAAAGCTGAACAGCACAATGCCGGCGACCAGGAAGCGGATACCGGCCATCATCAGCGGCGGCCAGCTCTCGACGCCCAGACGAATAACGAAGTAGGTCGAACCCCAGACAATATATAACGTGAACAGCGCCCCGATTAACGGCAGGACGTTACGGCTACTTTGGCTCAGCATGGATTTTAATTCTGCAGGGAAGGTTATTATTAGAGGGCTCAGTAAACCCGATCGGACAGAGGATAAGCAACGCTTTTCAGTACTTTTTTAAGCAGGCAACGGGCTGGCGAGCCGGTGATGAACCACCGGATGACGCCAGCCTGCAGGATGCCTTGCGCCGGGTATCGGTTACAGCAATGAAATTCGGTAGGCGCAGCGGCGTGCCCCCGCCAGGATATGTTCGGAGCGTTCAACCTGCGCCTGCAACACCTCGGTGAATATGCTCAGTTCCGCCCGGCAGAATCCCTGACAAACGTTGGCGGCGGCGCAAATAGGGCAGTGGTTCTCTACCAGCAGAAAAGAGCCATCTTCCTGTACGCGTGATTCGGCCATGTAGCCTTCGCGACAACGGATCGCCGTCAGGCGCTCGACGCGCTCCTGTAAATCGGTGGCGCCGACCATCGCCTGTTTGTAGTTAATGCGCGTTTCCTGCTCGCGGGTGTCGATCAACAATTCGATCGCCTGTTCACCCAGCTTGTCGCGCACGGTGCGCAGCAGCTGTACCGTCAGTTCGGAATGAGTATCCGGAAAACGGGCATTGCCTGCGGCAGTCAGGTGCCACAGCTGTACCGGGCGACCGACGCCACGGGTCTCTGCTACGGCTTCAACCAACCCATCTTTTGCCAGCTTGACGAACTGCTGGCGCGCGGCCTCGCCGGTGGTGCCAAGGACTTTGCCTGCATCAGACGCTTGCTGTGGGCCGCGGGTTTTTAATAGTGTCAGCAAACGGTCACTGACCGATTGTGCGGGACCACCGCTATTTTCCAAGTTTATTCTTGACATATTTCTCCGCCTCACCCTACTCTTATTCCAAGATAATTCTTGTTAAATTTAACGCAGTATCACTATTAACTCAATGCCATTCCTCTGAAAACAGGACGACAACCGTGATAACCAACGATGATAGCCGCTGGGCCGATCTTTTTTCCGGCAAAAATGGTGCCAGTGCGATCGCGCTCTCACTCGGTGTAGCGCTGCATGCAATCAATATTCTGGTCGCTACCACCATTTTGCCCTCGGTGGTGCAGGATATAGGCGGTCTGGATCTGTATGCCTGGAACACCACGCTGTTTGTGGTGGCGTCGATTCTGGGGTCGGCATTATCGGCACGCTTGCTCAGTAGCTATGGGGCTCGCAGTGCCTACGTGGTGGCATCACTGTTCTTTATCGCCGGGGCGATGCTGTGTGCGTTGGCACCGTCGATGCCGGTGATGCTGGTCGGCCGAACCGTGCAGGGCTTCGGCGGCGGGCTGATTTTCGCGCTTTCATACGCGATGATCAATCTGGTGTTTGAGCAAAAGCTATGGCCGCGGGCGATGGCGCTGATTTCGGCGATGTGGGGCATCGCGACCCTGGTGGGGCCGGCGGTGGGCGGCATCTTTGCCGAATTGAACGCCTGGCGCTGGGCCTTTGGCATCCTGCTGCCGGTGATGGTGTTGTACGCCGGGTTTACCTTCCTGATCCTGCCGAAAGGCAAGCCGCAGCAACAGGCGGCACCGCTGCCGGTGGCCCAGCTGTTGTTGCTGGCAACGGCGGTTCTGGTGGTTTCTGCCGGCAGCCTGGCGGACAGCGCGTGGATTAATTTAGGGGGGATTGCGTTGGCGGTGCTGATGATGGCCTGGCTGATACAGCGTGAAGCGCACTCCCGTGCCCGCCTGCTGCCGAAGGGGGCCTTACGCCGTGGGTCACCTCTGGCCTCGCTGTATATCACCGTCTCTTTGCTGGTGGTGGGTATGACCAGCGAAATCTTTGTGCCTTATTTCCTGCAAACACTGCACGGCCAGTCACCGCTGATTTCCGGCTATATTGCGGCCACCATGGCGGCGGGGTGGACGTTATCGGAGATCCTCAGTTCTGGTTGGCGCAGCGCAGGCATCCGCCGGGCGATCATCAGCGGACCACTGTTTGTGTTGGTGGGGCTGTTAGCGCTGGGCGTGCTAATGCCAATACCATCCGGCGGGCACTGGGCGGGGCTGACGCCGATTGTGATTGCCCTGACGTTGGTGGGGTTCGGTATTGGCTTCGGTTGGCCGCACCTGTTGACGCGGATCCTGCAAGTCTCGCCTGAGGCGGATAAGGATATTGCCGGGGCATCGATCACCACGGTACAACTGTTTGCGACCGCCTTTGGTGCTGCCCTGGCCGGGATGATTGCTAATCTGGCGGGGCTGAACGTACCGGGTGGATCGGCGGGGGCGGCCTCCGCGGCGCGCTGGCTGTTCCTGTTGTTCGCACTGGCACCGCTGCTGGCGGTGTTCAGCGCCTGGCGCTGTGCGGCGATCGCACCGCCGGTTGTTGAAGGTGAGCAGCGGGTACCAGATCCGTCGGCGTTATCGTCGTAGGAACGAAAGACCTCTCAACGAATTTTACTACCGGTTAAAAATCTGATTGACGAATCCCGTATTTGAGATTATTTCTCTTATATGGGATTTTTTTTGCATCAGAGACTAAAACATGGATAACGAATTGGAGAGCGCCGATCTCCGGCTGGCGCAACGGTTGTCTGATTTACGTCAGCAGCAGGGTTGGTCGCTGGAGGAGCTGGCGCAGCAAACCGGTATCAGCCGGGCGACGTTGTCGCGAGTCGAACGCACTGAAACCAGCCCGACCGCCTCACTGCTAAATAAGCTGTGCTCGGCTTATGGGCTGACCATGTCGCGGCTGCTGAGTGAGGTCGAGGACGAGCCGCCGGAGCTGCTGCATCGTGAACAGCAAACGGTGTGGGTTGATCGCACCAGCGGTTTTCATCGTCGTTCGGTCTCACCGCCTGCCGCCTTGTATAAGGCCGAGTTTATTGAATGCACCCTCGAGGCCGGGGCGGAGATTGCCTATGACGCGCCTTCGGTACATGCGCTTGAGCACCATCTGTGGCTGCTGGCAGGCCGGCTCGAACTGACGCTGGAGGCACGAACCTTCCAGCTTGAGCCGGGTGACTGCCTGCGTTATCGGCTGTTCGGCGCTTCAAAATTTCATGCCCCCGGCCCTGAGCCGGCCCACTATACCCTCGTTATCAGCAGGCCTTAATCATGATTGAGATACAGCAACTGAATGCAGAAGCGGCACACAACGCGATCCCTGAACTGGCCGAAATGCTGCAAGCCAGCGTCGCCCAGGGCGCGAGCATTGGTTTTGTTATGCCGTTCAGTCTGGATCAGGCTCAGGCGTTCTGGCGTGGCCTGTTACCGGCGTTTGAGCGTGGGGAACGGTTGCTGTTGGTGGCATACGATGCCGGGCGGGTGGTTGGCACGGTACAATTGTTGCTGGCGATGCCGGACAACGGCCGCCACCGGGCGGAGGTGGTAAAGCTGATGGTGCACCCGGACGCTCGCCGCCGGGGCATCGCCCGTAGCCTGATGCTACAGGTGCAACAAAAGGCGGCTGAGCTTCAGCGGCATTTACTGGTGCTGGATACCCTGACCGGCGATACGGCGGAAGGCATGTATCGCCAAATGGGCTTTCAACTGGCCGGCAGCATTCCGCAATACGCCCTCGCCAGCAACGGCAGCGCGCTGGATGCCACCAGTTATATGTATAAGTTGCTGTAATTTTCCCCGTCGTCTTTCAAGCTGCAGCGTTGTTGGCTGCACTAGTTCACCCCAGTCACTTACTTGAGTAAGCTCCTGGGGATGAACGAGTTTGCCGCCTAGCTGCAACTCGAAATCCATAGGGTAATAGACTCAGTGAGGGCACTGACTGCAGCATCCATCTAATCCAACTACTGCCCGTTCCAGGCCTTGATGGCTTGCTGGCGTATCTGCAATTTTTGCTCTGGCGTCAGCTTGTTATAGTCCTTCGCCATACCACTTTCCCAGTCGCCGTACAGCGGGTTCGGCAGCACGATGTATTCGGTGCCGAATTTGCTTTGGTTGTCGGCGACAAACGCCCGGCGCTGTGCGTTATCTTTGTGATAGGTCGCTGCGCCAAAGTCGTTCAGGTTGTCACCGGCGTAGACCACAATGTCGTAACCCGCGTTCTTGATGGCGTCGAAGCGTGGCTGCTTGTTGGAGGTGTCACCGCTAAGCAGCACGGTTTTTTCCGACATGCCGGTAAAGCCCAGTTTCTGCATATTGGCTACCGTGGCGGCGTATTCAGACAGCTTGCGGTTGGAAACGTAGAACATGGTGCCCTGATGGCTATTGACGTAACGGGCAAACTGCACGGCACCCGGCACTGCACCGGCTTGCTCCGCCTGTGACCATTTGGCCCAGGTGGCAGCGGCGAAAGGTTGGCCCTGCTGTGCCTGCCAGCCGGAGTACGGGCTGTTGTCGAGCAGGGTTTCGTCCAGATCAACCACTACCGCTTTCTTCTTGCCCGGCGTGGCCTTGGCCTGATCAAAGGCCAGTTTGGCGCTGTTGAACGCCTGGTGTGACAGCGCCTGATATTCGCCGGACTGCTGGAACCAGTTCAGTGCCAGCACTGACTGATCCGCCAGACGTTGCTGGGCTTGCAGATCGGTTTTTGGCGGCTGTGCACAGCCGGTCAGAGTCAGTAGCGCAATGCCAAACGCCGCGCCAAGGGCCACTGTCTGCCTGTTTTTTCCTGTCATAAAGGGATCGCTCTCTGGTTGTTATTGTGGTGTTTCTAAGTCCATCGTCATCTCAAACTGGCGTAATGGATCCTGCTGCCAGCCGAGCCGGTCGAAGAAGGGGGCGGCCACTTCGGGAACGTAGACGTTGGCCACTAGCGGTAATGGTGAAAACTTTGCCTGCAGCGCGGTCAACATCGCCCGGGCATGGCCCTGGCTGCGGTGCTGCGGTGGTACGTAAATCATGCGCAAAAAACACTTATCCGCACCGACCTGCACCACCGCATAGGCCTGATGCTGGCCAAGGGTAAAGGCGTAGGGTTTACCGGGTAACTTGAACAACGATTCCGCGGCGATCAGCCAGGGCAGGCTGGTGGCACCTTCAGCCGTCAGGCGGTGGGAAACAAACAGCGGATCAATCTCTTGCAGCGGCACAATCTTGGCTGCGACCTGCTCGCCGGCCTGGTGACCGGTCAGGGTTCCCACGATGCGCAGTCCGGCCTGATGGTACAGTGCAATCGCCGGGTCATTGCCTTCGATCACCTCCAGCGACAGTTGGCGATCGCCGCGTTCACGCGCGTCGGCAACAATTCGTTGCATCAGAGCCTTACCCAACCCTTTACCGCGCATTTCCGGTCGGATAGACAACGCCGACACCCGGCTGTGTAAGCCGCGGCGGCTAATCAGCGCCAGTGCTACCGGTTGCTGTTGATGGGTGACGATAATGCTGTCATTCAGACTGAGATCTTCGGCACCGAAGCGGCGGGCGAAGGTGTCACCGTCAATGACGAAACGCACGATATAGTTTTCAAAACAATGACAAAGGATCTGTGCCAACTCGTCACTGCTGTAGCGCAGGGCGGAGTGGTATTCGAAGGGGGAAGTGTTTGGCATAGGTCATCCAGGTTGATTTGCGCAACATATAGATGTAGACCCGTTTGTTTTGTAAGGCAAGTTTCCTGGTGCGGTGATGAGGGGCAAGGGGAGAGGAAAATAAAAAAACCGGGCGTAGCCGCCCGGCGAAGTCACTCTGAGATCAAGTAGCCGAAGCTAAAGTTTGCAGTGGTGGTTATTCATCACATCAGAACTGGTAGGTCAGGGCGACAGCAATAACGTTGTCGTCTTTCAGACCCAGCTTATTATCGCCGTCGAGTTGGTTGATTTTATAATCGACATAGGTCGACATGTTCTTGTTGAAATAGTAGTAAGCGCCGACATCGATATATTTAACCAGGTCGGCATCGCCGATACCTTCAATATCCTTGCCTTTCTGCTGAACATAACCCAGCGATGGACGCAGACCGAAGTCGAACTGATATTGTGCAACCAATTCCAGACCTTCTGCTTTATTGGCAAAGCCGCTAACGGAGGTAGAATTGTTGTTGATGGTCGCAGTACCGGAAATAGGCGCGATATTACGGCTTTGCGAGTAGGTCGCCGCCAGATAAACGTCGTTATTGTCGTATTTCAGGCCGCCAGCCCAGATATCTGCTTTATCGCCCTTACCGAAGGTGCCCGCTTTTTGGCCGGCAGTACGGTTGGAAGAGGCGTAGGCAGCGCCAACGCTCAGACCGTCGATGATTTCATAGCTGGAAGACAGACCCCAACCGTCGCCGTTCGCCTTGCTGTTGGCGCGACCGTCGTTTTCGTTCTTGCCCTGGTACTGTACCGCGAACTTCAGACCTTCAACCAGGCCGAAGAAGTCGTTGTTACGGTAGGTCGCCACGCCGTTGGTACGGCCATTCATAAAGTTGTCGGTCTTGACGTAAGCATCATCACCGAACTCTGGCAGCATATCCGTCCAGGCGCCGACGTCATAAATAATGCCGTAGTTGCGGCCGTAGTCGAAGGAACCGATATCTTTATATTTCAGACCGGCGAAGCCCAGACGAGTCTTGGTATCTTTCGCGCTGTCGGATTCAGAATGGTTAGCTGAAATCTGATATTCCCACTGGCCATAACCAGTCAGCATATCGTTAATTTGAGTAGCGCCTTTAAAACCGATACGCACATAGGTTTTGTCGCCATCATTACCGGCATCGTCAGAGAAATAGTGCAGTGCTTTTACGCGGCCGTAAAAATCAAGTTTGTTGCCGTCTTTATTGTAGATTTCTGCTGCCTGTGCTGTCTGCGCAATTAAAAGTGCCGGAATAATAACGGCCAGAAGATTACGTTTCATGATTTACCCTGCTTTATTCGATTGAAAGACGCTTATCATCAGTTGTACTGCTGTTTCACTGTGCCGCCCGTTTGTTTGCAGCGCAGGTTTTTTACCGTAGTTATGTGATCTATTTATGACAAAATATTCATTTCCATGTCGAACGATTAAAAAAGTTGCGGAAAGAGTGAATTTCTTCTCTGGATGACTGTCGGCTGTCATCGATACACCTTCGGGTATTGTGAGAAATCATGTGTGAGATTTATACATTGCGTCGCCTCGCGCGCCGTCCTCTGGAGCTAACCATCCTGTTTTTATGAATCTTTAGTGTTAAAAATCCCGATTTTCGCCTGCGGTGTTTGCGGGTAGCGTGGGGCTATCGGTAAATCGACAGGAGAAAATGATGCAACCTTCCCAACAGGCCGGCCAGCAGGCGTTCGGCGACATAGCCCCCAAACTGGCACAGCTCAGTGACAGCGTATTATTCGACGACGTCTGGCAGCGGCCGATACTCACCCCGCGTGAGCGCAGCCTGATCACCGTGGCGGCGCTGGTGGCGCTTAACCGCGTGGAGCAATTGCCGTTTCATCTGCAACTGGCCCAGCGCAATGGCGTGAACGTCGAACAGCTTGCCGAGGTGATCACTCATCTGGCGTTCTATGCCGGCTGGCCTGCGGCAGCCTCTGCCGTAACGCGTTTACGCGAACTGAAACAGGAGTCGTCTCATGCCATTTAGCCGCATTGCTTTGCATCAGGGGAAATCTGCGCAATACCTGAAAACCCTGTCAGACAGCCTGCATCAGGCGCTGGTAGAAACCTTCAGCGTACCGCCGGCCGATAAATTCCAGGCCATCGATCAATATCGCCCGGGAGAGCTGATTTACGATCGTGACTATCTGGGCGGCCCGCGTTCGGCGGATTTTGTGCTGTTTTACATTACCGCTGGCCGTCCGCGCGATACCCTGACCAAACAGCGTTTTTATCAGCGGTTGGCGGAGCTGCTGGCGGAAAATCTGCAGTTACGGCCGCAAGATGTGATGGTGGTGATCACCACCACTCAGTTGGACGAGTGGTCGTTCAGTGCGGGTCGCGCCTCAATGATCGAAGGCCAGGCTGACGCGGCCGACGGTCTGTGGGACAATAGCGCCATCATTTCGTAACGATATAGAGTTGAATGGCGCTCTCCCCTGCAGTTAAAGATCAGATTGGCCAGTGGTACAAAGCCCTGCAGCAGCAAATACCGGATTTTATTTCCCGTGCACCGCAACGGCAGATGATCGCCGAAGTGGCGAAAACGCTGGCCGGTGATTATCCGCGCCATCTGGCGATCGAGGCACCGACCGGCGTAGGCAAAACCTTGTCATACCTGATCCCGGGGATCGCCGTTGGCCGCGCCGAGAGCAAACCTTTGGTGGTCAGCACCGCTAACGTGGCGCTGCAGGATCAGATCTACAGCAAGGATTTGCCGCTGCTGAAGAAGATCATTCCCGATCTGAAATTTACCGGTGCCTTTGGTCGCGGGCGTTATGTTTGCCCGCGTAACCTGGCGGCGTTGAGCACTGACGTCAGCGAGCAGGGCGACCTGATGCTGTTTCTGGGCGACGAACTGGCCCCTTCCAACGGGGAAGAACAGGCGCTGTGCCAAAAGCTGAGCAAAGCGCTCAGCCGCCATGAATGGGACGGGCTGCGCGACCATTATCAGCTGTCGATTGATGATCCTCTGTGGATCAAACTGAGCACCGATAAAGCCAACTGTCTGGGCCGTAACTGCCATTACATCCGTGAATGCCCGTTTTATATCGCCCGCAAAGAAATTGAGACCGCCGACGTGGTGGTGGCTAACCATGCGCTGGTGATGGCGGCGCTGGAAACCGAATCGGTGCTGCCCAACCCGAAAGAGCTACTGCTGGTGCTGGACGAAGGCCATCATTTGCCGGAAGTGGCGCGTGACGCACTGGAGATTGAGGGCGAAATCACCGCATTGTCGACTAACCTGCAGTTGGACATGATCGTGCGTCACGTTGAGCAGTGCATGACGCAATACCGACCTAAAAGTCCGCCGGGGTTGGCGAACGACGAACGTTTGAAAAACCATTGTGAAGAACTGCGCGAACTGATCCAGATTTTCGAGCATCAGGTCAGCGCTTATCTGCCGACTGACACCGTCATCGCCGAACACCGTTTTGAAATGGGCGAACTGCCGGCGGAAATGGTGGAAACCTGCGCGCGCTTGTTCAAACTGACCGACGCTTTGCGCGGGGTGGCAGAGTTTATCGTCAACGATCTCAGCGAACAGACCGGCAAGCACGACATTGTCCGTTTGCACCGTTCCATCATTCAGATGAGCCGCACCCTGGGGTATCTGGAGGCGATGAGCAAACTGTGGCGGCTGGCGGCGTTGGACAAGTCTTCCAATGCGCCGATCTCCAAATGGGTCACGCGCGACTTGCGCGATAACGTGACCCATCTGTATCTGCACTGCGTGGGGATCCGCGTCAGCGATCAATTGGAAAAGCTGCTGTGGCGCAAGGTGCCGCACGTAGTGATCACTTCGGCGACGCTGCGCTCGCTGAACAGCTTTGCGCGTCTGCAAGAAATGAGTGGGCTGAGTGAAAAGGCCGGCGATCGCTTCGAATCCCTGTCTTCGCCGTTCAATCACGTGGAGCAGGGCAAGATTGTCATTCCGAACATGCGCTTTGAGCCGGCGATGGCCAATGAGGCCGAACACCTGGAAGAGATGGCGCGCTTTTTCCGTGCCGAGCAGGCCAGCGGCAAGCACAAGGGCATGCTGATCTTGTTCAGCAGCCACCGGGCGATGCAGACCTTTCTCAGCTACGTCACCGATCTGCGCCTGATGCTGCTGGTACAGGGCGATCAACCGCGCTACCGGTTAGTGGAAGAGCACCGTAAGCGGGTCGAGAAGGGCACCGCCAGCGTGTTGATCGGCCTGCAGTCGTTCGCCGAAGGGCTGGATCTGAAAGGTGAGCTGCTGACCCAGGTACATATCCACAAAATTGCCTTCCCACCGATCGACAGCCCGGTGATCCTGACCGAGGGCGAATGGCTGAAGTCGCTGAAGCGCTATCCGTTTGAGGTACAGAGCCTGCCAAGCGCTTCGTTCAACCTGATCCAGCAAGTGGGCCGACTGATCCGCAGTAATGAATGCCACGGCGAGATCGTGATTTACGATCGCCGCCTGTTGACCAAAAGCTATGGTTCGCGCTTGCTGGCGGCGTTGCCGGTGTTTCCTATCGAACAGCGCGAAGTCCCTGAAGCCGACAAGGCGCACTTGGCCGCGGTCAAATCTGCCGCTGCGGCAGAGAAAAAAGACAAAAAGCGCAAGGATCCGTTCGCCCGTCGGCGTACGCGTTAATCAAAGCAGCGGCGGCAGGCGGCGCTTCACCGGCGTGGTTTTGACGATAGACGTGTTGCTTTGCGCGCACTCGGCCAGACGATCAAGGGTCTGGTCGAGTTGCTCCATCGAGTGCGCCACCAGACGCACGATAAAGCAGTCCTCGCCGGTCACCTTGTCACATTCAATTACCTCTGGGGTCGCCTGGATCATCTGTTCAACCTTCTTCAGCATGCCCGGCAGCGGTTTGATGCGCACCAGCGACTGAAAAGCGTAGCCCAACGCCTGCAAATCGACGTTCAGGGTGTAGCCCCGGATCACACCACTTTCTTCCAGCCGCCGCAGCCGTTCCGAAGTGCTGGGTGACGACAGTCCGGCGCTGGCGCTGAGGGTTTTCAGCGACACCCGTGCATCCTCGGCCAGCAGGGTCAGGATCTGGCGATCGATATCATCCATACAACCTCCATTAGGTTATTTATGTTTTATGCCTTCGATAAAAAGGCAGTTAAGCATAATGGCCTTTTTTATGCCATGGAAACCGGCGCGGGAAAGCCGCAAGATAAGCGTATTGGGCTACCCTGAGGAAACAACCATGAATGCAGAGATAAAACGCGGCTCGCTGGAGATGATCGCCGCGATGCTGATTTCCGGCACCATTGGCTGGTTTGTGCTGATGTCCGGCCAGCCGGTGATTAACGTGGTGTTCTGGCGTTGTGCGATAGGCGCGTTGGTGCTGCTGGCAATCTGCGCGGCGCTGGGCCAACTGCGACGTGATATTTTGACGCGCACTACGCTGCTGGTGGCGATTGCCGGTGGCGTTGCGCTGGTGATCAACTGGCTGCTGCTGTTTGCCGCTTATTCTTATGCGTCGATCTCCATCGCTACCGCGGTGTACAACACTCAGCCGTTTATGCTGGTGGCGCTGGGTGCGGTGTTTCTCGGTGAGAAACTGACCGCCCGCAAACTGCTGTGGTTGGTGCTGGCATTTGTCGGCATGATGCTGGTGGTATTGGCGCAGCCGAAACAGGCGGGCGGACAGAATAACTACCTGATGGGTATTCTGCTGGCGTTGGGGGCGGCGTTTTTCTATGCCCTGATGGCGCTGGCCGCCAAACGACTGAAAGGGACGCCGCCGCACCTGATTGCGCTGATCCAGGTCACGGTCGGCGTGGTGATGCTGCTACCGCTGGTGGATTTCCATGCCTCGGCCAGTGCCGGACAGTGGGGCATGTTGGTGACGGTCGGGGTATTACACACCGGGATCATGTACGTATTGCTGTATGGCGCGATCCAAAAGTTGCCGACCAACCTGATCGGCTCACTGTCCTTTATTTATCCGATTGCCGCCATGCTGGTGGATCGGCTGGCATTTGGTCATCGGTTGGTGGCGCTGCAGTTTGCCGGCGCGGCTATCATCCTGCTGGCGGCCGCGGGCATGAACCTGCTGGGTGAGCGCCGCGTTCGGCTAACGGCTGCGCCAGGCGGCAAGCAGGCCCCCGAACAGTGACAGAGCTGACAAACGGCGGCGGTAGATCTATGATAAAACCTGTTTCCCGCCACGCGGTACCAGGTGATTTATGGTTGATGCTTCCACACTTTTGCTGTTTTCCGGCGCCTGCCTGGCGCTGACGGTGACTCCCGGCCCGGATATGTTGCTGATCGCTTCACGCAGCGTCAGTCAGGGCCGACGCGCGGGTTTCGCGTCACTGGCGGGGATCCAGCTTGGCACCTATTGCCACGCCCTGGCGGCGGCGTTAGGCCTGTCGCAACTGTTCGTCGCGGTGCCGCTGGCCTATGACGCGGTGCGCATGTTGGGGGCAGCCTATTTGCTGTATCTGGCCTGGAAAACGCTGCGAACCGGCAGCAGTTTGCAGGCTTCTGCCGGATTAGCGGCAGTACCGGCCATGCGGATTTTTCGACAGGGGTTGTTCACCAACATCCTCAATCCCAAAATGGCGCTGTTCGTTCTGGCATTGTTCCCACAGTTTATCGATCCGCAGGCCGGTTCGTTGGTGGTGCAGATGCTGTTACTGGCGACGGTGCTGAATCTGGTGGGGCTGCTGATTAACGGCGGGTTGATCATGGCGGTCAGCAGCATGAAAAGCCGTTTCGTCGGCCGCCGCTTCAGCGCGCGCTGGCCGAACTACCTGCTGAGTGGCGTATTCGCCGGGCTGGCCTGCAAGCTGATTTTTGACAGCCGTAAATAGCCTTACGCCTGCAGTAATGCCTCAAACGCCGCGCTGGCCGGGCATTGCGCCAGCGCGCTGTACATCACCAGTCGCAAATGATTTTCCTCATCGACAATGAACGACGCATGTTCGAACGTCACCTGGCCGGCACCCGGCACCGTGAAAGTACGCTGCCCCTGGCAGAGGCCGTGAATATCATGCTGCTGCCACAGCTGGCGGAACTGCGGTGATACCTGTTCCAGCGTCTGAACCCGTTGCTGCATGGTGGCGTCTTCCGGTGCGCGGGCATAGTCGCGGCGAAAGCTGGCCAGGATTTGCGGCGCTTGCGCCTGCCACTCCATCAGCCGCTGGTTGAGCTGTGGATCGGCGAACAGCATCCACAGCATGTTGCGTTGTTGCGCCGGGCGATCGCCGATGGCAAACAGCCGATCCGCCGCCGGGTTCCAGGCGATGATGTCCCAACTCAGGTTCATGACGTAAGCCGGGCGCAGTTTCAGGTCGTCCAGCAGGCGGCGTACCAGCGGCGATACCTGACACCATTGATGGCCTACCGGCACCGGCGGCCGCTGATGCGCCAGCAAAAACAGATGGTAGCGCCCGGTGGCATCCAGCTTCAGCACCCGCGCCAGGTTTTCCAGAAAATCCACCGAGGCGTTGATCTCCCGCCCTTGTTCCAGCCAGGTGTACCAGGTAAGGCCCACCCCCGCCAGTGCGGCCACCTCTTCGCGCCGCAGCCCCGGCGTCCGGCGTCGGGTACCACTCGGCA
Source organism: Serratia sp. BW106 (assembly GCF_002607755.1). Classification (NCBI taxonomy): domain Bacteria; kingdom Pseudomonadati; phylum Pseudomonadota; class Gammaproteobacteria; order Enterobacterales; family Yersiniaceae; genus Serratia; species Serratia sp. BW106. The sequence goes on from NZ_MCGS01000021.1 coordinate 113,112, forward strand.
AGCCGACGGCCTGCGGCGATAATTTCTCCCGCTTTTGACGCAGAAAATCCGCCAGATCCTGACGGGTTCGATTGAGGGTGCGCGGTGGCATAGTGGCTGTCCTGTTGCTGTTAGTAATAGTATAACTGGCTATATAGTAACAGTTTAGGACATGTTCCATACTGCCGCCATCTCAATCTTTGGAGGCATTTATGGAACAGCCATTAGCGGAGGACGATCGTCGTCTGCCTGGATTACCGGTGTTGTTGCTGGGCGGTTTTGTGACGGTGTTTGACCTGTTTGTGGTGAACGTGGCAGCCCCAGTGATCCAGCAGCAGTTCGCCGCCGACTTTGCCGGCATCGGGCTGATTATTGCCGGTTATGAGTTGGCATTCGGTGTGTTACTGATTGCCGGTGGGCGGCTGGGCGATCGCTTTGGTCGCCGTCGCATGTTTAGCCTTGGCATGTTGGGCTTTACGCTGACGTCGGTGCTGTGTGGCATGGCGACCTCCCTCAGCATGCTGATCGTGGCGCGTTTTCTGCAAGGGGCAACGGCGGCATTGTTGTTCCCGCAGATCTATGCGCTGTTGCGCGTGCTTTACAGTGAGCACCAGCGGCGGCGCGCTTTTGCCTGGCTGGGCATGACGCTGGGGCTGGCGGCCATTGTCGGTCAGATCTTCGGTGGTTTTATTATTGAAGCCGATATTTTCGGCAGCGGCTGGCGGATGATTTTCCTGATCAATCTGCCGGTGGGTGCGCTGGCGATGCTGGCGGCGCGGCGCATTCCCGAGTCACGCCTTGAACAGGCACAGCGGCTGGACGGCGTTGGCCTGCTGTTGGCGGCCAGCGGGTTGCTGCTGTTACTGGTTCCGTTGCTGGAAGGGCCGTCACGCGGCTGGCCCTGGTGGGTATTGCCTGCGCTGGCGCTGAGCGTGGCGGTGCTGTGGGGCTTTATTCGCTGGGAACGCCGACTGGCGCTGGGTGCCGGGGACGCAGTGCTCGATCCGGCGTTGCTGCGGCAGGGGAGTTTCGCCCCAGGCGTGGCGGTGGTGCTGGCGATTTACTCGACCGCTTCTTCGTTCTTCCTGTGTTTTGCCCTGCTGCTACAGGCAGGCCTTGGCCTGACGCCGTTTCAGGCCGGCAGCCTGTTTGCCCCCGCCAGCGTGGCTTTCATGCTGGCTTCATTTTTGGCACCGCTGTTGGCGCAGCGTTGGGGCAATGGCGTGTTGGCACTTGGCGTGGTGATTTACGCCGCGGGGATGGCGCTACTGGTAGCACAGGTATTGTGGGGCGCAGCGCTGGTGCAGCCACTGTGGTTGTTGCCGGGGCTGGTGATCCTCGGCTTTGGCCAGGCACTGAGCATGACGCCGTTGCTTAATCTGGTGCTCGGACTGGCAAAACAGCAGCAGGCGGGGATGGCCGCCGGGGTGATTTCCACCGTGCAGCAGGTCGGCGGCGCATTGGGGATTGCCGCCAGCGGTGCATTTTTTGTCCCCTTGCTGGCAGGCGGCGCGGGCGCAGAACGCTATGGGCAGGCGTTTGCCGGGGCAATGGTTTACAACCTGCTGGCGATGGTTGTCGCCTTTGTGCTGCTGAGGTGGATCATTCAACAACAGCGCAAAGTGGCTCTTCAGTAAACCGCGGGTGAGTGTTATTGCTATTTCATCTCCCCGATTATGCTAAAGGATGCCCAACGCCATGTATCAACCCGCTTCATTTCGTGATGACTGCCTGGAAAGCCAAATTGCGCTGGTTCGTGCCCACCCGCTGGGCATGTTAATCAGCCAGGGTGAGCAGGGACTGGTAGCCGACCCGCTGCCGTTTTTGATTGACGCCGATGAGCAGGGAAACGTGGTGCTGCGGGCGCACCTGTCCCGCGCCAATCCCCACTGGGCGTTGTTACAGAAGGTGCAGGAATGCCTGGTGATATTTCAGGGGCCAGAGGGATATATCTCGCCCGGCTGGTATGAAACCAAGCGTCAGACCGGCAAGGTGGTGCCGACCTGGAATTACAGCGTGGTACAACTGCACGGCGTGCCCAGGGTAACGGAGGACGCGGGCTGGTTGCGGCAACAGCTGGAAGGATTGACAGCATTGCAGGAAGGACGTCAGCCTGAACCCTGGCGCATCGACGACGCCCCGGCCCATTACATTGCTGCGCAAATCAAGGGCATTGTCGGCATCGAGATCGCTGTGTCTCGCCGTGAAGGCAAAGGGAAGATGAGCCAGAACCGCAGCGCCGAAGACGTTGACGGGGTGATCGCCGCGCTGCGTGCCGGTGACGCAGATCAGCAACGACTGGCGGATGAGGTTGAGCGGCGGCGTGGATAAGGTATGCTGAACCCAGACTGAATCAGGGGAACGCAGACGATGGATTACACCAAAATTATCAAAGAAATAGGCCGTGGCAAGAACCATGCGCGCGATCTGGACCGGGAAACCGCCTTTCAGCTCTATCAAAAGATGCTGGCCGGTGAAGTGGGCGAGCTGGAACTGGGTGGCATCCTGATTGCCATGCGCATCAAAGGGGAAGCCGAAGAGGAAATGCTCGGTTTTTACCAGGCGATGCAGCAGCAGGTGATGTGTCTGCAGGCACCACAAGGGCGGCCGATGCCGGTGGTGTTGCCGAGCTATAACGGTGCGCGCAAACAGGCGAACCTGACGCCGCTGCTGGCGCTGTTGCTCAAGCGTGTCGGTCTGCCGGTCGTGGTGCATGGCGTGTTGGATGACAGCACCCGCATCACCAGTGCCGAAACCTTCCAGGCATTGGGCCTGCCCTGGTCGCAAGACGCCGCCGATGCCCAACAGCGTCTGGATCAGGGTGAAGCGGTGTTTATCCCGGTTTCAGCCTTGTCTGCACCTCTGGATCGTCAGCTTGGTATGCGTTGGCGCATGGGGGTACGCAACAGTGCCCATACGTTGGCCAAACTGGCCACGCCGTTTGGCGGACAGGATGTGTTGCGTATCGCCAGCGTGTCGCACCCGGAATACGTTGGCCGTGTGGCCTCGTTTTTCCGCCAGATCGGCGCCCGCGGGTTGTTGATGCACGGCACCGAAGGCGAGGCCTACGCCAATCCGCAGCGTTGCCCGCAGATCCATTACATCGTTAACGGCGAGCAGCAGGTGCTGCTGGAGCGGCCGGGGCAGGACGAAACGCCGGATCTGCCGGCAGCAAAAGATGCCGAGACCACCGCACGCTGGATCGAACGTTGCCTGGCGGGGGAAGTGGCAATCCCACTGGCAATTCAGCGCCAGATTGCCTGCTGTTTGCTGGCTACCGGTGAAGTCGGCAGCCTGGAGCAGGGACTGGAGCGTTTACGCAGCGCGTAAAACCCATCGTCTATACTGGAATACTTCGCGAATCGGCTGAAAGGATGGTTATGCAACAGGCTCTCGATTACTTCAATCAATTGAATCAGGATTACCTTGAGGTTCACCGCACCAAAGAAGATCTGTTCTGGCAGAACTATATGGGCACTGGCGGTGACGATGTTTCTGCACGCTTCTCGGCGGCGGAAAGCGCCTATAAACGCTTTATCGCTGAGCCGCGTCGATTGGCGGAGATCCGTCAGTTGCTCGCCGGGCTGGAAGTGCTGCCGCAGGATGCGCAGCGCGACGCCTTGCAACACGGGCTGAACGGCTGGCTGCGTTTCTTTGACTGTAACGCCATTGAAGATGCTGAGGCCCAGACGCTGCTGGATCACATCATCAGCGCCGAAGCGGACCTTTATACCCGGCGCAAGGCCAACCCGGTCAGCCATCTGAATGCCGCCGGGCAGCGGGTGAACGCCTCGCTTGGCGAACTGCTGACCAATCAGGCCACCAATGAGAATGAAGACTATCGCCGGAGTTCGCAGCATGCGTTGCGTGAGCTGGAGCAGTGGCTGCTGCATAACGGCCTGCCGGAGCTGATTAGCCTGCGCAACCGCTTTGCACGCCAGATGGGCTTTCGTAACTATTTCGACTACAAGGTCAATAAAACCGAGCGCATGACGCCGGAGCAGCTGTTCGCCATTCTGGATCGCTTCGAACAGCAAACCCGTGAAGCCAATGCACGCAGCCTGCAGCAGTTGGCGGCGCAGAAGGGCGAGCAGGCGCTGGAGCCCTGGAACCTGCGCTTTGCCAGCGCCGGTGACGTGACCCGCCAACTGGATCCTTACTTCCCGTTCGCCCAGTCGCTTGAGCGTTGGATCAACAGCTTCAAGCGGCTGCACATCGGTTTTCGCGGTGCGCAGATGGATCTCGATCTGTTGGTGCGTGAGGGCAAGTATGAAAATGGCTTTATGCATGGGCCGGTGCCGCCGTTTATCCAGCAGGGGAAATGGCTGCCGGCACGGATTAACTTCACCAGTCTGGCGCAGCCGGATCAGGTGGGCAGTGGCGCTCAGGGGTTGAATACGCTGTTCCACGAGGGCGGTCACGCCGCTCATTTCGCCAATATCTGCCAGAACGCCCCCTGTTTCTCGCAGGAGTTCCCGCCGACGTCTATGGCCTATGCCGAAACCCAGTCGATGTTCTGCGACAGCCTGCTGGACGACGCCGATTGGCTGAAACGCTATGCGAAAAACGCCGCCGGCGAGCCGGTACCGGATGCGCTGATTGAGGCCAGCATTGCTGCGCGTCAGCCGATGCGTGCGTTCAACGAGCGCCATATTCTGCTGGTGCCGTACTTTGAATGGGCGTTATATCAGTGGGATGAACAGCAGTGCACGCCGGAGGCGATTACCGCGCTGGCGCGTAAGGTTGAGCACAAAATACTGGGCATCAGCGGCAGCCCGCGCCCGACGCTGGCAATCCCGCATTTGTTGTCGCTGGAGTCGGCCTGTTCCTATCAGGGCTATCTGTTGGCGCTGATGGCGGTCGAACAGACGCGCCACTTCTTCTTGCAGCGTGACGGTTACCTCACCGATAACCCGGCGATTGGCCCGGACCTGGCGCGCCACTACTGGCTGCCGGGTAACGGTGTCAGTCACGATGAGACGCTACGCAGCCTGACCGGCGAAGGCTTTAATCCGGACTATCTGGCGCAGGCTTGTAACCAGACGGTGGCACAGGCGTGGCAGGATGCGCAGCAGGCCATCACGGCAGCGGCTGCCCGGCCTCAACCGGCGGCAGACTTCGATCTGGCGGCGCATATCCGCGTGGTAGACGGCGAGCAGGTGCTGGCGGATAACGCCGAAGGTGACGAAAAGATGTGTCGTGATTTCGCTGCGGCGATTAACGCGCGTCTGGTCTGAATCCCATGAGAAAAGCCCGCCAATAACGCGTATCAGCGGGCTTTTTATCAAAAATATGAGGTCACTCAGCGCTTTTGCGCATCCGGCCGGGTCAGATCGAAACGGTGCAGTTCCGAGATGCCATAGTAAGCGGTCGGGCCCCCTGCACGCAGAATAGGCTCGGCGGCGGCGGTTTGATAGACGCCATGTTCGTCCAGCAGTGCGGGATCGATATGCACCGCCACCACTTCCCCCAGTATCAGCCAGGTTTCCACTTTTTCGCCGCCGGCACTTTGCAACTGAATGCATTGCGACAGGCGACATTCAAAGTTCACCGGGCTTTCCGCTACGCGTTCGGCCTTCACCCGACGGCTGGGTAATGGTGTCACACCGGCAAAAGCGAATTCATCTTCCCCGCGTGCCAGGCTGGCGGAGCTGTTATTCATGGCATCGGCCAATGGGCGAGTCGCCAGGTTCCAGACAAACTCCCCGGTCTCGACGATGTTCGCCACGCTGTCTTTCCAGCCGGTGCTGGCGAAGCCGATGATCGGTGGGCGGTAATTGAAGCAGTTGAAAAAGCTGTAGGGTGCCAGGTTGCGCTGGCCAGTGACGCTGACCGATGAGATCCAACCGATGGGGCGCGGGCCGACGATGGCGTTTAGCGGATCATGCGGCAAACCATGCCCTGCGGCGGGTTCATAGTAATAACGGGACTCACTGCTCATAGGTGACCTGAGATAGGGAAACGGAGCTTTTATTCTGACGCGTTTCCCGTCGTCTGCAAGTTTGCCGCTGCTTTATGGTATCTTACGCGCCAGAAATACCTTTAAGAGAGCCCGTCACGGTGGAAAAAAAGAAAAGCTTCCCGCAGCAGAAAAGCGGACTGCACCCGCGTAACCGTCATCGCTCACGCTATGATTTCCCGGCGCTGATCGCCAGTTGCCCGGGGCTGGAGCCGTTCGTCAAGCCGAACGCCTGGGGCGATATCTCGGTCGATTTTGCCGATCCGGCGGCGGTTAAAATGCTCAACCGTGCGTTGCTGCAACATTTTTATGGTATCGAGCATTGGGACATTCCTGCCGATTACCTGTGCCCGCCGATCCCTGGGCGCTCCGATTACCTGCACCATTTGGCTGACCTGCTGGCGACCAGCAACGACGGTGAGATCCCGCGCGGTAAAGGCGTGGCGATCCTCGATGTAGGCATTGGTGCCAACTGCATTTATCCGATCATTGGCCTGCGCGAGTACGGCTGGCGTTTTACCGGTTCGGAGATTGACCCGGTATCGCTTAATTCGGCCAAAATGATCGTCGAAATGAACCCGACGTTGAGAAACAGCGTGCGTCTGCGCCTGCAAAAACAGCCGGAGTTTATCTTTAACGGCATTATCGGTGTGGCTGAGAAGTTTGATGCCACGCTGTGTAACCCGCCATTCCACGGTTCCGAACAGGAATCGCAGGCCAGCACCCGTCGCAAACTGCACAAGCTGGGCAAAGGCGAAGTGGCCGACAAGCCGGTACAGAATTTCGGTGGCAAAAATAACGAGCTTTGGTGTGAAGGCGGCGAAGAAGCCTTTGTGCGTAAAATGGTAGAGGAAAGCGTCAGCAAGGCGCAGAACTGCCTGTGGTTCACCTCGCTGATTTCCAAACACACTACTTTGCCATCGATTTATCACGCGCTGAAGCTGGCGGGTGCGGCCGAAGTGCGTACCATTGAGATGGCGCAGGGGCAAAAGATCAGCCGTTTCGTTGCCTGGACCTTCCATGACGCAGAACAGCAGGCCGCCTGGGCGGCAGAACGCTGGCGTTAATTTCCCCGGCGCCGGTTATTTAACCGGCGCCAATAATACTTTGCGTTTTCCTTTCAATTTCTTCAACTTGCGTTATTCTCAATGCGGTTGTCACTAATAAAAATCCTGACTTAATTATTTATTAAAAAAATAATAGTCACCTTGCTAAATTGATATATTTACCCCGGTTAGCGTTATCTGTCTGGAGAATAAGGCCTGCCCGTTTCTCCGGCTGATGCGCGCCTGCGTGTGGGCGCGGCGTGCAGAAAAATAAAATGAAAAGCATTTGTTCGCTAAATCATCTGCCAGAAGGATCTTCACCCTATGCTGTTACGATTCAGTCAGTTAAATCCCCACAGCCGCGCGGAGCTAAACGCGATAGAAAATGCCGTTGCCATGATTGTCTTTAATCCGGATGGTACCGTGCTGCGCGTCAACGACTTATTTTTGCAGACCATGAAATTCCAGCGTCAGGAAGTGCTCGGTCAACATCACCGTATTTTCTGCGATCCACAATACGCCGAGAGTACGGCGTATCGTAAACACTGGGATATGCTAAATCATGGCAAACCTATCACCGACAATATAAAACGGATTTGCAAAGACGGTGAAACCGTATGGTTGCAGGGGACCTATACTCCGGTTTTGAACAAGCAGGGGCGGGTGGTGGAGATCGTCAAGATCGCCAGCGTGGTGACAGAGCGTATTACCCAGGCGCAGGAACATCAGAGTTTATTGGCCGCGCTAAATAGATCCATGGCGATGATCACTTTCAACGCACAGGGAAAGATCCTCGATGCTAATGACAATATGTTGAATTTAATGGGCTATCGGCTGGAGGAAGCGCGCGGGCAGTCGCATGCAGTGCTTTGCCCGCCGGAGTTTGCCGCCTCCGACGATTATCGCCAACACTGGCAGCGTCTTGCGCGTGGCGAATTTATCACCGGGCGCTTTGAACGCGTAAACCGTCGCGGGGAACGGGTCTGGCTGGAAGCCAGCTATAACCCGATCCTCGACGAGGAAGGGCGGTTGGTGAAAGTGGTGAAGATCGCTCAGGACATCACCCAATTGATGATTCAGCAACAGCACGAGGAAGAGATGGTACGTAATGCGCATCATCTTTCCCTGGATACCGACCGGACCGCTGCGCAGGGGGCGGTGATCGTGCAGCAGGCGGTGGCCGGCATGCAGCAGGTGGAAGCGGCTGCGCGGGATACTTCGGCGGTGGTTAGCGAACTGGGTAACGGCTCGCAACAGATAGGCACCATGGTGGAGGCGATCCGTAAAATTGCCGCCCAGACCAATCTGCTGGCAATTAATGCCTCTATCGAGGCGGCACATGCGGGGGAGCACGGGCGAGGGTTTGCCGTGGTCGCTAACGAGGTGCGTACTCTGGCAGAGCAGTCTCGTCAGGCGGCAACCGAAATTGAGCGCATCACCAAAGCGATTCAACAGGGCGTGACGGCGGCGATTGCCGGAATGGCGGTGTGCGTGGAACAGGCGGGTGGCGGCGTAGCGCTGACGCATGATGCCGGGGAAGTGATCAATCAGGTGAATGTTGGCATGCAGGATGTGGTCAGGCTGATGCAGACATTTGCTTCGGTGAAACAGACCGAGGCACTGCACTGAGACTTGTGACGCTAACTCCTGCCGGGGCTAGCGTCTTTTTTCACTCAGCTTGTTTGGTTGCCGACTCTTGCGAGCCCGGAGCATATGAAAGCTGCATGGCCTGCTGTGGCATGGCGATATCGGCCTGGTCAAAATGCATTTTTACCAGACGGTCGAGCGCATACTGCACCACCCATTGTTTCAGCGCCTGGGTACGCACGGTCACCCGGGTGGTGAAGGAACGGTCACCCAGTGCCACCACGCCATTGAATACCGGTTCACCCACCAGGAAGTGCTTCACCTGCTCGTCCTGTTTCAGCGCGTCTACCGCCTGATGCAGTACCTCATGAACATGGTCTATGTCTTCATCACGGCTCACGCTGTAGTTGGCGCGATATACGCCAAATTCGCGGGCATAGTTGGCCAGCGTGGTGATAGAAGAGAAGGGCACGATGTGATACACACCGTAGTCGTCCCGCAGGCCGATCGAACGGATGGTCATGCGTTCCACCGTGCCGGTAATGCCACTGACGGTGACATATTCGCCGGTATTCATGCCGTTCTCGAACTGGATGAAGACGCCGGTGATCACGTCTTTCACCAGCGTTTGCGCACCAAAGCTGATGGCCAGGCCCAGAGCCCCGGCACCGGCCAACAGGGGCGCAATGTTAATCCCTACCTGTGACAGCACAATCATGATGGTAATGGTACTGATCACGATGGCCAGCACGTTGCGAAACAGCGTCAGCAAGGTGCGTTCACGCGCGCTTGGGCGGATGCCATTATTCAGTTCCAACGCCAGCCGGTGTTCGATAATGCTGGCCATCAGCGTCCAGCTGAAGACGGCGACCACCATAATCAGCAGGATATGTACCAGTCCACCAATGATTTTTTCGCCGTTCTCGCTACCGGCCCACTGATACAGATTGATCAGGTGCCAGGCGTCAAACAACAGCAGTGTTACCGCCAGCACCACCATCACCCGCAGTATCTTCAAGCCATTGGGGATATAAGAATTAATGCGCCGCTCCAGCATCGGGTAGCGCCGGTTGACGTCATCCGGCAGTGAAATGCGACGGAAAATCCAACGGGTCAGCATGCCGGAAAGCAAAGCACCGACGCCGATAACCACCAGACTTTTCACCGTTGCGGTCATCATAAAGCGCAGGCTGTTACCGATATCAAACTGTGACAGCGCAAATAACACCAGGAAATAAGCGATGGCCAGCAGGTGCCAGACATGGCCCAGCCCACGCAGAATGATGCTGAAGAATGCCATGGATCGTTCTGCCAGCAGGTTAATCTGTTGTTGTATCGGTTTGCGATTACGCAGGATCAGCGCCACTGCATATAGCGTCAGCGCCAGCATGATCGCCAGGTTAGCCGCTGCCGCCGCCGGGTAGCTGATTTGTGTCGCGACCACCGGCACCACCACCATCAGGCCGTAACCAATCAGGCCGCTAAGCCAGGCGAGGCGTTTGTTCCAGTAATGGGCGCTGGCATCGCTAAATGCAAAGGGACGCAGATAATCAAAGTCAGGCGAAAAAATCAGTCGCAACACGGCTTTGAAGAATTCGATAACCGCGAAGGCGCTGAGAAACAGAGTTTGCAAGCGCAGGATAGTCGCGCTGTCGGCATTAACATGGCGGGCAAACAGGTTACCCGCAGCCAGTGCCAGTACCAGTACCAGCAGATCGACGGCGAAGGCCCCGAGGATCGCCGTTGGCAGCTTATACCAAGGCCCCTGCTGCAGTTTGGCGTTGTGGCCCCAGCTACCCATCCGCTTGTACAGCGGGCGGATCAGCCGCCGGATCAGATGGAACAGGGCGAAGGTGGCCGCGACCGTCAGCAGAAAATAACCCAAGGCTCGGAAAAAACTGTCGGGATTAAAGGTGCGTTTGGGTCCGGAGTCGATCAGCTTTTGCAGCGAGTTTAACCGCTGGTTGACCGTGCTGATGCCCCCTTGCGCCAAACTGCTCAGGTTGTCGCTCAGCGACTCGGGCGTTTCTGACGCGGCGGGTTTCGTCTGGGTCTTGGGCGATTCATCTGCCGCCTGTCTGAGGTGGTCGATCAGCGTGGCGCGGGCTTTGTCGTCCTGCAGAATATCAGCCAGTGCGGTGTAGGAAGCCTTTTGCTGGTCGGTCTGGTCGCTGGCCGCGGTATTCTGCGCGGGTTGCGCCATCGCCAACGGGGAAGCGGTGCAGGTGACCAGCAGCAGTAGCAGGGGGAACCAACGTTCTCGCAGATGAGAACCGAATCGGGAGCATGCGGTTGCGGGCATTTATCCTCTCTTGGGGCTCTGTAAATCGGCGGATTGATACAAATGTTAATAAAAACAAGCAATATAGTAGGAAATGATACGAGGCGGGGAGTGGGAACGCGTGCTAAATAGAAACGGCGGGCGCAGAGTACGCCCGCCGTTGAACAGGATAAATCAGGAAACGTGCTGCAGGAACTCTTTCAAGCGTGGGCTTGGCGGGTTGTTGATCAACTCATGAGGATTGCCGTCTTCCGCAATCCGTCCCTTATCGATAAAGATCAGACGTGACGCCACTTTTTCGGCAAAGCCGACTTCGTGGGTGACAATCACCATGGTCATGCCTTCTTCCGCCAGATCCTGCATCACCTTCAGCACTTCATGGCGCAGTTCCGGGTCAAGCGCGGAGGTCGGTTCATCGAACAGCATCATTTTCGGCTTCACCGCCAGCGCACGGGCGATAGCCACGCGCTGCTGTTGGCCGCCGGAAAGCTCTGAAGGATAGTGGTGCGCACGCTCAGCCAGGCCCACTTTGGCCAGCAGGTCACGTGCCAGCTTTTCCGCATCCGACTTTTTCAGTCCACGCACGCGAATGGGGCCAAAGGCGACGTTTTCCAGCGCGGTCAGGTGTGGGAACAGGTAGAACTGTTGGAACACCATGCCGGCTTCCTGACGGATCAGCCGATCGTCAACCTTGGGATCGTTAGCTTTCAGCCCGTCGACGATCAGATCGCCGCTGGTGATCTCTTCCAGCTTGTTGATGCAGCGCAGCAGTGTGGATTTGCCGGAGCCGGAAGGCCCGATAATCACTACCACTTCACCCTGGTTAATTTTCAGGTCGATATTGTGCAGCACCTGGGTTTGCCCAAAATGCTTGGAGACGTTTTTAAATTCAATCACAGGATTTTCATCCTTCTTTCCAGACGACGCAGCACGAAGCTCAGCACCAGAGTAATAATCAGATAAATAACCGCCACGGCGCTCCAGATTTCCAGCGCGCGGAAGTTACCGGCAATAATCTCCTGGCCCTGACGGGTCAGTTCCGCCACGCCGATCACGATAAACAGCGAGGTGTCTTTAATGCTGATGATCCACTGGTTACCCAGCGGTGGCAGCATGCGGCGCAGCGCCAACGGCATGATGACATAGCGGATGGTTTCGCGGCGTGACAGGCCCAGTGCCAGGCCTGCTTCACGGAAACCGCTATGAATTGACAGCACGGCGCCACGGGTAATTTCCGCAATATAGGCACCGGAGTTGATCATAATGGTGACCACCGCTGCGCTGAACGGGTCAATGCGTAAATCGTTGAACGCCATCGGCAGGGCGAAGTAGATAAACATCACCTGCACCACGATCGGCGTGCCACGGATAACTTCAATGAATACCAGAGCCACGTGGTTGGCAATCCAACCGCCGTAGGTTCGGGCAAAGCCGGCCACCAGGCCAATGATCAGGCCGCCAATCAGACCGAGGACCGAAATCCACAGGGTCATTTTGGCGCCTTCTAACAGGATGGGGATGGCGGGCCAGATGGCGCTCCAGTCGAACTGCATGGTGTTTTCTCCCGGTGATCCCAAACGTGGGAATCAGATACAACAAAGCGCAGGGGTTAAGACACCACCCCTGTGCTCAAGTGAATCAGTGACTGACTTCATCCGTTATTTAGGTTCGGTACCGAACCATTTTTTGTAGATTTCGTTGTAGGTCCCGTTGTCGCGCAGCGTTTTCAGCGCGCCATTGACCTTCACACGCAGCTCGTCACTGCCTTTAGGGAAGGCGATGCCGTATTGCTGGGCTTCCAGTGATTCACCGACGGTTTTGAATTTGCCGGCGCCGGCAGTCTTGATGAAGTACAAGATATTTGGCGTGTCGTGCAGTACCGCGTCAGCGCGCTTGGTGCCCAGTTCCATATAGGCGTTATCGATGTTCGGGAACTGACGCAGGTCTTTGGTTTTGATGTGTTGTTTGGCGTAATCAACGGAACCGGTGCCGCTCTTCACCGCCACCACTTTACCGTTCAGGTCGTCAATGCCCTTGATGCTGTTGTCGTTGGCATTCACCATCACCAGCAGGCCGCTTTTGTAGTAGCCGTCGGAGAACTCGATGGCCTTTTTACGTTCTTCGGTAATGGTAATACCGGCCAGCGCCAGATCGATGTTTTTGGTTTGCAGTGCCGGGATGATACCGCTGAAGTCCATTGGTTTCAGGGTGTAATCCAGTTTCAGTTCTTTGGCGATAGCGGCCCACAGGTCGATATCGAAGCCGACATATTTGTCGCCTTGCTTAAACTCAAAAGGAACGAATGCGGTGTCGGTGGCGACGACCAGTTTGTCTGCTGCGTGGGAGCTTACGGCAAAGGCCAACGAAAGTGCGGCCAGGGAGACTTTAAAAATTGACTTCATGAGAGGAATTTCCTGTACAGGTTGCGGATTACCCATTTTTTATATTGCAGTTGGTGCCATGAAAAAATCGTGCCATGTTTTCAACTACTATAAAAACAAAGAGTTAGGCTATGATGTTGTGTTTGAAGATCGAATTATTATTTTTATGCACTTTATTGGGGCCCCAAAATAGTGCTTTGAGTGACCTGTTGGTGCAGTCGTCTATCATTAACCAAATAATGGTGCTGAAACAACCGATAGTTAACCATTTCGCTTCAATACTGATAACTAACTCTAACTTTTGTGCAGCAAGGGTGTTGCATCTGGTGCAGGAATGTTCAGTCAAAAAGGGCGGAAAGGCTTTTAGCCCATCAGCTTAACGCAGTTGGCTGTCTTTGCTGCCGCGGCGGTTATATAAGCTGCTAGCCGCCTGTTTTTTATCCAGCTCGGTTTGGCAGGCCAGGCAATAGCGCACGCCTTGCAGCGCTTGCCGACGCGCCAAAGGAATTTCTTCCCCGCACTCCTGACAATAATGCTCACTTTCGCCGTGGCCCAGCGCCTGTCTGGCACGCTGTACGGCATCATCCACGGTGGAATCGATTTGATCTTGCACGGCACCTTCTGCCGCCCATCCGCTTGCCATGGTCACCTCACTGTTGTGGCGCCGCCCGCCGTCTGATTTATCTACTATGGGCGGTTTTTTGAGCAATTCAAGCCGCGCAAAAAGAAAAACAGGCTGGGGCAAAGCCCGCAGCCTGTTCAGTCCCGCGATGCGGGCCGTTTTGATTGCTTTTAGCAGGGTTTATTCGATGTTGGATTCGATAAACCACAGGAATTTGTCCAGATCGCGGGATGCCGCGGTGAACATATCCGCCGTATCTTCATCTTCCACTTCAGTGATGGCCTTGCGAATGTCATTGGCCACCGCACCGTAACGATCGGCCAGCGCTTTCAGGTGTTCCTGTACGCTATGGATATTGGTCGGATAGCTTTTCAGCGGGGTTTTATCGTTCACTACCTGCACGGTGCCCAAGGCGACGCCACCCAACTGCACGATGCGCTCGGCAAAAGTATCCTGATGATCGATAATCGCCGTACGGAACCCGTCCAGCATCTCATGAACGGCAATAAAGTTAGCGCCACGCATGTTCCAGTGGGCCTGTTTGGTGATCAGTGACAGGTCGATAAACTGGATAACCTGACGGTTCAGCGCCTTGATGGCGTCCAGCTTGGTTTTTTCGTCCATGTCATTGCGAGTGTAAAGCAGCTCAGAAGATTTCGTTTTCACCAGTTTAGCGGTACTCATATCAGATCTCCTCTTGTTGTGGCATTGTCCTATTTTGGTTCGGGAATAATTATAGCAATGACAGGGATTTTTGCAGGACGAAAATGGCTATTGGATAAATAGGGAGTAACGAATTGAAAATGTGATTTAACAGGCGTAGAGTGATTGGGTTAAATTTAACTGATTGAATTTTAATTTAATTTTTTATTTCCTTTTGTAATATTTTATAAACCGATTTTATTATCATCCTTATTATTGTTTCAATCGGATGAAGCTGTGCTTTAAATTTAAAGGTCAATTGTAGAAATAGCCGTTAATTCATATTGATAGGCCAATGACATCTCCGCTAAGATATTCTGCCCTTATTTCAGAACCCGATGCCAATGAAAATCAACGTCGTTGGAACCAGTGGCAGTGGCAAAAGCACCCTGGCACGTCAGTTGGCGCAAACACTTGCGTTGCCCCATATCGAGTTGGACAAGCTGTTTTGGCGGTCAGATTGGCAAGGCACACCCGATGATGTGTTCTTGGTGCGAGTCGCAGAGGTACTGGCCGAGGCGGAAAGCGGCTGGGTGCTTGACGGCAACTATAGCCGAACCAAAGCGGTCAAGTGGAATGGCGTCGATTGGGTGGTGTGGGTGGATTATGGTTTCTGCCGTACGCTGTTTCAGGCAGTGCGGCGTGCCGCCACACGTGCATGGTCCGGTACCGAGTTGTGGGCGGGCACCGGCAATCGTGAAAGTTTCCGCCGTTCTTTTTTCAGCCGCGATTCAATTGTGCTGTGGACCCTCAAGACCTACCGTAAAAACCGGGTCGGCTATCTGGCTGACATGAGCAATCCCCGCTATCAGCATATCCGCTTTATCCGGCTGCGCTCACCTGGGCAAACCAGTGAGTTTATTCGCGATTTGTCCCGGCATTAAAGCGTGCCACGAGAAAGCCGGCCATTTCGACCGGCTGGCTGTTTACAGCAACAGGGTGTAATGCACTTTCATCACCGCTATTTTGATCAGCATCGGCGCGTTCAACTGACAACCGATTTGATGCGGCTCATGGGGGAAAAATATGGCGTACATGCCGGGAAACATCGTCAGCGTCTGACGATGGCGGTGGATATCCAACAGCTGCAAATCCTGAACTTCGTCATAGGGCAATTCGCTTTGCCAGTCACCCGGCATGCCGTAATCAATACGTTCTTCACCGCTGATTAACAGATGGATATCGGCATATTCCTGATGCAGCTCTGCGCGCCGGGTTTCCGCCAACCCGGTGGTTAGCGTCATCACGTCCATAAAGATCTTTTCACCGTCGATCTCATGCCGCCCGAGCGCCAGCTCAGGCAGATCGTATTGACGAAGGGTGGTGAGAGTTTCGATCAGTATCGGTGACAGCCCACGGCCATAGCGTGGGTTAAACAGAGTGTTATAAATCACTTTAATTCTCCATGTGGTGAACCCTGCCGGGTCCGGTTCCATAAAAACGTGGGGGGTACTGCGCGGAAAAGTATGCCTGTTTGCCAGTATGAAAACAGTTAACCCGCCTGCATTCCGCTTTTGGCAAATGCAGGCGTTACCGATCCTCAGGACAGATTTTCGATTTGTGGTTTTGGCTTGATGGTCAGGGTGGCACCCATGGAGGCTGCGATGATCGCTGCCAGTGCCAGCCATTGCACCGTGGTCAGGTGTTCATTAAGGAACAGCATGCCGGAAAGCGCCGCCAGCGCCGGCTCAAGGCTCATCAGGGTGCCGAAGGTCCGCGCCGGAATTTTCGGCAGAGCGATAATTTCTAATGAGTAGGGCAGTGCGGTAGACAAAATGGCCACCGCCAGTGCGACGGGCAGGATATCAATATTCAGCAGGGCGCTACCGGCTTGCCAGGCACCAATCGGGCAGAATACCACGGCGGCAATCAGCGAACCGACCGCCACGGTGCCTGGCCCGTGGTCGCCGCCGGCTTTTTGGCCGCAGATAATATAGACCGCCCAACAGGCACCGGCACCCAGCGCGCAGGCCGCCCCAAAGGGATCGATGCTGCCCATGTCATGGCTCAGAGGCAACAGGAACCACAAGCCGGCGATCGCCAATGCGACCCACAAGAAGTCTATTGGGCGGCGTGACGAGAACATGGCGACCGCCAACGGCCCGGTGAATTCCAGTGCGACGGCGATGCCTAGCGGTAGGGTACGCAAAGAAAGATAGAACAGGTAGTTCATCGCCCCCAGCGCCAGGCCGTAGATAAACAGCGGCAAACGGCTGCCGGCGGCGAAGCGCATGCGCCACGGACGGAAGATAATAAACAGGATCAGCGTACCGATACTCAGGCGCAGTGTGGTGATACCTTCAGCACCGACCAGCGGGAACAGGCTTTTGGCCAGCGAGGCACCGGTCTGGATCGATACCATGGCAATAATCAATAAACAGATAGGCACCAGCGTGGAGGACGCTTTAGTGGTTGCAGACGAGGACATCCTTTAGAGCCTTTTATGCGTTTCCCATAACCTGGGAAGACTGTCGTTTTTTGGATGACGGCAGTGTAAATGAAATGAGGTAAATGTGTCTGAGAAAAGCTTATGCAGCGGAGAAAAGTGCCAGCTTCAGGGCAGTGATCTGGTTTTTATGCTCAAAAAATGCGCTTTTTTTAAGAATCATCTGGATATTAAATAGGTGATTGTTGTCACAGAAACGCGTAGAATGCGGCTCGAAAATAGAGCGAAAAGAAGAAGATACACTGTTCTTGAAATCTAATGTTACACGATATAAAGCATTAGACACTCATTTTAAGGCAGAGTTTCACGCTAATTTTTGCTATATTTTCAAAGCATGAACAAATGGATTTACTTAAAAATATAACGCGTTTGAGGTGGTTATGAAAAAAATTGCATGTCTTTCCGCAGTAGCAGCCTGTGTATTAGCAGTAACCGCAGGTACCGCATTCGCTGGCCAGAGCACCGTTTCTGCTGGTTATGCGCAGGGTGATCTCCAAGGCGTTGCTAACAAGGCCGACGGTTTCAACCTGAAGTACCGTTACGAATTCGACAACAACCCACTGGGTGTGATCGGTTCCTTTACCCACGTGGAAAAGAACGGTTCTGAGAACGGTTACTACGGTAAAGCTCAGTACAACTCTATCACTGCCGGTCCAGCTTACCGCTTCAATGACTGGGCAAGCATCTACGGTGTGGTTGGTGTTGGCTACGGCAAAAACATCGACAATGCTCAGAACGGTTCCGACCGTAACGGCAGCAGCGACTACGGCTTCACCTACGGTGCTGGCCTGCAGTTCAACCCAATCCAGGACGTTGCTCTGGATGTAGGTTACGAGCAGAGCCGTATCCGCAGTGTTGACGTTGGTATCTGGAGCGTTGGCGTAGGCTACCGTTTCTAAGATTTCTCCACGCCTGCGGGCGTGAGCATGTGGCGCAGTTAGCCGCATCAGATAAAAATCCGCCTTCGGGCGGATTTTTTTTGCCTGTTATTCAGCAACCTTCACTTGCCCAACTTTTGCCCCGGCTCTGACGAAAAGCGCGCGCTGCGGGCATCTCGTTCATAACCCTGCGGCTGGGTAAGAATACCGTATAGTGCCGGTCGGCGGCCGTGGATCCAGCGGCGTCCGGTGCTGAGTGGGATCAGCGACAGGTCAAGTTCGGCCGTGACCATCTGATTTTCTGCCGCCCAGGTTTCCGCCAGAATACGGCCGTAAGGGTCGAGGATCATCGCGTTGCCGGTTCGCACCTCATCGTCATCACGCCCTACGCCGTTACTGAATAAAACGAACAAACCATTGTCATGTGCGCGTGCCGGTAGCCAGCGCAACAGCCAGCCGCGGCCATGTTCGCCTCGAAACGCCGCCTCAATTGCCGCCGGGTTTTCCTGCCGACGTTGCCAGATTTCCAGCGGGATCGGCTTCATGCCGTGCGGGCTACGTGAATGCGTTCCCCCCGTTTGATGCGGTGCCAGTAGCACCTCCGCCCCCAGCAGTGCGGTTGCCCGCACGTTTTCCACCAGGTTATTGTCCCAACAGATTAATACTCCCATCCGCACACCCCATGGGGTATCAAACACGGTGAAACTGTCGCCACTGGCTATCGCCGGGTGCTCAAAGGCGTGCAGTTTACGGTGCACGTGAAGTTTGCCGTCGGGCAGGCAAACAGCGTAGGCATTGTAATATTTTCCGTCTTCACCCTGTTCAATCAGCCCAACACCGATCGCCATGTTATAGCGCTCCGCCAGCGGACGAATACGCGCCAGTGAAGGGCTGGCGGCTATCGGTTCCGCCAGTGCGCCAATTTCGCCGGCGCTGAGGTGTCGAACGTGCCAATAGCCGGTAATGCACATCTCCGGGAAGGTCAGCACTTGGATTTGTTCGGTGGCGGCGCGGGCGATAAAGCCCTCAATCACCGACAGGTTGTAGTTTTTATCGTTGGCGCGATGCTGAAACTGCACCGTTGCGGCACGCAGAGAGCTTGTCATGGGATCACCTTTGGCTGTTGTCTGGCGTTGATTACAGCAAAGCTATTGATTACTGTATAATCAATTAAATTCCTTATTTGATAACTAAACGGAATGGATATTCGACAACTACGCGCCTTTGTGGTGCTGGCTGAACAGGGTAATTATCGCCTGGCGGCGGAGCGGCTGTGTATCACCCAGCCGGCGCTGAGCAAACAGATCCAGGCGCTGGAAGCGCTGCTTGGTGCCCGCTTGTTTAACCGTGGCCGCCAGGGAGCACAACTCACCGCCAGCGGACAGCGGCTTTATCCCGAAGCCCAGACGCTGGTTGGCCAGCACCTGCAGTTTCAACAGCGCGCCTTGCAGATCGTGCAAGGGGAAGCGGGGCGGTTGGCGATGGGGTTCGGGCTGTCCAGTTTTCACCTGGCACCGCAGCTGGTTGCTGCCTTCCGCCAACGTTTTCCTGAGGTTGCCGTGGGGCTGGAGGATCTGCCTTCGGAGCGGCAGTATCAATTGTTATTGCAGGGTGAGTTGCAGGTGGGGTTCGTACGGCTACCGGTCAGCACGCCGCTACGGGCCGCCGCGCTGCTGAGCGATCACTTGGTGCTGGCCGCCCCCGCCGCGTTGGCGCTGAAGGCGGAAACGATCATCGGGCAATTCAATACTCTGCCGCTGCTGCAGTTGACGCCGAAACGCGGACGCGGTTTGAGCGAACAGTCGCTGCGCTTTATTGCTGCCCATCAACTGACACCCAACGTAGTGCAACAGGCCGGGGATATCCAGACGCTGCTGGCGCTGGTCGCCGCCGGCATTGGCGTTGCCCTGTTGCCGCACAGCGTCAGCCATATTGCCCCGGCGGGCATCGATATTCTGCCGCTGAGCGGCGAACAGACTGAGTGGCAAGTCGGTATTGCCTGGAACCCGCAGCAGGCTGACGCACTGCGGGATAATTTTATCCAGGTTGCGCTGGCTACGGCGTCGGTGAGTTAATACCCCGGCTTACAGCGGGCAATGCATCACCAGAATAGGGCTTTGATGGTACTCGCTGCGGCGGCTTTCGCTAAAACCGACCTTCTTCGCCAGCGCCACTGAAGGCTGGTTTTCCGGTGAAATAATGCAGACCGTCTTATCACCCGGTAAATGCTCTTTCCCCCAGGCCAAAGCCGCCCGCAGCGCTTCGGTGGCATAGCCTTTGCCCTGCGCCGATGTCACCAGCGTCCAGCCCATCTCTGGGGCGTCGAGCGCCGGGGTGATATGGCGTTGGAAGTCGGAAAAACCGATGCCGCCGAGGTAAGCGCCGCTGACTTTATCGCGCACGGCCCAATAGCCATACCCTAACAGCGCCCAGTGACCCACGTAACGCATCAGGCGGCCCCAGGAGTCTTCCCGGTCTCTCGGCGTGCCGCCGATATAGCGCACCACTTCAGGATCGGCCCACATGGCGGCCAATGAATCAAAGTCGTCCAGCGTGTGGGCATCCAGGCGTAAACGTTCGGTGAGCAACTGCGGGGCGGTGGTGATAAGGGTCATTATTTTTTTCCTGCACAGAGCCAAAAGGTTCTGTGCAGTATGCCAGAGAAATTACACCGCCAGCCACAGCAACCAGGTGAACAGGAAGCCACTGAGGCCGAGGATAGTGGTCAGCACCGTCCAGGTTTTCAGGCCATCAGCCACTGAAAGACCGAGGTATTTGGTGACGATCCAGAAGCCGGAATCATTTACGTGCGATAACCCCAGCCCGCCAAAGCAGGTAGCGAGAGTCACCAACACCAGTTGCAGATGATTCAGTCCACTGACCGCTTCCGACAATAAGCCGCCGGTCGTCAGGATCGCCACGGTGGCGGACCCTTGTGAGGCACGCAGGGCCAGCGAGATGATAAATGCCGCCGGGATCAACGGCAGGCCGATGGTGGTCAAAACGTCCGCCAATGCCTTGCCCACGCCCGATTCAACCAGCACTTTGCCGAACACCCCACCGGCACCGGTCACCAGGATCACCACGGCGGCAGTGGGCAGCGCGCCACCCATCACGTCGCTGGTGTGTTGCAGGCTCCAGCCACGACGAATCGCCAGGAAATAGAACGCCAACAGCAGGGCGATCATCAGTGCTACCGCTGGGGAACCGATCAACGATAGCGTGTCGCGCAGCGCTGAACCTGGCTCAAGCAAGGTGGCGGAAACGGTGCCCAGCATAATAATCGCGATGGGAATGACGATCAGTGCGGCCACCAGCCAGGCACCGGGTGGATTAATGCGATCGCTTAACGGCGCTTTGCCTTCCGGGGCCGGTTCTGGCGCTGCCAGCTGCAACTGTTCCAGCACTTCAATCGATAACGGGTAAGCCTTACGGTTCAGCCATTTGGCTGTGAAGTAGCCGATAACGCCGACCGGAATACAGATCGCCAGGCCAATAATGGTCAGCCAGCCAATGTCGGCGTTCAGTAACCCGGCAGCGGCCACCGGGCCAGGGTGCGGCGGCAGTGCGACGTGTACCGTCAGCATCACACCGGCCATTGGCAGGCCAAATTTCAGCGGTGAAACCTTGGCCACCTTGGCAAAGCCATAGATGATCGGTGCCAGGATGATAAAGCCGACGTCGAAGAACACCGGAATGCCGAGAATAAACGCGGCGATGGTCAGTGCAGCCACGGTACGTTTCGGCCCTAACGCCTTGCTGAAGCGCTGGGCCAGCGACTCGGCACCGCCGGAATGCTCGATCATTCTGCCGAGCATGGCGCCCAGACCGATGATGATGGTCACCGAGCCCAGCACGCCGCCCATCCCGGCGGTCATCACTTTCATCACTTCACCGGTCGGAATGCCACTGGCCAGCGCCACCAGCAGGCTGACCACCAGCAAGGCGACAAACGGCTGGATCTTGGCTTTGATCACCATCAGCAGGAGCAGCACTACACCTAATACGGCAATCATCAAAAGCATAGAAGTCGACATGGGATAGCCTTTAATCGGGTAAGAGTCAGGCACCGCGATCGCCGGTTGGCGATACGGGTGCGTTTAATTTTTATGTTGTTGCTGTGCAGGTTGGGTTGGTTAGTCCGTTACAGGTAAGGCCTTATCCAACCCAGTCCGGCGCGGGTATCGCCCCGGGGTTTGTACTCACAACCAATCCAGCCGCTATAACCGAGGCGGTCCAGTTGGGCGAACAGCCAGGGATAATTCAGTTCGCCGTCGTCCGGTTCATGGCGATCCGGTACCGAGGCGATCTGAATATGGGCGTAGCGCCCGGCCAGTGCGGTCATCAGGCCGCTGATATTGCCGTCTACCAACTGCGCATGGAAAAAATCGAACTGGATAAAGACGTTCGGGCGATCGACGGCTTCGACCAGTTTTGCTGCCTGATGCTGGCTGGAGAACAGATAGTTGGGCTTTACCTGCGGGCTGAGCGCTTCGATCAGCACCTTGATACCGTGTTTGGCGAAGCTGTCGGCGGCGTAGCGGATATTGCTGATAAAGGTATCGCGGTAGCGCTGCCCGTCTTCGCCAGGCGGCACCACACCGGCCATGACGTGTACGCTGGGGCAGTTCAGCGCGATAGCGTAAGCCAGCGCGCGGTCGATATCGGCCCGTGCAGCCTGTTCGCGGCCAGGTACGGCCGTCAGCCCCCATTCACCGGCATCGGCATTGCCGGGCGCGGTATTGAACAGCACCTGCTGCAGGCCGTTATGGCGCAACTTTTCAGCCAACAGCTCGGCCGGATAGTCATAGGGGAACAGAAACTCCACCGCGCTAAACCCTGCGGCGGCTGCGGCCTCGAACCGCTCCAGGAACGGCAGTTCGGTAAACATCATCGATAAATTGGCAGCAAATTTAGGCATGATTCAGCTCCGTAGCTCGGCAATCTCATCATCAGTCAAATAACGAATTGGGCGCTCGCCGAGGGTGAAAATCAGCTTCGCCGCATCTTCCATCTCTTCAGTGTTGTCTGCCGCCGCTCGCAGATCCTTACCCGTGACGACCGGGCCGTGATTGGCCAGTAAGAAAGCGCGGTGGGTCGGTGCCAGTTTGGCCAGATCCTCCGCCAGCCGCAGGTCGCCGGGCCGGTAGTAAGGCACTACCGGCACCTTGCCGACCCGCATCACCACATAAGGGGTGAAGGGTTTGATGGCGTTCTTCACATCCAGCCCTTGCAGGCAGGACAGGGCGGTAAGATAAGTACAATGCAGGTGCACCACGGCTTTGCACTCCGGGTTATTCAGATACAGCGCCCGGTGGAAGCTGATCTCTTTTGACGGTTTATCCCCGGACAACCATTCGCCGCTCAGGCTGACCTTCGACAGTCGATCGGCCTGCAGTTCACCCAGACAGGAACCGGTGGGGGTGGCCAGTAACGTGCCGTCCGCCAACAACAGCGAAAGATTGCCGGCAGAACCGGTGGCGTAACCGCGCTGGAAGAACGAGGCCCCCAGGCGCACCATTTCCTCACGTGCCTGCTGTTCTGTGGTCAGTGTCATAGGGGGAACTCCGTTTGTGCCCGGGCGAAAAAGTTCTCATCGCCAAAGTTGCCCGATTTGAGGGCCAGTGAAACCGGTTGATCGATGGCCCGCACCCAGGGCACGCCGGGAGAAATGCAGGGACCAATGTGGAAACCGCGAATGCCCAGTGCCTGAGTCACTACGCCAGAGGTCTCGCCGCCGGCAACGATAAAACGATTGAAACCTTGCTGCCGGAGCTGTTCAACCACCCCGGCGAACAGCGATTCTACCGCCTGGCTGGCAGCGGCCATACCGTATTGCTGTTGCACCTGTCGCAATTTTTCCGGCTCGGCGGTGGCGTACAGCAATGGAGCCAGTGGGCCGTTAGCCTGCTGTTGCACCCAGTCGGTCAGTTCGGTGACGTAAGCCGCGCGGTCGTCATCGTTAAGGCAACGGGCCACGTCGATAGCTTTGGCAGCCGCCTGCTGACGGTATCGCGTCACCTGTTGATTGGTCATGATGGAGCAGGAGCCGGACAACACCACTGCCTTTTCCCCCTGTGGTGCCCCGGCCGCCTGTGGGCTGCCTTGCCCCGGTTGTGCCCATTGACGAGCCAGGCCGATCGCCAGACCGGAGCCCCCGGTCACCAGCTTCATATTTTTTAGTGCTGCACCCTGAGTCAGCAAATGCTGTTCATTCAGCGTATCCAGCACGGCGTACCTTATGCCTTGTTGCGCCAACTGCCGCAGCTTTTCGGCCACCGTTTCGACACCTCGATCCATTTCTGTTGCCGTCACCAGTCCGCAGCGTCCCTGAGCCTGCGCTTCCATCAGCCGCAGCAGGTTACTGTCGGTCATTGGTGTCACCGGGTGGTTGCGCATACCGGATTCTGACAACAACTGATCCAATACGAACAGATAGCCCTGATACACGGTGCGGCCGTTGACCGGCAGTGCCGGAGAGATCACCGTTTGGCTTTCGCCCAATGCATCAAGTAACGCATCGGTCACCGGGCCGATATTGCCCTGCGCGGTGCTGTCGAAGGTCGAACAATACTTGAAGTAAAATTGCCGACAGCCCTGGCGTTGCAGCCAGGCCAGCGCTTGTAACGACTGTTCAACCGCCTGTGCCGCCGGGCAGGAGCGTGACTTCAGGCTGATGACCACCGCCTGCGCTTCGAGCGGTAGTTCATCCTGCGGCACGCCGTTCAACTGTACCGTCGACAGCCCGTTTTCCACCAAAAAGCTGGCAATGTCGGTGGCCCCGGTAAAATCATCTGCAATAACGCCGAGCAGCATTATGCGTTCTCCTTCTTTTGCGGCAGGTCGATACCGGCGAAGATCTTGATCACCGCGCTGTCGTCTTCTTTACCGAAACCGGCGTTGCTGGCGGCGGTAAACATATTGAAAGCGGTAGAAGCCAGCGGCAGCGGGAAATGCAGCGCTTTGGCGGTATCCGCTACCAGCCCCAGATCCTTCACGAAGATATCAACCGCCGATTTAGGCGCATAGTCCCCGTCGACCACGTGGCGCATGCGGTTCTCGAACATCCATGAGTTACCGGCGGCGTGGGTGACCACATCGTACATCACGTCCAGCGGGATACCGGCGCGGGCGGCCAGCGCCATGGCCTCGGCCCCGGCGGCGATATGCACCCCGGCCAGCAATTGGTGGATGATTTTCACCGTGGCCCCCAGGCCAATCTCTTCGCCAATGCGATAGACCTTGCCGGCAATGGCGTCCAGTACCGGCTGCAACTGGCCGAAAGTAGACTCAGCGCCGGAGGCCATCACCGTCATCTGGCCTTCTGCGGCCTTGGCGGCGCCACCGGAAACCGGGGCGTCCAACATGTTCAGCCCCAGCGCCAGTAACTGTTGTTCAATCTGTTTGGCATCGGCGGCGGAAATGGTGGAAGACACCATCACCGGCGTGTTTGGCTTCAGCTTCGCTGCCAGGCCGTTCTCACCAAACAGGATCTGTTTCACCTGTGCGGCGTTGACCACCAGCAGTAACAAGGCATCGAGTTCGGCAGCGAAGTCGTCTGCACGGGTGGCCGCTTGTTTTGCTCCGGCCTGTTGCAAGGTGGCCAGCGCCTGCGGATTAAGATCGACGCCGTAAGTGGTCAGTCCGGCATTAATGCACGACTTCGCTGCCCCCATGCCCATCGAACCTAGTCCTACGATGCAAACTGCAAAATCCCCTGGCTGTGTCATGCGGCACCTCGTGTTAATTTTAGTGATAATTTGTTTTGTTGTGTTAAATGTAAGCGCTTGTTGGTCCGAAGTCAGCGATCGGCATCACAATTATTAACAGTTGTTGTTTCAGGCTTATATCAGATAAAAGAGCTAGAAATTGGCTTATCTCCCTGTTTTAAAACTATTTAAAATAATGTGTTGATACCATGACCCACCTCACGACCTGAATAAAGGGGACTGTTATCGAACGAAAATTGACGTAAAATCACAATTATTATCACTGCGGTAAAGAGAGGGAACCGTGATACCTGTAGAACGCCATCAGCAAATTTTAGCGCTGGTATCAGAACGTGGGGTGGTCAGCATTGCTGAATTGACCGAACGGCTGGGGGTGTCGCACATGACTATCCGCCGCGATCTGCAAAAGCTCGAAGAGCAGGGGGCGGTACTGGCGGTGTCGGGCGGCGTGCAGTCGGCAGAACGGGTGGCGATCGAGCCTTCTCATCAGGATAAGGAAGGGATGTACAGCCAGCAGAAAGCGGCCATTGGCCAGTTGGCGGCCCGGCAGATCCCTCCTGACAGCTGTGTCTATCTGGATGCGGGCACCACTACGCTGGCGCTGGCCAAGCATATCAGCGATCGCGACGATCTGACGGTGGTCACCAATGATTTCGTGATTGCCGGTTACCTGATTGAACACAGCCAGTGCAAAATCATTCACACCGGCGGTACCGTCTGCCGTGAGAATCGTTCATGCGTGGGTGAAGCCGCAGCGCAGGCGTTGCGTGGGTTGTTTATCGATCTGGCATTTATTTCCGCTTCGTCATGGGGCATGCGCGGGTTGTCGACGCCGAACGAAGACAAGGTGATGGTGAAGAAAGCCATTGTCGACGCCAGCCGCCGCTGCATCTTGCTCAGCGACACCTCTAAATACGGTAAAATCGCTACCTATTTGGCGCTGCCGATAACGGTATTTGACGCGATTATTACCGATGACAATCTGCCCGCCGCCGCGCGCGAGGCGATCTCGCAGGCAGATATCATGCTGATGACGACCGGGGAATGAGAGGCTAAAAACAGAAAACCCCCAGATGGGGGTTATGGCGTATCGTTGGAACGGTAGCGGCTGATGACCCGCCCCGGCGTACCGAGACAACCTCGTTCACGCCATTCCTGACACCTTTGTTCCCACCAGGCATCATGGAAAGCTTGTATGGCCTGCAGGCGCTGTTCTTTAATACTCAGAAAGTCCGAGCTCTGCTCCTGAGATTGATCTAAGACGTTAGATTTCGATGACATATAAACCGTCCTTTATGAATTCCATTTTGTACAAATACTGTACTCTCTGAGCATGTTTTTTCAAGAGTGAATCATAGATTTTGGCCAAGGCGGGTCTTAAAGGTACGCTAAAAACGAGCTTTGCCTGATATTGGGTAACGAAGTCGGTAATAGTTTTACCTATTCCCTCGACGAACAGGCGCTCACGTTCGGAAAATGTATACCCCATGGGGGTATAGGTATCGAATGCAGAGCGTCCTTGCCTGATGGCAAGATTCAGTGCTTTGACGTCATAAAACTCTATGGCATAAGCGTTATCTAAAAAGTCAGGGTCGGTATAAACATGCGTAAACCATGCCCGCATTTCTTGAGTGATATTTTTGAAATCAAGGTAATATTCAGCAGTTTTTTCGTCACTTTTGCTTACTGTTATCTGATATCTGAATTCACCCGCCCGTAGCGAATAACGTTCAGTAACATCAATCTCCATGATAAAATCCTTTTTATTATTACTTTTCCAATAGTTACCTTCCTTTTTAGTGATGAATTATTAACAACGTCGGAATACATGTACTAGCCGTCAGCGGGAATTCTGCGCAGTGTTGCGCAAAAAACTAAATGCCGCTGAACCAGTTATAGCCCTGGTCTTCCCAGTAGCCACCGGGGTTGGTATCGCTGACAAAAATGGCGGCGATATGTTTGGCATTCTTGAACCCCAGTTTGGTCGGCACCCGTAGCCGCAGTGGGTAGCCGTAATCCGCCGGCAGCGCTTTGCCGCCGAAATCCAGCGCCAGAATCGTCTGCGGATGCAGCGCGGTGGCCATATCGATGCTGGAGTAATAGCGGTCCGCACATTTGAAACCGACATAGCGGGCGTTCAGATCTGCCCCGACATGCTGCAGGAAGTTGCGCAGCGGCACGCCGCCCCACTGGCCGATGGCGCTCCAGCCTTCGATACAGATCAAGCGGGTTATCTGGCTTTCCTGCGGCAGGCGTTGCAGCTGTTCCAGCGTCCAGGGTGCCTTTTTTTCAACTTTGCCAGAGACTTCCAGCCGATAGCTGGCGAGATCCACTTCCGGCACGTTGTACTCGGGGTAAAACGCATTGAACGGGAACGGATGGGTGATCTGCTCCGGGCGATAGGTCTGTGCCAGCTTTTGACCGTTGAACAGCCAGGCTTGCACCCGATCGTTCCAGCGCGACATGGCCCACAGTACTTTATCCACCTGATCCCCGTCCTGCAGGTTACAGCCGCTCAGCATGGCGATACCGCCCAGCGTCAGGCCGGATCGCAGCATCAGGCGGCGTTGTAAATTGACCAGCTGTTTCTTTTGCGCCGGCTCCAGCGTCGGTGCCGCAGGGCGCTGTTTTTTGTCATTCATGTTTGCCACCCGTAATCATTGCCCATAGCGTGCGCGGCACGATAATCACCATCAGCAGGTGGATCACCACAAACAAGCCAATGCCGGACATAGCGAAAAAGTGAACGTAACGCGCGGTGTCAAAGCCGCCGAACAGGCTCACCAGCCCTTGCAGTTGCACCGGCTTCCAGATCGCCAGCCCGGAGAGCACCAACAGCAGGCCCAAAGCTAGCACGCCGAGGTACATCAGCTTTTGAATCGCGTTATAGCGGTCGTGCTGATGTTTTAGCCGCAGCGTGAGCGCCTGCCAGATATCTCGTCCTAAGCTGCCTGCAGTGAGCGGCAGCAGGTCGCGTCGGAAATGGCCGCTGAACAGGCTCCACAGCAGATAGCACAGTGCATTGCCTGCCAGCAGCCACATTACTGCCAGATGCCAACCAATCGCGCCGCCCAACCAACCGCCGAGCGTAACCTGCGGCGGAAAGCGAAAGCCGAACAGCGGTGAGGCGTTATAGATTTCCCAGCCGCTCATAAACATACAAACCATGGCGAACAGGTTAATCCAATGGGTGATACGGACCGGCCAGCGATGCACCGGTCGTGGCGCGTTGGTTTTCATCACGAACTCCCGAATTACATTGGCGGAACGGTGCCGTTTTTACCGGCAGAAATGCGGGTGGCTACGCGTTCGCCCTTGTCGTCAGTCGCGGAGAACAACACGATGTGCACGCCAGGTTTCAGCAGGCTGCGATCGCCGGGATCGAGCGTGACGATCGGCACATCTTCCGGCACGTTGACGGTTTTCTGCTGGTTACCGTAGGTCACGGTCAGGGTACGGCCGTTGGATTTAACCAGTTTGCCGACGGTGCCGTTGGTCATGGTATCCACCTTGCCGTCGGCAGATTCCCAGGCCGAATGGCCTTCACCGGTGCCGCGCAGGCTGGCGGCGAACACGTGGACTTCCAGCGCCTTCAGGCTGCCGTCCGCTTGCGGTACCGCGGCGGTGCCGATAAAGCTGTCCGGTTTGATGTCATCCAGCGTGCCTTTCGAAACGCTCAGCACCTTGGTCTGGTCGTTGAGTTTTACGCTGATCTTTTCCCCTTTGCGGTCAGTGACCTGCAGGCTGCTGTCGGTCACCTGATCGATAGTGCCGCGCAGGGGAGCAATCACTTTTCCTGGCGTTTGAGCCGCAGCGGCGGCTCCGCTGCACAGCATCAGGGTGGACAGCAGTAAACCGGCAAAACGATGACGGGTAATCATAATGTTCTCCTTTGTTTAGGTTGCCGGTTAAGCATGGTTGAACAATAGGGACAGCACCATGTCCGTTTAATGACATTAATGTCATCAAGCATGTCCGCCGAAACTGCTAGTATTTCCGCAGGTGTAATGAGGTGGCGACAATGCGGATATTGGTAGTTGAAGACGACATCAGCACGGGTGATTACCTGAAGAAAGGGCTGGGGGAAGCCGGGTACAGCGTCGATTTGGCGCGTAACGGCACCGACGGCCTGTTCCTGGCGCTGGAGCAGGGCTACGATGCCATCGTGCTCGACGTGATGCTGCCGGGGTTGGATGGTTGGCAGATCATTGAGGTACTGCGCAAGAAAAGCGACGTGCCTATTTTGTTTCTGACCGCCCGCGACGGGGTACAGGATCGTATTCATGGGCTGGAGCTCGGGGCCGATGATTATCTGATTAAACCGTTTTCCTTCACCGAACTGGTGTTGCGACTGCGCACGCTGCTGCGGCGTGGCACGGTGCGTGAGGCCGACCACTATGCGATTGCCGATCTGCAACTTGACGTCCTGCGCCGCAAAGCGGTACGGCAGGAACAGGTGATCTCGCTGACCAACAAAGAATTCATGTTGTTACATCTGTTGGTTCGTCGGGAAGGGGAGGTATTGTCTCGCACCATGATCGCCTCGCAGGTCTGGGACATGAACTTTGACAGCGATACCAACGTGGTGGATGTGGCGATCAAGCGGCTACGCGCCAAGATTGACCGACCCTTTGACGTCAAGCTGATCCACAGCGTGCGCGGTATCGGCTACGTTTGCGAGCCGCGCTCATGAAGGCCCTGGCTCAACGCTGGCGTGCGCTGTCGTTGACACTGCGCAGTGCCATGCTGTTTGCGCTGGTGGCGGCACTGGTGGTCAGCGGTGCGGGAGGATACCTGTACGGAGCCATGCGTCAGGAGATGACTATCCGCAGCGATTTGCAGGTCACCGGCCGCGTGGAGTATTTCCGCCATTTATTGAGCCAGCGTTTTCCGCTCGACCGGCTGACGGCGAACACCGGCCTGTTCGAAAATATGCTGGGCAATGAACAGGATGTCCTTATTTTTCAGCAACTTGGTCAAAAGCCGTTAATCAACGTTAACCCGTCCCGATTGACCCTGCCGCCAATGACCCCGACGCCGGTGGGCACACCGCAGCGGTTGACTGCGGTACAGGGTGGGCTGACAGAGCAAGGCGTGCCCTTGCGTGCCGTCTCGGCGTTGGTCAGGCTACAGGACGGCAACCTGCTGCAGATCTCGGCGGCCCATGTGATGGTCAATGAACAGAAGATGTTGGCGCGTTATCTTTGGCGAATTGTGGCCGCGGTGGTGGTGGCGTTTGTCCTGATCGCCTTGCTGGGGTATTGGGTGATGCGTCGTGGGCTGCAGCCATTATGGCGTATGGCGGCGCAGGCGGCGGTGATCACGCCGAATACGCTGTCGACTCGCCTGAGTGAGCAGGGCGCGCCGAAGGAGCTACAGCAACTGACTCGTTCATTTAATGCCATGCTCGATCGTCTGAACGATGGCTACCAGCGTCTGACACAGTTTTCCGCCGATTTGGCGCATGAGATCCGCACTCCGGTGGGCGCGCTAATGGGGCAATGCCAGGTGGCTCTCTATCAGTCGCGCAGCGTGGAGGAGTATGAAACCCTGCTGTCGAACAATATGGAGGAGCTGGAGCGCATTTCACGCATGGTGGAAAACATTCTGTTCCTGGCGCGTGCGGGAGAAGGGCAAGCCGTGCTGAACGCCAGCCGGCTTGATGTGGCGCAAGAGCTGCAGCGAGTGGCGGACTATTTCGAAGGTCTGGCAGAAGAGCGCGGTATGACACTGGTTTGCCAGGGGGAAGGGCAACTGTTGGCGGATGCGATGCTGTTCCAGCGTGCATTGAGCAATTTGGTTGCTAATGCGGTGCGTTATGCCGATGAAAATAGCCAGATACAGTTGCAGGTGCTTAGCCAGCCGACGGGGGAGACGGTGATACAGGTGGTTAATCAGGGACCGCCGATTGCCCCGGCGCATCTGGACAAGTTGTTCGACCGTTTTTACCGGGTCGACGCTGCCCGCAGTGCCGGCAGCCATGCCAGCGGTCTGGGGTTGGCGATCGTCCGTGCGATTATGACGCTGCATGGTGGTGTGAGTAGTGCTCACTGTTCCGCAGGGAATCATGCTGTCCGGATCACCTTCAGCCTGACCTTTCCCGCTGCGGATTAATTTAATTACGCTGTTTAAGGCTATTTTTTACGTCAATAATATAGTGACATAGGGTATTATTGACGTAAATGTTATTCGTAACATTTTACTTTCATTTCCTTCCTTATTGCCTCTATAACCCCCGTATCAAGTGATTAACTCTGCTGATGATTACGTCAATTTTGCGCTTTACCCTTTGATTTCTGGTTAAAAATAACACTGTTAAAATTTATGCAATATTATTTATTCATTAAAAATGCTTGCAATAAATGAACGGAAAGGATTTTTAGCTTAAAGGCGGTAATTTACAAAACAAAACACTAACTTTAAGAACCTTTACATATAAATATATCAATGGTTGTGATGTTTGTATAATCTTTGGTTATGGTTTATGAGAAAAATCTTATATCTAAAATAGTAAGGAAAGAGACATCCATTCTGTGGCGTTAATTGATTTTCATTTCGATTGCTAGCTGAGATTGACCAATTAACCTGATTAAATATTGCTTAATATCCCATTAACATTTAACGCCGGCGATAAATAATCACTAGAGTGACCTTTAAAAAATGAAATATAGATTAAACGACCACATTATTTTTGATGTGGATACGGGTACCCTGAGCCAGACGGAGTTCTCTGATGACCCCATCTCTATTTCCAATCCTTCAAAACGATTACTGCTGCTATTGATTACCCATCATGGTGAGGCCGTTTGCAGGGAAGTGATATTCAAGAAGGTTTGGGATGATTATGGCATGGTTTCAGGCAACAATAATCTTAACCAGTGTGTGAGCAAACTGCGTCGGGTAATTAAAAATCTGGGCATTGAGGAAGAGGTAATCGCTACCGTTCCCAAAGTCGGTTTTATGCTGCGCTATGAAATAGAGGTGGAATCCTGTGACGGTTCGCAGGACAGCTTCACGGACGAAGACATACCCGTGGTTCCGCGAGCCTCAGATCAACCTGAAATAGCCTCATCGCCCGCAGAGCCGCCAGTCACCGGGATGGTCTACGCCGGCTATTCCCGGCGTTGGTGGGCGATAGCCAGCGTAGTCGCGCTGGGGGTGATTATGTTGGTGGTGGCCATTAGCAGCTATCTCACCGGATCGGTTTCCCGGCAGGAAATTTATCTGGGTAAGGCCAACAGCTGCAAGGTTTTCATGTCTATGCCCGGCGCTGCGGCCGCCGCCAGTGCCGGTCTGAGCCGTGACATTCTGGCCTATGCCGCTCCGCAGACAGCAGAGTGCAGCGGTGATGAGTTTTTGTTGGTGGTACGCAGCAACCAGGTGCGCTCGTACATTTCCGGCATTTCCCGGCTATTTTTCCTGCGTTGTCGCATTTTGCGTGAGCACAGGGTCGAAATTTGTTCTGGTCTTGAAAGCGACAAAGCAGCAATTATCAATTAATCGGTGTCAGGATGAACACCACCCCGGGGGAAAGGAATATGCCGCCAATATTATCACCTTGATATTAACCACTTAACTTTCACTGCCTGGCTATTAATGCAGCATTTTTATGGCGCAACATTTATACTTTGCCAACCTGTGATGCTCGACATTTCCGCCTTGATCGCTATTTTTATACCTACTTTTCGGTAATAGATTATGACGAATACCCCTATCAGGGAGACTATTCTTTTTTATGAACCCAATCCCTGGGTGAGAAAAGGATTACGGGCGCTTATTGACCCTGAGCCCACACACTATCAATTTGCCCACAGTATCAGGGAAATAGACGCTGTGCTGAAGGAGAATGAGAAACAAATCCTCATTATGGAGTTATATAATGAAAGTGAGAATTTGTATGATGTATTACGCTTCATTCTGACCATTAACGATTTCTGGCCGAAGACGCCGCTGATCATATTTACTGAAATCACCAACGCCAGCATATTGGCGATGCTGGCGGCGGAGGCGCATTTATCCCTGGTGGCAAAAGAAGATCCGCTGGATTGTTTGTTCGAGGCCTTTGCCGCTGCCGATACGGGGGTGGGGTATCGCAGTCCGGGTATTCAGACGGCATTGACTCAACCCGTAGAGCCTCTTTCCCGCAGTGAATGGCGCATATTGGCGATGATGATTACCGATACCAATCCGCAACGCATTGCCCGTGTCACGCATCGCAGTTATAAAACGGTGAGTACCCATAAGTTGAATATCATGCGCAAACTTGGCCTTAATCAGGTGGGGTTTATGCGTTTGATTCTGGCTTTTCGCCTCCAGCACCCAGTCTGAAAGTAAGTCGTCGGTCTGTCTTGGCTCCGGGGCAGTCGGCGACGTATTCCCCTTCTCCTCAGATCTTTTATTTATGCCGGGCGCCTCATTCCGGCAGAATTGATTTAAATCAAATTAAACATCCTACAAAAACAATCAGGAAGGTCGTATTTTGATTTGGCGTAACTGAGTGTTTTATATACAGTTACGGCCGCTTTATTTGTCCGTAAAATAATAAGTTTTTTGTCCTTAGAGACGATGCTGTTTGGGATTTTAACCTTAAAATTGGTTTTATAAATATTAATATCAGAATTTAAAACTAAATATTTATCAATTGACAGTTAATGATTCTTTTTTGATCTAATGCGGTTACTCTTCATCTCGTCAAGCAGACTGGCTAAAGCAGGTCACGCTAATGGACGCACAATCATATTCAAAGTTGAAGGGAGTTTTACCATGAAGAAAATTACACTGGCTCTGGCAATCATTTCAGCCTTCGCTGCGGTCAGCACTGCACAAGCCGCCGACGTCACCGCTCAGGCGTTGGCCACCTGGTCTGCTACTGCGAAGAAAGACACCACCAGCAAGCTGGTTGTTACCCCTATTGGCAGCCTGTCCTTCAACTATGCGGAAGGCATCAAGGGTTTTAACAGCCAGAAAGGTCTGTTTGACGTGACCGTGGAAGGGGATGCTACCGCGACCGCATTCAAACTGACTTCCAAACTGGTTTCCAACACCCTGACTCAGCTCGACACCTCAGGTTCCACCCTGAACGTAGGTGTGAACTACAACGGTGAAGCCGTAGAGAAAACCGCTGAAACCACCATGATCGATACCTCTGCCGGTATTCTGGGCGGCAACCTGAGCGCGCTGTCCAACGCTTATAACCAGGCTGTTCGCACCAGCGCACAAGATCAGTTCACCTTCACCATCATTGGTGCCACCTCTGACGGCACTACCGCCGTGACGGATTTCAGCACCTTGCCTGAAGGGATCTGGAGCGGCGATGTGAGCGTTGAATTCAACGCCACCTGGACCGCGTAACTTCCCAGGTTCACCGCTATAAAACAGGGGGGCAACTCCCTGTTGTTTATCGCCACAGAAGCTCGTCATTGGAATGCCACCATGAAACACATCTCTCTCGCCGCTCTCCTGCTGTTATCGCTGTCTCACCCTGTTTTCGCGCTGGATGTCGGTGAGATCAGTTCATTCATGTACAGCGATAGCGCGCGTCTGAGTAAAGAGATCAAGAACACCACCGACAGTGGCCGCCTGGTGAACATCAAAATCGAGCGTATCTCCAGCCCACTGGAATCCGGAGCCGTGGTGCCGATGGGCAGCAAGGACGAAATGTTGCTGTCACCGGCCAGCCTGATATTGCCAGCCAACGCCAGCGATGTGATCCGCTTTTATTACAAAGGTCCCGCTGACGGCCAGGAGCGCTATTACCGCATCGTCTGGTTCGATCAGGCGCTGAGCGACGTAGGGCAAAACTCGGCCAGGCGCAATGCTGTTGCGACCACCTCTGCGCGTATTGGCACCATTTTAGTGGTGGCGCCAAGGCAGGACCAATTCAATTACCAGTTTGCCGACGGACAGATCAAAAACACCGGCAACGCCACTTTCAAGGTGGTGGCCTACGGCAACTGCCGCAGCAAGAAAGACGGCAATGACTGCAAGGAAAACTATTTCGTAATGCCGGGCAAGGCACGTGGTTTCAGCAAAGTGGACGTCAACGACAAGAAAGGTCGCGTGGCGCTATGGCATGGCGACCAGTTTATCCCGGTGAAATAGAGCAGGTTGTCTGCGATGAAACGGAATGCACCACATTAAAGCAAGGAGTGGCATGTGAAGGCTGTGCTGTTGAGAACGCTGCTGGCCAGCGGGGTGATGGCGATCCCTGCGGTGTTGCTACCGGGCCAGACGGTGAACGCTGCCGGGCTGACCCAGATTGACGGTGTGTTAATCCCACAGACCTTCAGCCTGGCGCTGCGCGAAGGCATGAGTATTCCATTACTGCTGCACTTTGAAAAAAATAGCGGCGTAAAAGATGACCGCCGTATTGGTCACGCCTTTTTATACCTGGATAACAATCAGCTGAAAATCCGCCAGATTACGCTGGAAGACGGTGACGATGGCACGCCGCTGACTGCAGAGACCATCAGGCAATTGCAGGCGCTGCAGGAAGCCGGCTTTGACCCGCAGCAGCGCATTGCACTGACGGATGACGCCTGGCTGGCGCTGGATTTCCGCCAGCTTAATTTGCAACTGGTGGTGAAAGAGGCGGCGATGGGAACCCTGTTGCGTGCTCGCTCCAGTGACATCGGCGTTTCCAGCGTGGACGCCATCAGCAGCACGCTGGATTATAACCTCGGGGTTTACGATAACCGCACCCGGGCCAGCGAGGGCAATACCTCCAGCTATTTGTCGCTCAACAGCGTGACAGCCCTGCGTGAGCATCATGTGGAAGTTAACGGTTCCGTCTATGGTATCGGCAGCGGCGATGAGAATGCCACGCTGTATAAGGCGATGTACGAACGTGATTTTGCCGGCCGTCGCTTTGCCGCCGGCATGCTGGACAGTTGGAATCTGCAGTCGCTGGGGCCGGTCACCACCATCAACTCCAGCAAAATTTATGGCCTGTCTTACGGCAACCGCGCCAACTCGACCGTATTTGATAACAGCCAATCGCTGACGCCGATCGTGGCGTTCTTCCCCTCGGCGGGGGAAGTACATTTGTCGCGCGAGGGACGACTGCTGAGCGTGCAGAACTTCGCCATGGGCAACCATGAAGTGGATACCGGCAACTTGCCCTACGGCATTTATGACGTTGAGGTTGAGGTAGTGGTCAACGGTCGGGTGGTGGATAAACGCATGCAGCGGGTAAACAAGTTGTTTAGCCCCAACCGCGGTGCCAATGCACCGCTGGCCTGGCAATTTTGGGGCGGGATGATCCGCATGGACGACTGGCGTGGTGATGATCAACGCCAACGGCAGGCCAAGGATTCTTACCTGATCGGCGCTTCGGCCACCGGTAACCTGCAGACGCTGAACTGGGCGCTTTCCGGTTACTCGTTTGACAGCAACGCGGTGGGCGAAAGCCGTATCAGCGTGCCATTGACCCAATCCATTCAGTTCAACGTGCAGAACATGGCGGCGTCTGACCATTCCTGGAGCCTGGTCAACAGCGTCAGTGCTGCGCTGCCCGGCGGTTTCAGCAGCCTGTGGGTCAACCAGGAAAAAACGATGATTGGCGACAAGCTGCTGCAAAACGATGCGCACAACCGCGCCATCGGCGGCACGATGAATTTTGGCGCGCTTTGGTCGCCGTTGGGCAGCCTAAGCCTCAGTTACAACGACGATAAAAAGAACAGCAGCCACTATTACAACGCTGATTATTATCAAAATATTTTCACCGGTCGTTTTGGCACGCTTGGCGTGCGTGCCGGCGTTCAGCGCTACAACAACGGTGGCTACAGTTCGAATACCGGTAAATACATCGCACTCGATTTTTCACTGCCGATGGGCAACTGGCTCAGCGCCGGGGTTTCAAACCAGAACGGCTATACCACCGCTAACCTGGCCGCGCGTAAAGATATTCAAGACGGGCCAATCCGTACCCTTGGCGCCAACCTGTCACGGGCGATCTCCGGTGACACCAACGGCGACAACAGTATGAATGGTGGTGCCTACGCGCGCTTTGACACCAAGTATTCCGCCGGTACGGTCAACGTCAGCAGCTCTGCCGACGGTTACGTTAACACCAGCCTGACCGCCAGCGGCAGCGTGGGCTGGCAAGGGCGTGATATTGCGGCCAGCGGCAGAAATGAGGGCAATGCGGGCATCATCTTTAACACCGGCATCGAAAATGACGGCATGCTGACCGCCCGGGTTGATGGCCGGACGGTGAAGCTGACCGGCAATAAAAACTATGTGCCGTTGTCGCCTTACGGCCAGTACGAAGTTGAGTTAATGAACAATAAAAACTCGGCGGAAAGCTTCGACATCGTCACCAGGCGCAAGAGCAAGCTGACGCTGTATCCAGGCAACGTGGCGGTGATCACGCCGGAAATTAAACAGATGGTGACGGTGTTTGGCCGCATCAAGGCGGAAGACGGCACGTTGCTGGCTAATGCCTATATCAAAAACCATATCGGCCGCACCCGCACCGATGAGAAAGGTGAATTCATTATGGACGTCGATAAGAAATTCCCGGTGATCGACTTTACCTACAGCGGTAACCAGAGCTGCGAAGTGGGCCTGGATCTGAGCAAAGCGCAGGGGGCGATATGGGTTGGCGACGTGATTTGTACCGGACTGAAAACCTATGCGGGTAACCAGCAGGCAGGAGAAATGGCGAATGAAGGCTAAGTTTACGCTGCTGCTGATGCTGTTGGCTGCCTTGCCGTTGCGGGCAGCGATAAACGTGACTAACCGGCCGGATGCCGCGATGGTTAAGTTCGTGTTTGTCGAGAATAACGCCGATGACAACTTTTTTGTCACCCCGTCCGGGGCGCTTGATCCGCGCATGACCGGTGCCAATAAATGGACCGGGCTGAAATACGGCGGCTCCGGCACCATTTACCAGCAGAGCCTGGGCTATGTGGATAACGGTTACAACACCGGCCTGTCGGCCAACAACCGTTTTGACATGTGGCTGGAAAATGCCCCGATCAAGAACCCGTTCCTCGGGCTGCGCTGCATTAACTGGTATGGCGGCTGTAATATGGATACCAGCCTGATTTTGCCGCAGGCCACCGATGAAAAAGGGTTTTATGGTGCGGTAGTGACCTCGGGTGGTGCTAAATGGATGCACGGCATGATGTCGCCGAGTTTCTATCAGTATCTAAAACAGATGGCGCCCGGTGATGCGTTCAGCATGCAGATTAATGGCTGTCAGACCGCAGACGTCTACGATGCCAGTAACGGAGGACGTTGTCAGGATCAGAGCAGAGGTAGCTGGTATAAACGCAACGTGACCCACAGCAAGGCGGCGCATCTGCGCTTTATCAACACCAACGCGGTGTCGGAAGTGTTTGTTAACAGTGACGGCGTGCCGATCATCGGTGAGGGCAATGCCGACTGTAAAAACCAGACTATCGGTTCGCGCTCCGGCATTACCTGCAAAATGGTCAGTTACGATCTGCAGACCGACGGCAGCGTCAGTAACACCTCGATTCATGTGTTCCCGGCGATCAACAATGCGGCGTTAACCTCGGCGACCAACGCCGCCGATTTGCAGTTCAGCCTGGACGGAAACAGCTGGAAAAATACCTCGGGTACCGGCAGTTACTACACCTTTAACCAACTGAAGAGCAGCAATGTGATCTATGTGTTCTTCGCCAGCAACTTTTTCAAACAGATGGTGAAGCTGGGCATCTCCGACAGCGGTACTCGTGACCTGATTAACTTCCGCTTTCAGAACACCACTTCGCCAGAGTCTGGTTGGTATGAGTTTTCCACCTCCAACCAGCTGATTATCAAACCGCGTGATTTCAGTATCAGCATCATTTCTGACGACTACGACAATCAGCCGCACCGTGAGGGCTACGTCGGCCCGGCAGAGCCGCCGCTGGAATTTGGCTATATCGTCACCACCAGCGGCAAGACCGCCGCCGATCAGGTGCGGATGATGGCTACCGGCCCGACGCAGGCCATCAACGGGATTAATTACTGTATTTTTTCCTCGGCGGATAGCCACAGCCAGGTACCCTTTCCGGCCACGCTCAGTATCACCACCAGCACCAATGGCCAGCAGAGCTATGACGCCGGCTGTGACGGGCAGTGGCATGACATGACTAACGCGTTATGGAGCAGTACGCCGTGGAACGATATTTCCGGCGAGGTCGGGGTGCTAAACAAAACCCGGGTGAAGTTCAGCATTCCGATGAATAACCCGATCTCGCTTAAAACGGTGGACGGTAACGGCTGGTATGGCGACGTCA
This sequence comes from Serratia sp. BW106, assembly GCF_002607755.1. NCBI lineage: Bacteria > Pseudomonadati > Pseudomonadota > Gammaproteobacteria > Enterobacterales > Yersiniaceae > Serratia > Serratia sp. BW106. The sequence goes on from NZ_MCGS01000021.1 coordinate 152,975, forward strand.
GTGCCGCCGGGGAGATCCACGTTGAAGCCACCTGGCGCAATATTAACTAGAGGAAACGCCGTGAGAAGCTGGCTGTTGTGGCTACTGTGTCTGCCATTGAGCGCGACGGCGATTAATGTCGGCACTCTGACGTTTGCGATGGATCAGGACCAATCGTTCACCGCCAAGCGGGTGCTGAACAATAACCGCAGCGCACGTATTTATCAGGTGACTTTGCGGGCCATTGACCGGCCGGGGGAGAATGAGGCTCGTAGCCGCCCGGCAGACGGCGAACTGCTGTTTGCCCCACGTCAGCTACAACTGCAGGCCGGGCAGGGCGAATATTACAAGTTCTTCTACCGTGGCCCGCAGGATAACCGTGAGCGTTATTACCGGGTGTCATTTCGCGAAATTCCCACCCGCCTTTTCGACCCGGCGCAGCGTCAAACTACCGGCGTCAATCTGGAGCCGATAGTGGTGATGGACACCATTTTGGTGGTGCGTCCGCGCCAGAGCAATTTCGCCTATCGGCTGGATCCGCAGCGTGGCACCCTCACCAATACCGGCAACACCTACTTTAAATTTCTGCTCAAACCCGGCTGCGACAGCACCGATGAAGAGGGGATAACCGAATACCTGCGCCCCGGTGATACGCTGACCCATGCCGGTATTCGGCTGAAAGGGCAGAAATTTATTATCTATAACGACAAATTTATCAGCGTTGATAAAAGCTGCATTAATTAGCCATAAACCACTAGTGCAGCGGGATCGAGAAGCGGAAACAGGCACCGGTTTGCGGCCGCTCGACCAATTGGATATCGCTGTCGTGCAGCAGCAAGATGCGCCGAACGATCATCAGCCCCAAACCGCTAGCATGACGGCGCGCGCTGCTCAGAATGGAAGGGCGCATGAACAGATCGGCACGCAGCTCCTGTGGAATACCCGGGCCGCTGTCATTGACCTGCACCAGCACCTTGCCTGCCTGTTGCCACAGGCGCACCTCAATCTCGCCGCCCTGCGGCGTGTGGCGGATGGCGTTATCCAGCAGGTTGGTCAGCACCCGTTCAATCATGCTGACGTCGGCAAACACCAGGGGAATACCCGGGGTGATATCTGCCAGCAACCGCTGCTGACGTGCCTCCGCCGCCAATTCAAACTTCTGGAAGACATCCTGCACCAGTTCGCTGAGTGAGAACGGCTCTTTCTGCGGTTTCACCACGCCATATTCCAGCCGCGCCAATTCGAACAGTTCCTGCGCCAATCGACCTACTTTGCGGCTCTGCGCCAAGGCGATCTCCAGATAGCGTTGACGATCGTTTTCGCTCAGATTGGCGGACTTGACCGACAGCGTTTCCAGATAGCCGTGCAGTGACGTCAGTGGGGTACGCAGGTCGTGCGAGATGTTGGCGATAAATTCGCGGCGTTGCTGATCCTGCTGCGAAAGCGTCTGCCACTGCTCGGCAATACGCTGTGCCATGCTGCGGAATGCCTGCTGCAGTCGACTGACTTCATCGCGACCGCCGCTGTCGGCCGGCAGTGCCGCATAGGCTTGTACCGCCGCGATGCCACCGCTGTCCAGCTCACTGACCTGGCGTGTCAAACGGCGGATAGGTCGGGTCACCCAATAAAATGCAAAACCGCCGGCCACCAGGCTGAACAGCACCATCAGGCCGGATGTCCACAGCGCCATGGAGACCGCGGAGTTATGCAAAGCATGGCTGGTTAATGCGTCGTAATCCTCGCCCAGCAGCACCACATACAGATAGCCTTCAACTTGGCCATTGACCTTCAGCGGCGCGGCGCTGAACACTTTTTTGGCGTCCGGATTCCGTGGATCATCGCCGTAAACCGGCATTCTTGCACCTTCGAATAGCGCCTGCAGTGGCTGCAGATCCACCTTCTGGCGTTTCAGATGACCGGCCGGGGCAGCGTTACCAATGATGTCGCCCTGTTTATCGAGCAGGTACACCTCAACGCTGGGATTCACCGCCATCAGTTGATTAAACAGACTATTGACTGACTCCGCGTTCAGCCCATTTTGCCCTAACAGCGGGTTGCTGTCGGAAATGTGCTGCGCCAGATTACCGGACAGCCGTTGGATCACTCCTTGGCTGTACTGGGTGCTGCTTCGGACCTGCATCCAGCCGGAAATGGCGCAGCTGATTACCATCAACAGGGCGAAGATCAGGGTCAGGCGTTGCGTTAGCGTAAGGTTTTTCATGATTCACTCTTGCGGCGCTGCCGCGAATTTATAGCCCATGCCCCATACGGTGAGGATGCGCTCGGGTTCCGCCGGGTTGGTTTCAATCTTGATGCGCAGCCGGTTGATATGAGTATTCACGGTGTGCTCGTAGCCTTCATGCTGATAACCCCACACCTGATTGAGCAGGCTGAGGCGGGAAAACACCTTGCCAGGGTGTTTGGCAAAAAAATACAGCAGGTCGAATTCACGCGGTGTCAGATCGACCGTCTGGTGGTTCAAATGCACTTCACGGGCAATCGGATCTATGGTCAAGCCGTCAAAACTGAGCGTGCCGGCGTCCATCCGCAGGTTACGGCTCATCGCCTCCTGGCGGCGGAACAGCGCCTTGACCCTGGCAACCAGCTCCAGCATTGAAAAAGGCTTGGCGAGGTAGTCGTCAGCGCCCAGCTCCAATCCCAGCACGCGATGTACTTCGCTGGAACGTGCACTGGTGATGATGATCGGCGTGTAGCGCGTCATATTGCGTGCCCGACGGCAGATCTCCAGCCCGTCGATCCCCGGCAACATCAGATCGAGGATCAGCGCGTCCCAGCCGCCCTGTTCCAGCATCGCCATACCCAGATTGCCATCGGCGGCATGGCTGATGTCATAGCCTTCATCGCGCAGATGTAATTGCAGCAGCTCTGCGATATTGCCGTCATCCTCGACGATTAAAATTTTCTTTGGCTTATCCATTCTTCTCACCGCTGATTGCCAGACCTGATTGAAGTCTACACAAGCGACGCAGCCGGAGTTATCACATTTTATTTAACTTTGCGTGAGGTCTTGGGGAACAAATCAGACGGATACTCAACACATCGAAACCGCCACCCTCAGGAGAGCCCCATGGCCATGTCCATTACGCCGGAGAAACCGGTGCTGATCCATCCGCTGTGGCTGCGCCTGACGCACTGGCTGAATGCGCTGGCGATGTTGATCATGGTGGCCAGCGGCTGGCGCATCTATAACGCCTCGCCGTTATTTAACTTCAGCTTTATCAATGAGCTGACATTGGGCGGTTGGTTGGGTGGTGCGCTGCAGTGGCACTTTGCCGGTATGTGGCTGTTTGGCATTAACGGTCTGTGTTATCTGCTGATTAACCTGTTCAGTGGCCGCCTGAAACGCAAGTTCTGGCCGCTCAGCCCGAAAGCCTTGTTGAGTGACCTGCTAGCGGCACTGCGGGGCAAGCTCGGTCACAACGATTTACGCCATTACAACATGGTGCAGCGGGTGGCCTACCTGTTTGTGATGGTGGCTGGGGTGGTGATGGTGCTGTCCGGCCTGGTGCTGTGGAAGTCGGTGCAATTTCCGCTGCTGCGTGAGCTGCTCGGCGGTTATGACGCGGCACGCTATATCCACTTTTTTGCCATGTCGGCGCTGGTGGGGTTTGTGGTGGTACATCTGGTGATGGTAGCGCTGGTGCCACGCACGCTGTTGGCCATGCTGCGTGGACGTTAAGGAGAGCCCGATGAAAACAGATAAACAGCCTATCAACCTGAGCGAAGGGCGGGAGATCGTCAGGGAGGCGCAGCAATTGCTGGCACGCCAACTGGAGTCCTCTTCACGCCGTCGTTTCCTGCGCAATGGGCTGACGCTGGGGGGGATTGCGATGCTCACCGGTTGTGACATTAGCGACAACGCCAATGTGGAACAGGCGCTGAACCGCATCTCGCGGTTTAACGATCGGGTACAGGGCTGGCTGTTCAATGCCGACCATCTGGCACCGGTGTACCCCGAATCGATGATCACCCGCCCGTTCCCGTTCAATGCGTTTTATGCCGAGGAACAGGCACCGGATATTAATGGCGACGACTATCGGCTGGAAGTCAGCGGACTGGTACTGAATAAACACTCCTGGACGCTGCCGCAATTGCACAAGATGTCGCAGATCAGCCAGGTGACGCGCCATATCTGTGTTGAAGGCTGGAGTGCGATCGGCAAATGGGGCGGGGTGCCGTTCGCGGAGTTTCTCCAGGCGATCGGCGCGGACCTGAGCGCAAAATATGTCAGCTTCAAATGTGCCGACGATTATTACACCAGTATCGACATGGCCACGGCGCTGCATCCGCAAACCATTATGGCGCTGACCTACGACGGCCAGATCCTGCCGCGTAAATACGGCTACCCGATGAAGCTGCGCATGCCGACCAAGCTCGGCTACAAGAATCCGAAACATATTCAGGTGATTGAAGTCACCAACCGTTTTCCCGGCGGTTACTGGGAAGATCAAGGTTACAACTGGTTTGGCGGCAGTTAACGACGGCCGCAACTATCCCCCGGCACACAGGTGCTTTTTAAATGAGAGAAGGAAATACCATGAAAAAGTTATTCGCAGTGATGATGTGTAGCGCGTTGATGTTGGGTTCTATCGGTGCCAATGCGGCAGACAGCATGAGCAAAGACGCGATGAAAAAGGACAACATGGGCCAGATGTCTCATGACGGCATGGCTAAAGATGGCATGAAAAAAGACGCCATGAAGAAAGACTGCATGAGCAAGGATTGCATGAAGAAAGACCACATGGGGAAAGATGCGATGAAACACGACGGCATGAAGAAAGACAGCATGGCCAAAGACGGCATGAAAAAAGATGAAATGAAAAAAGACAGCATGGGGAAATAAGTGCTGCAGACTCAGGATAGCCTGAAAACCAAAGGCCACGTGATGTGGCCTTTGGTGTTTATTGCACTGATTAACGCTTACATATCTGGGAAGGTCAGGGTATTCCCCGGCGCCTCACGGTGGATGTGCACAAAGTTCAGGTGTTTTTCATACTGATCGAGGATATCGCCGATCACCTGTTCCTTGCTGTAGTCCATCAGGTCATTGCCCTGGGTGCCTTCCATCAGGAAGGTTTCCAACCGGTAGTAGTGCGATTTACCGGAGCGGGCGCGATAGGTAAAGCCCGGCACGGAGTAACGCTGTGGCCAGATTTGGTAGGTAAAGTTCTGCTCTTCACCCAAATGCACCAGCAACTCCAGATGGTTTAAACGCTCATCTTCGGTTGGCGGCACCTCACTGAACTCCACTTTGGCACCGCGCAACTCCAGCTCACGCGCCACTTCCTGCATCGCCGGCCGGCAACGAGTATCCATCATTTTCTGCGTGTATTGGGTACCCGGATAATTCATCACCCGTGACAGGCGCTGTTTCCAGTTCAACACGTCATTGCTGGACACCGGCATCGGTGCGGTGGTGTTCAGGGCGCTGGCCTTGCGGTAATCCTCTACCCGCAGCGATTTATACAGCCCGGCCATCACGAAGAAGATCACAAAGCTGAACGGCAGGCCCATGATCACCGTGGTTTTTTGCAGCGCGGGCACGCCGTCGGTCATCAACATACCTATGGTCAGCAGGCCAATCGCTACCGACCAGAAAATACGCAGCCAGTTGGGGGCATCATTATTGATGTCGCTAAGGCGCGAGGTGAAGTTACCCAGCACCAGCGAACCGGAATCCGCCGAGGTGACGTAAAACAGCAGGCCAGTGATAGTCGCCACCGAGGCGCTGAAGGTAAAGCCCGGGTACTGCGCCAGCAGGCTGTAGAAACCGCGTTCCGGGTACTGCATCACTTCCTGCGCAAAGGCGGCGTTGCCGTGAATAATCTGGTACAGCGCGCTGTTACCGAAGATCGACAGCCACAGCAGGGTAAACACGAAAGGAATAATCAGCGTGCCGACCACAAACTGGCGGATGGTACGCCCGCGTGAAATTCGCGCCAGGAATAGGCCGACAAAGGGTGCCCAGGCTACCCACCAGGCCCAGAAGAACAGGGTCCAGTTGTTCATCCACTCTACCGGACGATCGAAGGCGAAACTGTTAAGTGTCATACCCATAAAGCGGTTGACGTAATCGCCGACGTTGAGCACCAGTGCATTAAGCAGGAACTCGGTATCGCCGAAGAACAGCACGAACAGGATCAGCCCCAGCGCCAGCAGCACGTTGAGCTCGGAAAGAATACGGATGCCCTTGTTGACGCCGGAGGTCACCGAAATGGTGGCCATGATCACCGACAGCAGGATCAGCGCGGCCTGAACCGTCAGGTTTTCCGGTATGTGGAACAGGACTTTCAGCCCGTAGTTCAACTGCACCACGCCAATGCCGAGCGTGGTGGCGATACCGAAGATGGTGCCCAGTACCGCAGCAATATCAACGCTGTGGCCGATCGGGCCGTTGATGCGCTTGCCGAAGATCGGGTACAGCGCCGAACGGATGGTCAGCGGCAGGTTATAGCGGTAGCTGAAGTAGCCAAGAGCGATACCCATCAGCGCATACATCGACCAGCCGGTCAGCCCGTAGTGGAACAGCGTCCAGACCATCGCCTGGCGCGCGGCCTCCAGCGTCTGGCCCTGGCCTTCCGGTGGCATCATATATTGTGTCACCGGTTCGGCGACCGAGAAGAACATCAGATCGATGCCGATACCGGCGGCAAACAGCATCGCTGCCCAGCTCATCAGGCTGAATTCGGGTTTTGACTGCTCGGGCCCGAGCTTGATTGAACCAAAGCGTGAAGCGGCGATAAACACCACAAATACGATGTACAGGGTGGCGGCCAGCAGGTAGTACCAACCGAAGGTAGTAGAAACCCAATTCAGGGTGCGGGTGATCCATCGCCCGGAGAAATCGGTAAAAAAGATGGTCATCAGCGAGAAGGCCAGGATCAGCCCCGCCGAGGTGAAGAAAACCACAGGATTAAGGCCATCCTTTTGTGGTTTTGAGGAGGTTTCGCGTGTTGTCATCGTCTTCCTCTGTTTTTTAACAACTGAGTAAAATCGTGCCCACACACCAGCCTGAACGACACGCAGGTGTCGCCCGGAAACAGTGCGGATAAAAACGCCGCGGCAATTGCTGTTCTGCTTGCCAAAAGTTGCCGCTTTGTTTGTTAACGAAACGGGAAATCGTTTCGTGGTGGGAACCGCTTACAGACACTGATTTTGGTCAGATTCGTTAAATACCTCACGAAAATCAGCCAGTTCCACAACCGAAAAGTACATATTTGTAACCAAGCGGTAATAAAATATATGCAATTTTTATTGAACGTTCAATCAAAAAAAAGTTTAATAGTTGCCATGAAGACCAAGTTCAGCAGGCGGAAAGACGGTGAAATCTCGCTGCTGAGACGAGGCCGAAGTCGGTTTTGTGAGAGTCGAATTATGCCAAAGGTAGGAATGCAGCCGATCAGAAGGCAGCAGTTGATAGATGCCACGCTGGCCGCAGTCAATGAAGTTGGAATGCATGACGCCACCATTGCGCAGATAGCGCGACGGGCGGGCGTTTCCAACGGCATTATCAGCCACTATTTCAAGGACAAGAACGGCCTGCTGGAAGCCACAATGCGCTATTTGATTAGCCATTTGGGCGAGGCGGTGAGGTTGCGGTTGCAGGCGTTGAGCGACCACCGCCCGGCATCACGGCTGCAGGCGATCGTCGCTGGTAATTTCGACGACAGTCAGATCAACAGCGCGGCGATGAAAACCTGGTTGGCTTTTTGGGCCAGCAGCCTGCACCAACCGCAGCTTAACCGGCTGCAACAGGTGAACGGTCGTCGTTTGTATTCCAACCTGTGCGCTGAATTTAGCCGCGAACTGCCGAAGGCGCAGGCACGGCTGGCGGCCAAAGGGCTGGCGGCATTGATCGACGGTCTGTGGTTACGCAGCGCGTTGCGCGGTGCGGCGTTTAATCAGGCACAGGCGATTGCGCTCACTACCGATTACATTACGTTTCAACTCCGGGGGCACACGCCACCCTGAGGACAACCCAAGGAGAACCTATGTCCCGTTTTGGCTTACAGAAGCTCTATATTAATGGTGCCTATGTAGACAGTACCGATGGAAAAACCTTCAACGCAGTGAACCCGGCGAATGGCGAAGTGCTTGCCGAGATCCAGTCCGCCAGCGCTGAAGACGTCAACCGTGCGGTTGCCAGCGCAGCCAGTGGACAGAAGGTATGGGCGGCGATGACGGCGATGGCGCGTTCTCGTATCCTGCGTCGTGCGGTGGATATTCTGCGTGAGCGCAACGACGAACTGGCCGCGCTGGAAACGCTGGATACCGGCAAGGCGATGTCGGAAACCACGGCGGTAGATATTGTCACCGGTGCCGACGTGCTGGAATATTACGCTGGCCTGATCCCGGCGATCGAAGGGCAGCAGATCCCGCTGCGCGACACTTCTTTTGTCTATACCCGCCGCGAGCCGCTGGGCGTGGTGGCCGGTATCGGTGCCTGGAACTACCCGATTCAAATTGCCTTGTGGAAGTCTGCGCCAGCGCTGGCCGCGGGCAATGCCATGATCTTCAAACCGAGCGAAGTGACTTCTTTGACGGCGCTGAAGCTGGCCGAGATCTACACCGAAGCCGGCCTGCCGGACGGCGTGTTCAATGTGGTCACCGGCAGTGGTGCAGAAGTCGGTCAGTACCTGACCGATCATCCGGGCATCGCCAAGGTGTCGTTCACCGGCGGCGTGAAAACCGGCAAAAAAGTGATGGCTAACGCCTCCGGCTCGACGCTGAAAGAAGTCACCATGGAACTGGGCGGTAAATCGCCGCTGATCATCTTTGATGACGCCGACCTGGATCGCGCCGCCGATATTGCCATGATGGCCAATTTCTACAGCTCCGGCCAGGTGTGCACCAACGGTACCCGCGTGTTTGTACCGGCAGCGCTGCAGGCGCAATTCGAAGCCAAAATTCTCGAGCGGGTAAACCGCATTCGTCTGGGTGATCCTACCGATCCGCAAACCAATTTTGGCCCGCTGGTCAGCTTCGCGCACATGGAGTCGGTGCTGCGCTTTATCGAAAGCGGTAAGGACAGCGGCGCGCGTCTGCTGTGCGGCGGTGAGCGTGTGACGACCGGTGAATTTGCCAAGGGCGCTTATGTGGCCCCGACGGTATTTACCGATTGCCGTGACGAGATGGAAATCGTGCGTGAAGAGATCTTCGGGCCGGTGATGAGCATCCTCAGCTATCACAGCGAAGAAGAAGTGATACGTCGCGCCAACGATACTACCTTTGGCCTGGCTGCCGGGGTCGTCACTAACGATCTGACCCGCGCCCACCGGGTGATCCACCAACTGGAAGCCGGCATCTGCTGGATTAACACCTGGGGCGAGTCGGCGGCGGAAATGCCGGTCGGCGGCTACAAACAGTCTGGCGTCGGTCGCGAGAATGGCCTGATGACGCTGGAGCACTACACCCAGATCAAATCAGTGCAGGTCGAGCTGGGCGAATACGCCTCCGTATTTTAACTATCCCCGCTTTTTCTTTCGCCTGGCGCGTTCGCGTCAGGCGCATTGCCTATTAGGAGATAATCGATGGAATACGATTACATCATTATCGGGGCCGGCTCTGCCGGTAACGTATTAGCCACCCGTTTGACCGAAGACGCTGACGTCAGCGTGCTGCTGCTGGAAGCTGGCGGCCCGGACTATCGGATGGATTTTCGCACTCAGATGCCCGCTGCGTTGGCATTCCCGCTGCAGGGGCGCCGTTACAACTGGGCCTATGAAACCGACCCTGAGCCGCACATGGACAACCGTCGCATGGAATGTGGTCGCGGTAAGGGGCTGGGCGGTTCATCGCTAATTAATGGCATGTGCTACATCCGCGGTAACGCGATGGATTTCGATAATTGGGCGAAGGCACCGGGTCTGGAAGACTGGAGCTACCTGGATTGTCTGCCATATTTCCGCAAGGCGGAAACTCGCGACATCGGCCCGAATGATTTCCACGGCGGCGAGGGTCCGGTCAGCGTGACCACGCCGAAGGCCGGTAATAACGAGTTATTCCACGCGATGGTGGAGGCTGGCGTGCAGGCGGGTTATCCGCGTACCGATGATCTTAATGGTTACCAGCAGGAAGGCTTCGGCCCGATGGATCGTACCGTCACGCCGAAAGGTCGTCGTGCCAGCACCGCCCGTGGTTATCTGGATCAGGCGCGTTCCCGCCCTAATTTGAAGATTGTGACCCATGCGCTGACCGACCGCATCCGTTTCGACGGCAAGCGGGCGGTGGGTGTAGATTACTTGCAGGGTGAGGCCAAGGATATCACCAGTGCGCGTGCGCGCCGGGAAGTGCTGCTGTGCGCCGGGGCGATCGCGTCACCGCAGATCCTGCAACGTTCCGGCGTGGGTCCTGCGTCGCTGCTGAACCGTCTGGACATTGAACTGGTGCACGATCTGCCGGGCGTGGGTGAGAACCTGCAGGACCACCTGGAAATGTACTTGCAGTACGCCTGTAAAAAACCGGTTTCGTTATACCCGGCGCTGCAATGGTTTAACCAACCGAAAATTGGCGCGGAATGGCTGTTCAACGGCAGCGGCATTGGCGCCAGCAACCAGTTTGAAGCCGGTGGCTTTATCCGCAGCCGTGAAGAGTTCGCCTGGCCGAACATTCAGTATCATTTCCTGCCGGTGGCGATTAACTACAACGGCAGCAATGCGGTGAAAGAGCACGGTTTTCAGGCTCACGTCGGTTCGATGCGCTCGCCGAGCCGCGGCCGGGTGCAGGTGAAATCCAAAGATCCGCGCCAGCATCCGAGCATTCTGTTCAACTACATGGCGACAGAGCAGGACTGGCAGGAGTTCCGCGATGCCATCCGTATCACGCGTGAAATCATGGCGCAGCCAGCGCTGGATGAGTACCGGGGGCGTGAAATCAGTCCTGGGCCGGAAGTCCAGACCGACGAACAGTTGGATGCCTTTGTGCGTGAGCATGCCGAAACCGCCTTCCATCCTTCCTGCTCATGCAAAATGGGCGAAGACGAGATGGCGGTGGTGGATGGGCAGGGCCGGGTGCACGGCATGGAAGGGCTGCGGGTGGTGGATGCTTCAATCATGCCGTTGATCATTACCGGTAACCTGAATGCCACCACCATCATGATCGCCGAGAAAATAGCCGATCGTATCCGCCAGCGTACGCCGCTGCCGCGCAGCACCGCCGAATATTACGTGGCCGGTGACGCCCCGGCGCGCAAGGCGTAACCCACATGTCCTCTCGCCGCTAAGGGGCAGGGCTGCCGTAGCAAGCAACCCCTCTCCAAAGTCCTTCCCTGAGGCGAGGGGACAATCTATCCCCGTCATCTTTCAAGCTGTAAATGTGTCATCCCACTTCAGTAGGGGACAATATATTTGTCCCGCTTAAGCCGGCAGGGCGATCGCCTGATCGAAACTGTTGGGTGTTGCCATGCGCCACATGCGCGCATAGAAATCGCTTTCGATCTCTTGTTTCAGCAGTGCGCCGGGTTCCAGATAGTAGTAGATGTCGGCGTAGACCTTGATTTCCGTTGAGGTAATGCGGCGCAGCATATGGTGCGAGGTCAGCTGTTCCGGGCGACTGACCCCGGCTGCCGCCAACATTTCCGCCAGCGCTTTTACCGTATTCTGGTGGAAATGATAAACGCGCTCCGCTTTGTTCGGTACCACCAGCGCTTTTTGTCGTAGCGGATCCTGGGTGGCAACACCGGTTGGGCAGTGATTGGTGTGGCAACTCTGTGACTGAATGCAGCCGACGGCGAACATAAAGCCGCGTGCGGAGTTCACCCAATCGGCACCCAGTACCAATACGCTGGCGATATCGAAGGCGCTGATGATTTTGCCGCTGGCACCGACTTTGACCTTGTCACGCAACCCGCAGCCGACCAGGGTGTTATGCACAAACAGTAATCCTTCGCGCAGCGGCATGCCCATATAGTTGGACAGCTCAAGTGGCGCGGCACCGGTCCCACCTTCCTTACCGTCCACCACGATAAAGTCCGGCAATATTTGGGTTTGCAGCATGGCTTTGACGATGGCGACAAACTCCCATGGGTGGCCGATACACAGCTTGAAACCCACGGGTTTTCCGCCGGAGAGTTCGCGTAGCTGCTGAATGAAGTGCATCATTTCCACGGGGGTGCTGAAGGCACTGTGCGAGGCCGGAGAAATACAGTCGACCCCTTCTGGGACGCCGCGCGTCGCGGCAATTTCCGCATCCACTTTTTTAGCCGGCAGAATGCCGCCATGGCCCGGCTTGGCCCCCTGACTGAGTTTGATTTCAATCATTTTGACCTGCGGGTTTTTAGCCTGTTCGGCAAAGCGCTGCGGATCAAAATGGCCGTCGGCGGTACGGCAGCCAAAATAACCACTGCCCAGTTCCCACACCAGGTCACCGCCGTTCTCTCGGTGATAGCGGCTAATACTGCCTTCACCGGTGTCGTGGTAGAAATTACCTTTCGCTGCACCCAGGTTGAGAGCACGAATAGCGTTGGCCGACAGGGCGCCGAAACTCATGGCGGAGATGTTGAAAATAGAGGCGGAGTAGGGCTGGCTGCAGCCTGGGCCGCCGATCGCCACGCGAAAACTGGTCGGGTCGGACACCTCCACTGGGCGCATGGAATGGCCGATGCATTCATAGCCGGTTTGATAAACATCCAACTGGGTGCCGAACGGTTTGTCACCCATCTCGTTTTTGGCACGACGATAAACCAGCGTGCGTTGGGTGCGTGAGAACGGGATCTGCGCGTTATCTTCTTCCAATAAATACTGGCGTATTTCCGGGCGGATAAATTCGAAGAAAAAGCGCAGACGGCCGATGATCGGGTAGTTACGGCAGATAGCGTGGCGCTGTTGGGTCAGATCGTAAATACCCAGTGCGCTCAGACCACCAAAAATGATCGTTGGCAGCCAAAACCAGGGCCGGTGCGGCAATAGTGCCAATGACACCAGTGTCAGCAAGAGACTCAACACAAGACAGGTATAACGGCTGAATAAGGATGACTTCATAACATCTCCTGATGTTTTTTTTGATCCAGACGACATGGCTCACGGGAAATTTCCGTGGCTGGATCCTAACCAACAGGCAGAAGTGTTATGTGGCTGTTACTGCTTTATCGTTCATTGTTACATTATTTTAACGTTGCCAAGGGGGAAAGGCCGCCGGGCGGCGGCCTGAAGGTTTACTTGCTGGCGACGAAGATAGTGCTCATGCTGCGCAAACGCAGTTTTTTCATCGCACTGTATTTCTGAGAGAAAATGGTTTTGGGATGAGTGCCGCGCTTTTGGGCAATATGCAGCAGGCTGTCGCCACGCAACAAATTGAAAATAACGTCACTTTCCGCCGGGCTGAGTTCCCGGGTTTTCTGCATTTTTATCCCGCCGGGCTCTTTGCTTTCCAACAGGTTTTGTATTTTTTCCTGTAGCGAATAAAGTGGAATGCGCGTCGAGACCAATTCAACGGAAATCCCCAGGATCGATAATAACTTTACTACGCGCTCGTCGTCATAAAACACCAGCAGGCGTGTTTTTGAGTTGTATTGCTGATGTAAAGACACCAGGCTTTCAATGACGTTGACGCTTTGCTCCAGATTTTGTGAGGTGAAGATCAGGGCGATGTCGTGCTTAATTATTTTCTCCGCCTTGGCTCCGCCGTGCATGAAATCCGAGAACAGTCTGATATCGTACTTACCGTAATGTTTTTTCAGTAATACCGAAAGGCCGACATAGCTGTACTTACACTCACTAATCACAAGGACATTGTTTTTAGACATAATGGCAAACACCCATAATGAGTTAAAAGTATTCAGCTGTAAGAAGCGAGTTCAAATCCTTGATGTCGGATTCCTTCCACAGCTTTCCCTGCAGTGCGTAATATGGCATTTCGTCCAGCCATCTTTTATGTTCGGGAGTTTCTACCCCTTCGATAATCACCTTGTAATGATTAAGGTGAAAAAAACGCAATAAAGCGCGCATTAAACCGTCACCGCCGGACTTTTTCATAAAGTCCCACAATAAAAAACGGTCGAGTTTAACGAAGCGGAACTGGCTGTTATACAACGCAGAAAAACCCGCGTAGCCAGAACCAAAATCATCGAGCCAAAATGAATAGCTCTTCAGTGAGGGATCGCCATGGACGCGATCTTTTACCAGTCGGGTTGAGTTCTCACTGATTTCGAAATGAATACAGCGAGTAGCACTGATTCTTTCTGCAAAATGGCTATTGGCCAAAGATCTCAGAGAATGGTCGTCCACATTTAATGTGGCTATCACCTGATTGTCGCGAAACCAGTGGTTATATTTCTCTATCAGACTGACTTGATCTAACAGAATCTCAATCCGAGTGGCGCTATCGGCAGTGCGAAAGAATTGTTCAGGAGAAAAATGCGCATATTCACTATTAAAAGTGAATCGTGACAGGCACTCAACGGCCAGCAATTGTCCAGATTTTGCGAACATAGGCTGGAAAACATAATTAATTCCGTTATTTTTCTCTCTAAAAGAACTGCGCATTCCTCAATCCCTTGATTGATATACAAACGTCTGTTTTATAACGAAAATAAAATAAAATCAGTCTGTTTATAGGTAAATATCTTATTTGATGTAGCCAAGATGAGCAATGCCGCTTACAGACCCTTAAATGCGCAATTTGTCGCGAAGTCTAAACCGCTCAAAATGTAATAAAATGTTAATAAACGGAATAATATGCTGTTAATCAAGCCTTAAGGCAAAATCTCCAACTGCATGCCTTTCTAAATCACAGATTATTCCTATTCGATTGAATCGTCAACATCGATCGATAGGTATTTATTGATAGTTTATTCCTATCAAGAGGGGGGTTATGAATGTTTTAAACGATTTAACAATAAGAATACGCTTAGTCTATATTTCGTCCGGCAATGGGTTCATCGAGGCAACATTCCTTTTAAGCAAGGAGTGCTATCGCTGAGTGTATGCTCAGTGCCGGGTCGGTATATATTCATCTGTCACTGAATCGATTATTTTATTGTTTTTCTATGGAGCTGGAAATGAAAAAAGTATTATTGCCTTTGGCCGCGCTGGTATTGTCTGTAACTGCTTCCAACGCAATGGCAGCAAATGGCACCGTTAAGTTCACCGGTGAAATCAAACAGTCTACTTGCGAAGTAACTAGCGATACTCAAAATAAAGAAGTTTACCTGGGTACTTACCCAACTTCTGCTTTTGCAAATATCGGTGATAAATCTGCATCTAAAGCTTTCCAGATCTCTCTGGATAAATGTGATGCTGGCGATTACAGCCTGCGTTTCGACGGTAACACCGTTGCCGGCAACCCAGACCTGCTGTCCGTAAGCAACGTTGGCGGTACCGGTACTGCGGCAACTGGCGTGGGCATCGAAATCACCGATAACAACAACAAGCCTTTCGCTATCGGCGATGGCTCTAACATCAAAGATGACGTTGCTAAAGTTACCGTTGATGCATCAGGTAAAGCGACCTTCAACCTGCAAGCTCGCTACCGTTCATTCAGTGCTGTGACTGCTGGTCTGGCTAACGCTACCAGCCCGTTCACCATCGAATACAAATAATCGACCTTTTAGGATATTGACGGCCAAGGATGGCCCGTAGAGGAAACCGATGAAAAAGTTCTTTGCTGCTCTGCTGATGCTGGGCACTTTTAGCAGCTACGCCGGGATCCAGGTTGATGCCACCCGCGTAATCTATAACGGCACTGATAAATCTGCCTCTCTGCCAATCCATAATGATGCTGCTGAAGCCTATATGGTGCAGACCTGGCTGGATACTGGTGACAGGAATCAGGTACCTAAGAATCTGCCTATTGTGGTTGTTCCCCCGATCCTGAAATTGGATGGTGCAAAAACGGCAATCTTGCGTTTTATCTATTCCGGCAATGGCTTCCCGCAGGATAAAGAAACTCTGCTGTGGATTAACGTGCAGGAAATACCACCGGCCCCGAAGCTGGAAAATGTGCTTCAGGTTGCGGTACGTACCCGAATCAAACTTTTTTACCGCCCGACGACGTTGAAAACCACGTTGGATGAGCAGGTGCAAAAATTGCGCTGGCAGCGTGAAGGTTCACGTTTGCAGGCGATTAACGATGGCCCTCTGCATATTACTTTTGGGGCCCTGCATTTGAAAAATAGCGCGGGAAAAACCGTGGATGTGGACGCCAATATGGTGAATCCAGGCGATCGCCTGTCGATTGATATCCCCGCGGGCGCTAACGTTAATAATAAGATTTCCTTCAGTTATATCAACGATTTTGGCGGTAGAACGGAAGTCAAGGACGTTCCAGTACAATAAGAGAGACAGGGAATGGTATATCAACGGAAAGTAGCATGCGGAATGACGCGGCTGACAAAGTTCATCCGGATCGCAATTATTGCCGCCGGTGCGCCGATGTTATGGAGTGAGGCGGCGCTGGCAGACTTTAATATGTCGTTTGTTCACGGCAATGAAAACCTGAGCAATGCTGAAGCTGTTGCTCAGGGTGATGCTTTGCAGCCGGGCGTCTACCCATTTGATATTTATGTCAACCTGAACCAGGTTGATCATAAAGATATTACTTTTCGTCAGGCCAAGGGACAGGCTGCTTCTCAGCCCTGTCTTAAAGTTGAAGATCTGCTGAACTACGGCATCAAACTGCCGCAAACGCTGCCAGCGGGTAGCTGTGTTGATTTACCGGCGGTGATCAAAGACGCCACCGTCAGCTATGATGCGGGGGTGCAGCAGATCAATATCTCCGTGCCGCAGACCATGATGGAACTCAGCGCCAGAGGCGCAATCCCGGCCAGCATGTATGACGAAGGCATTAATGCTCTGTTCGCCAACTATACTTTCAATTATAACAAGAACAGTTATAGCCGTGATGATGCCGATGACAGCGAATACACCTTCCTGTCGTTGAACAGTGGCGTTAATCTCGGAAGATGGCGCCTTCGTAACAACTCCACCCTGGATAAACAGAGTGGCAGCAGCTCCAACTGGACCAACATCTCTTCCTGGGCAGAAACGGATATTGCGCCATGGCGCAGCCGTCTGATCATGGGGCAGGCCAGTACCAATAATAACGTGTTCAACAGTTTCCAGTTCCGCGGTGTTCAATTGTCCAGCGTGGACGATATGTTGCCAGACAGCCTGCGCGGGTATGCGCCGGTTGTTCGCGGTATTGCTGCGACCAACGCCCGAGTAGAGATCCGCCAGAACGGCTATGTTATCTACAGTACTAACGTGGCTCCGGGGCCTTTTGAGATCCATGATGTTTATCCACATACCAATAACGGTGACCTGAACGTCACAGTTAACGAAGCCGACGGTTCACATAAAAGTTTCAGCGTGGCTTATTCCTCCGTGGCTAATATGCTGCGTGAAGGCATTTGGAACTTCCAGCTGACTGCCGGTAAATACCATAACGGTAACGGCGGTTATCAGCCTAATTTGATTCAGGGTACGTTGGCACGTGGCTTAAACTATGGCCTGACGCCTTTTGGCGGGGTCGTTATGGCTGAGCATTATCGCTCTGCCGCGCTGGGTATAGGTAAAAGCCTGGGTTCCTGGGGGGCAGTGTCGGTAGATGGGTCTATTTCAGATACCGAACTGGCTAACGGCGATCGCAAGCAGGGTCAGAGCTTCCGCTTCCTGTATTCCAAATCTTTGAACCAGATGGGTACCAATTTCCAGTTGGCGGGTTACCGCTATGCGACCTCCGGCTATTACGATTTGGGCGATGCAGTCGAAGAGCGTAACCGCTGGCGCAATGGGGTCTACGCCAATGACTATTGGGATCCTAACGATCTGAAACCTGGCCAACCTTCCTGGAGTAACAACCAGAAGCGTACTCGCTATACCGCCCGTTACGGCAACAAACGCGAGCGTGTTGAACTGTCCCTCAGCCAGCAGCTGTGGGCGGGTGCCAGCCTTTATGCCAACGTTAGCCATCAGAACTATTGGGGCGTATCGGGTAACGATCGCACCGTTCAGTTAGGTTATAACGACGGTTATAAACGCATTTCTTACGGCGTCTATGTCCAGGATACTCGCGGACAGTACGGCTATTCCGATCGCAGCGTAAACTTTACCGTTTCTATGCCACTGGATTGGGGTCAGAACAATAATTCAACCACGGCCAACTTCAGCGCGGCGCACAGTAAGCAAAGTGGCGACAGCTATTCCACCGGCATCAGCGGCACCATGCTGGACGACCGTCGTATGAACTACTCGGTCTCTACCGGCCACACGCAATCTTCCGGTCAGAGCAGTAACCTGAACCTCGGTTACAGCAGCAGTGTGGGTAACATTGATGGCAGTTACGCGTATAGCTCTAATTATCGTCAAGCTGGGGTAGGTTTGTCGGGTGGTCTGCTGGTGCATTCCGGCGGAGCAACCTTAACGCAACCGCTGCAGAACACCATTTTGTTGGTTGAAGCCAAGGACGCCAAAGGCGTACGTCTGGAAAACCAACCGGGCGTGACGATTGACCGTTTCGGTTATGCCGTAGTGCCATCGGCAAACCCATACCGCTTCAACTATGTTGCGTTACGCACTGAAGATTTCGGCCCAGGCCTGGATGTGCCTATTGCCAGTAAACAAGTGGTGCCAACCGAGAAGTCGGTGGTCAAGGTGACCTTTGACACTTTCAAAGGGGTCAGTCTGTTGATTCATGCTCAACTCGGGGATAACAACTATCCCGCCATCGGTGCCGGCGTGTTCAATGAAGATGGCCGCAACAGCGGGACCGTGGGTCTGAATGGCGATACCTATGTTTCTGGTGTGAAGCCAGGTGAAAAACTGACCATTAAATGGGGCCCGAAAGCCGATCAGCAGTGTGTACTGCCGATCCCGGCCAGCGTGGGTAATCAACAAACTGGTATGGGATATCAGGAACTGACTCTGCAATGCCAAAAACTGTAAGGTGCACCATGAACTTAAGCAAATTCGGACGAAATACACTTCTGTCACTGGTGGCATTGGCAGGGTTGGCGATGGCGCAGCAGGCAGCCGCAATGCAGTGCCGGTTCGGTAACTCGACCGGTTCCAGCAACCCAACCGGTAGCGTCACACAGGATATTGACGTTGGACGAGCGATTGTTTTGGCCGCGAGTGATTTCGTTAAAGGCAATCTAATCTGGCGTTCGCAGAACTTTACCTCGACCTTTACCTGCTGGGATACCGATGGTTACCCAAAGGGCGAACACGCTTATATTTACTGGAACCCGCGGAACTCCTTCGGTGGATTGGATCCATCCCTAGAGATCGGGGTATCGATCAACGGGCAGGACTATGACGCGATTAACAAGAAGCAAAGTTCCAACCGGCCAACCGGCCCTGATCTGGGTCCGGGTACCAAGCCGGGTAGCAACAGAAGGAAAGCTGACCCTCAGGCGGTAACTGCCAGTTATTCGGTATATATCAAAGCCACTGGCGTTAAACCCCCTGCGGGCAATTTTGCGCCATTGGCACGGGCTTCATTGTTCCAGATTGACGGTGAGTTGGGGCTGAATGCGACCAAAGACAGTAACTTTAACGCCTATATTAAAGGGCTGGACAAGATCCGCGTGATCCAGTGTAACCCGCAGATCAGCGTGTTAGCGAATAATGGTGCCAGCGTCGATTTTGGTGTGCTGAGTACCTCCAGTGCCAAAAACGGCACCGTTGCTAAACAGGTTCCGTTTGCAATCAAAGCCACGTTGAGCGGCGGTGAATGTGCGGGGCAGTCGCTGCAGGCCAGTTTTAGCAGCACCAATGCCGATCCGTCGGATAACACGCAGATTCTACCAACCACCAAGCCGGGTGTAGCGATCTTCCTGACCCAGCAACGCGACACCAGCAAAAAGCCGATCCCTCTGCAGACCAACGTAGACTTTGGCGGGGTATTGCAGGACAAGCAGAACGAAGTGTCGGAAACCTTCATCGCTAACCTGAAATGGCTGACAAACAATCCAACGCCTGGGGTGTTTAACGCCACGGCTAACGTAGACGTCACGTTCAAATAAGCATTACCGTGACTAGTCCTGGCATAGGTTGACACTTTGATGCCTGTAAAACGCCTGATGCACTGCATCGGGCGTTTTGTATTTCAGCGACTGGTGAGGGCGCTCTCTGTTGTAAATATCTATCGATTCTTTCACCATCTTTCTTGCCTGTTCCAGATCTGCCGGGCGTGACAGCAAAAACTCCGTCTTCAGTATTCCGTTCACCCTTTCCGCCAGTGCGTTCTGATAACAGTCATAGCCATCTGTCATTGAGCAGATTAGCCCGTATCTTTCATGGACTGCCTGGTAACTTGCTGAACAATATTGTATTCCACGGTCTGAGTGATGGATTAGCGGCTGGGTCGTTTTTCTCAGCTTTAAGGCCTGTTTTAGAGCCTGCACGACATTATCAGTACGCAGATCACTGTGCACATGATGACCCATAATTTTCCTTGAGCAGGCATCCGTTATCAGGCTCAGGTAGACCATGCCACTCCGGGTTGGCAGATAAGTAATATCCGCCACCCAGACCTGTTCTGGCCGCCTTACCACCACCTGTTCCGGCCCCGCCTTTAATAAATTGGGATGTCGCCGAAAACGGTGATGACTGTCCGTTGTTTTATGGTATGCCCGTCTGACAGGAACCAATAGTCTGCGTTCCTTTAGCAGGGAGAACAACCGGTCACGTCCGATATGTAATCCATCATCTGATTGTTTATTCAGCAGATAATGCAACTTACGGGTTCCGATACGCGCCTGACGAACTCTTATTGTTTTAACAAAATCGACGATCCGGACGTCACGACTCCGCAGCTTACTGAGCCGTGTATTGTGTTGATACCAGGCCTGTCGGCTGTGCCCCAGGAACAGGCAAACCCGGGTAATGGTTATTTTTTGGGTCTGTTTTTGCGTGAGGACTTGCCTGGCCGCTTTTTTATGACGCTGATCCCATAGTCATTTTTCAGCACGTTAACGACGGCATCCAGGAACTCAGCTTTCTGGGTGACCAGCTCAAGCTGTTCTTCAAGTTCCTTAATCCTCTGTTCAGGTGTTAAAGGGAGGGTAGGTTGATTCATGGGCAGCTCCCGGTTGGCGAGATGGGGAAGACCCGGAGCCCAGTTAAGGTGGCCATGCTTTCGCAACAAGGTCAGAACGGTCGAACGTCCCTGAATACCATAGCGCAGTTGAGCCTGTTTGTAGGTCATTTCGCCTTTTTCAACCTGCTCAACAACAGCAATTTTAAAAGACAAAGGATAGTCACGTTGTGTACGTTTAAACTCAGCCATTATCACGTTCTCCGGATTTAAGGCGAAAACGTGTCAACGCTATTCAGGACGGGTCACCGCAATAAAGAATGCCGCCCCTTTTAAAACACCAGCACGGTGCTTAAAAGGGGCGGCATTTTGCTATTCTGAGAGGGGCGCTATTGTCCCATCCAATTACCACATTTGCCGTCCAGACATTTGCCCGCATACCACAGATGCACGCCCGGTGACTCGTGGCGATGCCCTTTCAATGGCTCGATCGCCTGCGGGCGCATTTCTGCCACATCCCAGCGCGTGGTGCGGCGATACACCGCCGGCGTTTTACCGAACTGTTTTTTAAACGCGCGTGAAAATGATGGCTGGGAATCAAAGTGGAACTGCAGAGCGATATCGAGAATAGGGCGTGGGCTCGAACGCAACGCCTGTGCCGCCTGCGACAGGCGACGCTCGCGGATATAACTACCCAGCGCATGACCGGTGGTACTGCGGAACATCCTTTGCAGATGCCATTTGGAGTAGCCTGACTTTGCCGCTACGTTGTCTAACAGCAACGGTTGATCCAGATGATTTTCAATCCAGTCCAGCAAATCGTGAATGATATTGACGCGATCCATTGTTTAAGTTCTCCCGCAGTACGACATTCAGGTCAGTGTAGGTAAGAGTAATTATCCAAGTTAGTTCTTTGATAATAGGCCGGAGCACCGGGTTACGCAAGTGTTAACTAGGGTGCTAAAGGTGGCTAAAAGTGCTGTTACCGCCTCTAAGAAATGAAAAAGGCCGCACGAGGCGGCCTTGAAGCGAGTGGGAAAAGGGCTATCAGTTGGTTTCCGGCTTCACTTCGATATAGTTCAACTGCAACACGCTGCTGGTATAGCCACGGATCTTGTTGGTCATTTCAATATCGCCATTCAGCTTGTGGCCGTAGGACGGAATGATCTCTTTCAGTTTGCTCTGCCATTCCGGCGTCGCCACTTTATCTTTGAACACGGTTTCCATCAGGTGCAGCATAATCGGCGCGGCAGTAGATGCGCCCGGTGATGCGCCCAGCAGGGCGGAAATGCTGCCATCTTTGGCGCTGACCACTTCGGTACCGAACTGCAGCACGCCGCCTTTGTCATCGTCTTTCTTGATGATCTGCACGCGTTGGCCAGCGGTCCACAGCTTCCAGTCTGCCTGTTTGGCTTCAGGGAAATACTCTTTCAGCGCGGCGAAACGGTCGTCGTCGTTCATCATCAACTGACCCACCAGGTATTTCACCAGGTCGAAGTTATCCAGCCCGACGTGTGTCATTGGCATCAGGTTAGAGGTGCTCAGGGAATGCAGCAGATCGAACAGTGAGCCGTTTTTCAGGAACTTGCCGGAGAAGGTGGCGAACGGCCCGAACAGCAAGACACGTTTGCCATCCAGCATACGGGTATCCAGGTGCGGAACCGACATCGGCGGTGAACCTACGCTGGCCAGGCCATAAACCTTGGCCAGGTGCTGGTTAGCGATTTCCGGGTTGGTGGTGACCAGGAACTGACCGCCGACCGGGAAGGCGCCATAGCCCTCGGCTTCAGGAATGCCGGATTTCTGCAGCAGTGTCAGAGAGGCACCGCCCGCGCCGATAAACACGAACTTGGCATTAACGCTGGTTTCTTTGCCGTCACGGTTCAGATCGGCCACGGTCACGCGCCAGGTGTTGTCGGCGTTACGTTTGATATCGCGTACTTCATGGCTCAGGTTCAGCTTGAAGTTTGGATTTTTGGTCAGGGTATCCACCAGTTGGTGGGTGATCACGCCAAAGTTCACGTCGGTGCCCAGCGGCATGCGGGTGGCGGCAATTTTTTGCGTTGGATCGCGACCGTCCATCACCAGCGGTGCCCACTGTTTAATCTGGTTGGCGTCTTCAGAGTACTCCATACCACGGAACAGGGTGCTGTGCTGCAGTGCCGCATAGCGTTTGCGCAGGAAGTTGACGTTATCGTCACCCCAGACAAAGCTCATGTGCGGTACGCTATTAATAAAGGATTTTGGATCTTTCAGGACGTTATTTTTAACCTGATAAGACCAGAATTGACGAGAGATTTCAAAAGACTCGTTCACCACCACGGCTTTACTGATATCGATGCTGCCGTCTTCTTTTTCTGGGGTGTAGTTCATTTCGGCGAAGGCTGAGTGACCGGTACCGGCGTTATTCCAGCCGTTGGAACTTTCTTCCGCTACGCCATTCATGCGTTCATACATGTCGATGGACCAGTTTGGCTCCAGCTCGTGCAGATAAGTCCCCAGCGTGGCGCTCATGATGCCACCCCCGATCAGAACCACATCAACGGTCTTATTCTCTTCTGCTGCGGCCTGTTGCGTGACGCCAAACAGGTTCAGACAGAAAATCAGGACGAGTAATTTTCTCATTAATTCAAATCTCTTGTGTGTAAATTCTACTCATTGCAGGTGAAAGAATTTATTGGGAGCTACCCTGGGAATAGGTGAAACTAACCCGCCCGGCAAAGCCGAATAGCAGTGATAATGTCTTTTTGTTAACCATTTTTTTAACGAAAAGTGGATTATTACAGGCTGCCTGGGGACAGATTGTTCAACTCTGGTTACTGAGGGGATATTATTGTTTGCAATATTGTTAAAAACTACTTTTGTAATTAAAAAAAGCGGATTAAAGGCAGGAATAATTCATTTTTATTTATATTCAAATATAACCGCTTTATTAACAGGGTTTAATTGCCGCTGATTTAAACGATATTCTGCTATCACACAATATTTATGGAACAATTGCAAATGACAGCCGGTAACAAAAAGAAAATGGCCGCCGGGCAGGGCAGCCATTAGCCGGTTAACGCGCTTGCCAAACTCCGCTGGGGAGGGTGTCGGCGATGTAAGTGCTGAAATCTCGCGGGGCACGCCCGAGACTGCGTTGAACGTCCTCGGTCAGTGAGGCGTTGCGTCCGTCCAACACGGTGCTGAATAGATATTCCAGCAGCGTGACCATTTCCGCCGGCAGTTGTGCCTCGCGCAGGTATCCGACGTAATCTGCCACCGGCACCTGCTGATAGTGGATCTCACGCCCAGCGGCGGCGGCAATCTCGCCAATAGCCTGTTCAAAGGTCATCAGGCGCGGGCCGGTCAATTCATAATGCGTATTGCTGTGGCCGGGTTGGGTGAGGGCGGCAACCGCAACATCGGCAATATCATTCGCATCAATAAAAGGCTCGGGGATCTCGCCCGGTGGCAAATAGACTGCGCCGTTTAGCAATTCATCAAGAATAAAACTCTCGCTGAAGTTTTGCATAAACCAACTGGCGCGCAATATCGTCCAGTCTGCACCACTGAGTTCAACCACTTCTTCCGCCTGACGGGCCTCGTCCTCACCGCGCCCGCTGAGCAGGACTATCTTTTGTACGCCGCCATTTACCGCTTGCCGGCAAAAACGTTCAACGATTTCGGTGGCACCCGGTACTGCCAGGTCGGGTTGAAAGCTGAGATAAAGTTTTTGCACATCCTGTAAGGCCGGTTGCCAGGTGTTGCTGTCTTGCCAGTCGAAGGGGATGGCGGCACCACGATGTCCGGCCCGCACCGCTATGCCAAGCTGTTGCAAACGTGCTGCCACACGGTTGCCGGTTTTTCCGGTAGCGCCTAAAACCAGAATGGGTGAACCCTGTTCGTTGTTGTTCATGATGCCGCTCCAAATGTGAGTATTACTCATGTTTTGTAAATATGATAAACCCTCGTATTATTGTCAAGGCGGTTTTTGTTCAAAGGACGAGACATGATGATTGATAAGCAAAAAAAAACGCCCGCCCTGCGGCGTAAACCCAGCCAGACACGAAGCCGCGAGAAGGTGAAGCTGATCCTGGATTGCGCAACGGCGCTGATAGCCCAGCAGGGCAGTGACGCGATGCGGATGAGTGAAGTGGCGCAAAATGCGGGTATTTCTATTGGGGCGCTGTACCAGTACTTTCCGGATAAAACCGCCATCGTACGGGTGCTGGCGCAAGGTTATAACCAGGAAGCGCGTGAATGCATCGAGCAAGGCTTAATTCAGGTGCAGACGTTACCGCAGTTGATCGAGGCATTTAACTGCCTGATCGACGAATATTACGCCTTGTTTATGGCTGAGCCGGTCATGCGGGATATCTGGGCGGCGACGCAGGCCAACAAAACGCTGCGCGAGGAAGAGGTGGCGGAAAGCCGGTTAAACGGCGCGTTACTGGCGGCGGCAATACGTCGGTTACGGCCGCAGTCAGATCCGGCGGTGGTGGAGAATGCGGCTTTCTTGCTGATGCATTTGGGGGAAGCGACCATGCGGCTGGCGGTCAGTACCGGCCCAGATGAAGGCCGGGAATTGGTGGCGAGTTATAAGCAAATGGCGGCCAGGATGCTGGTGGATGGCTAGAGGTAGCCTGGTTCACTCTTTATTTTTGCTTGGCTCCACAGGGTTTATTCAACAGGCTGGGGAATAGTTTTTGCGCCGTTGGGCCATCGGTCATGATGCTAAGCGCGGTCACCTTCAGTTCACTGCGTAGCGTAGCGCTGTTCACTGGGATGCCGTTGATCACAGTCACTAATGTTTTGCCGATGTTGTTGCCGGTCGTGGTTGCTGCCAGCCGTTGTGCCGCCTGCGGTTGCAGTTCGACGTCCAACTGTACGTTGTCGGGATTAACCGGGTCTTCGAGAATGATGTTTAGCTTGCTGAAATCACAGGCAGAATCAAAGCGCATCTGCACCGGGGAGGCGGCCAGGGTAGAGGTCGCAACCAACAGCGAGCCGGAAAGAATAATCAAACGGAGTAACGCCATGAGGAGTCCTTCTCGAAAGCGAAAGTAGTCCTTCAATATAGCAGTTACCCGCTGTTTATAAAGGGTAAAAACGCCATTCATTGCCCTGAGTGCCGGCAATGAATGGCGTTTGGATATTAGGCTGTTAACTTACTTAATCGCCATTGCATCACGCATGGTATAGAACAGATCCGTCTGATCGGTTAGCCCAACCACGTTGGCAGCACGTGGGCCGTAGGCGGCAACCCGCAGTTGAGTGCCGGTATGCCCCTGTGAATCCTCTTCCGAATTGCCGTAGCTGATGGTCATCGGTGCGCCATCTTTGGTGGTCAGCGTTTGTGTCAGGCCAGGGGCCTTGGCATCGGTGGCGATAATCTGGCTCGAGTGGGCGTGGTCTGCGGTAACAATCACCAGGGTGTTACCCTCGGCGCGGGCGAATGCCAACGCTTTCTGTACCGCTTCATCCAGGTCAACAGTTTCACCAAACTGGCCGCACGGGTTGGCCGCATGATCCTGTTTGTCGATCGACGCGCCCTCAATCTGCAGGAAGAAGCCGTTTTGGTTGGTTTTCAACAGGTCGATGGCTTTTTCGGTCATTACCGCCAGCGTCGGGATATCGGCCGTGCGTGCCGGGTTGTTTTCGCAGGTTACCGCCGGTTGGTCGATATTGCCGTGATAAGTGGCTTTCGGCCCCTGCCAACGCACCGGCATATTACCGGCGGCAAACAGCCCGAGCAGCGGTTTTTGCTGGTTTGCCACGCTGACGGCGTTCAGTGCATCGAGGTTTTCGACCCATTGATAACCGAGAGCCGTTGCCTGGTCTTTCAGCGATTTTCCCTGCCATTCGCCACTTTTTGCTAACTGATTAAAGGATTTTGCCCCGCCGCCCAAGGTGACGTCGGCGCGCGCCTTGAGCAACTGCTCGCTGATGGAGCCACGGCCGCCGTTTTCCAGCGCGTTGGTGGCGCATTTTTCACTGGTTTCTTCCGGGCCGTAACATTTACGTGAGGTGACGTGGGAAATCTGCGCCGCTGGCGTGGCGTCCTGTAGCTCGGCGGTAGAGACATTACCGGTGGCTTTGCCTGCCGCCTTGGCGATTTCCAGCAGCGTCGGTTGGTCTTTACCGTTGACGTCCACACCCAGCGCACCGTTATAGGTTTTTACGCCGCTTGACCATGCGGTCGCCGAGGCGGCAGAGTCAGTCACGTAATTCGGTTTGTGGGTTTTTTTATCCAGTGAGTAATGGGTGTATTGGCCGGTCAGCGGCAGGGCATCGATACCTTTAAAATAGCCGCCCGCGCCTTCGGCGTAGTTGCGCGCCGAGGTGATTTCAGAATCGCCCATGCCGTCGCCGATCAGCAAAATCACGTTTTTGACAGTTTTGTCCGACAGCGAAGCTTGCAACGCGGCGGTCTGATCGCCACTCAGACGTCGTGCGCCACCGGGTTCAACGATGTTGCCACGTGCTGCACGTTCGTAAAGGCCTGCGGTATTGACCGGTGTTTCATCGGCGAAGGCGGTGGAACACAATAACGCGGATAAAACGGCGCCGGCGATCAGGGAAAGGGACTGTTGCATAGGGGGAAAGCTCCTTTTCGAAATGCAAAATTATAATTGGCATCAATTTGTTACGAAGGAGAGTAGTGCAGGGGTGTGACAGTTTTATGACGCTGCCGATGGTGAAAAAGGATAGCCGGGCGGCTATCCCAGGGGATCCATTATTCGCTGCGGGCGGGAATATTCAGGCCGCGTTGTACCGCCGGGCGCGCCAGACCGCGCTCCAGCCATTGCCCCACCAGTGGGAAGCTATCGAACTCTACCAGCTCACGCGCTTCGTAGAAGCCGATCAGATTACGGACCCAACCCAGCAGTGAAATATCGGCAATGGTGTAATCCTGACCCATGATCCAGTCACGGCCTTCAAGCCGGGTTTCCAGCACGCCGAGCAGGCGTTTGGATTCATTCTTATAGCGTTCCAGCGGACGTTTGTCCTCATATTCGCGACCGGCGAATCGGTGGAAGAAGCCGAGCTGGCCAAACATTGGGCCAACCGCCGCCATCTGGAAAAACACCCACTGGATGGTTTCATAACGTAGAGCGGGATCCGGCGGCAGGAACTTACCGCTTTTCTCCGCCAGATACAGCAAGATAGCGCCGGATTCAAACAGCGCCAGTGGTTTACCGCCGGGGCCATTAGGATCGATGATCGATGGGATCTTGCCGTTCGGGTTCAGCGACAGAAACTCCGGCGTCCAGGTTTCGTTCTTGCCGATATCGATCAGGTGCGGTTCATAAGCCAGGCCAATTTCTTCCAGCATAATGGATACTTTTACGCCGTTGGGCGTAGGCAGAGAGTAAAGCTGTAGCCTTTCCGGGTGCTGTGCGGGCCAGCGTTTGACGATCGGGAATTGGGTTTGGCTGAGCATGAAGAATCCTCGGGTTGACGGTTTGCCTATTGAGTATTGCAGCAAAACTAACGTGACGCAGGGTTAAAGCGTGAGACCAAAATGTGCTGTCAGCGCTTTTTTACCGGTGGCAGTGAGCTGCAGTTCACGAGTTTCAAGCTGACGGCGGATCCAGCCGCGATCGATAAAGACGTTGAGCACCGCGGCTCCCAGAGCGCCGCCAAGGTGAGCCTTGCGTTCGCTCCAGTCCAGACAGCCACAGGCGAAGCGCCGCCGTGAAAGCGCCGCCGAACAGTCGATGCCCAGCCGGGTTAAGGCAGTGCGGCCAGCGTCCGTTAACCGGTAGTCTTCATCCCCCTCCAGCCAGGCTACTTGATGCAACCGGTCATGCAATTTTACCGCGACTTCTCCGGCCATATGGTCATAACAGGTGCGGGCGAATTGCAATGAGGTTGGGGTAGTGCTTTTTACTACCGGCCTTTCAACGCCGGCCAGCGCCATCAATGTTTCCAGCGCGGCGGCCACCGCCGGCCCGGTCAGGCGGAAATAGCGATAGCGGCCCTGTTTGACGCAGACAATCAGCCGTTGTTCCTGCAGGCGTGCCAGGTGCCCGCTGGCGGTAGAGGCTGCGACGTCCACCGCCGCGCTCAGTTCGGTCGCGGTATAGGCACGGCCATCCATCAGCAGGCACAGCATGCGCGCCCGGCTGCGGTCGGCAATGGCGGCGGTCAGTGCCGCCAGACGATCTTCAATATCGATGTTATTCATACTTCGAGATTAGACGAAGTATGGCTGCTAGGCTAGCGCTAGGATGGGTTTTCACACTGGTTCGGTTCAACGGAGAACACTATGACAGTTTGTCCCTATTCCCGTGCGCTTGCTGCCGTGACTTCTGATGATCCGCTTGCTGACTATATGCCGATGGTGCCGATGGCATTTCAAGCGGACTTGCAGAGTTGGGTAGCCGTTTCTCCTGTGGTGGTGCGGGAGGTTTTGCACAATATTGACTTTGGGGTACGTCCTGCAACTGAACCTGTCCCCGCGGCCTTATTGAACACGCCAGCACAGCCCATTTTCGGTGCTCTGGTACGAATGTTGGAGGGGGAACAACAGCTCAGGCTCAAAGAGGCCATTCTGCAGACGTTAACTGCCTTTAACCCAAACCGGGTCCGGCAAACCGCATTAAGCGTGGCGCGAGAGTTAATGCCTTCCTCACCGGATCCACACCAGATCACCCGCTTTAACTATGCCCTGCCAGTGTGCGTTATCGCGGCACTGCTGGGTGTCCCAGTGGATGAGTGGTCGGAGTTAGTTGATGACATTCTGGCTTTTTCCCGCTGCATTGCTCCGGGGGGGAGTGAGCAACAGGTAGAGCGGGGGATCCTGGCCGTGGAGCGTTTAACGGCACGCCTGGAAGATTGTCGTGGCCCGTTATGGCTGAGTTTGCAGCATTCATGTGCGATACAAGGTCTTGACTGTCAGGTGGCAATGGCCAATGCCATTGGCTTGATGTTTCAGGCTTGTGAAGGGACTGCCGGCCTGATCGGGCAGGCGTTGTTATTGATGCGCAACCACCAGGGAAGCGCGCTGGAACTGATTGAAACAGTCTTGTCCGACACCCCCTCGATTCAGAACACCCGCCGCTTTGCTTTGCGGGATACGCAGGTTGCCGGCTACCCGGTGTTGGCTGGGCAGAGCGTCCTGGTGTTGTTGTGCACGGGGGATGAAAGTTTTGCTTTCGGTGAGGGGGCGCATCGCTGTCCGGGCGCGGACTGGGCGAAAATGATCGCGCGTTGTGGTATCGAGCATTTATCCGCCTTGGGTATTGATCTGCAACTGCTGAACAATGTGCGCTGGCGGGCTTCGCAAAACGCGCGCGTGCCTGAATTTACCGCTGACAGGAGCTTATTATGATCGCCGTTATTTTTGAACTGCAGGCCGCCGACGGCCAGCGCGAAACCTATCTTGATTTGGCGGCTGAGCTGAAGCCGTTGCTGGCGGAGATTGACGGGTTTATTTCCATTGAGCGCTTCCAAAGCCTGGCCGATCCGCAGCGGTTGCTGTCGCTTTCTTTTTGGCGTGATGAAGCGGCGGTGCAGCAATGGCGCAATATCGAAAAGCACCGTGCTGCGCAGACGCGTGGCCGTCATGGCGTGCTGGCGCAGTATCGCCTGCGTGTGGCGGAAGTGGTACGCGACTACGGGCTGGATCAGCGGGAACAGGCACCGCAGGACAGCCGTGGTTATCACGTCGATTGACAACTCTTGGGGTTTATCTTATTGATATCTGATGAACAGAAATCGTTTTTCATTCGTGCAGATTATTATCACCATTCATAGAGTGGTGGGATAGCGCGTCTGTTTTAAGCGAAAACCCGCCAGTCAGGCGGGTTTAGCACTCCCTCCTGTTGGCAACATCCCCTGGAGGAACCCATGGAAAATCATCTCCCTACCGTGTTGCATTTGATGTGCGGTAAAGCCGGTTCAGGCAAATCGACGTTAGCGCACAGCCTTGCGCAGCAACCTCAAACGCTGTTGCTGGTTGAAGATAGCTGGCTGAAAACGCTGTATGGACAACAGATGGCGACTTTGCAGGATTATGTTCACTACTCAGCCCGGCTACGCGAGGCGTTGAGTGAGCATGTTGTGCAACTGCTGGGTCATGGCCTGTCTGTGGTGCTGGATTTTCCGATGAATACGCCGGACCGGCGGCTGTGGGCACGACAATTAGCCGAGTTGGCTGGCGTTGGTCACTGCCTGCATTTTATCGACGTCAGTGATGCATTATGTAAAAGCCGGATAAAACTCAGAAATGAGCAAGGCGACCATCCCTTTACGCTAAGCGAGGAGGCTTTCGATCTGCTCACCCAGTACTTTGTCGTCCCTACTGAAGAGGAGCGTTTGACCATTGTCCGGTATGCCTGAGTATCCGGAATAAGGCAGGCCCTGATTCGGGCGCTGCCTCATTATTTGTCATTTGTCGATTAGAAAGGCTTGGTTGGCAGGTATTTACCGTCGAGGGTGATCACCGCGCGTTCGCCACCGTCCGGATCCGGCACTTTTTTGATATCCAGTTTGAAGTTAATGGCGCTGATGATGCCGTCGCCAAACTGCTCATGCACCAGGGCTTTCAGCGTGGAACCGTAGATTTGCACCATTTCGTAGAAGCGATAAATGGTCGGGTCGGTCGGTACGCCGCCGGGAATGCTGCCGCGTAGCGGAATGGTTTGCAGCAGGCGAATGGCGTCTTCGTCCAGATCCAGTTTTGCTGCCACCACACGGGCGGCTTGCTCCGGCAGCGGATGCTGGCCCAGCAGGGCGGCGGTGACGAACGCCAGGCTTAGCCCGGTGCCCTGATTAATCGCTTCGAAGGTCAGGTTTTTGCGGATCTTGGCCATCATAATGGTGTCGGTCAGGGTTTCGCGTGGGGATGAGTAGTGCAGTGACTGGGTCATATTGTTTCCTTAAGGAATGAAATTAAAAACGGGCTACGGCAGGGGTTGCCGTAACTTCAGGATTCGTGGCCAGCGGAATAAAACGACGGGTTTCGCCATCCAGCGCTTCAATGCCGCCGCTGGCGATGTCATAAACCCAACCGTGTAGTTTCAATCGCCCTTGTTCAAGCGCCACTGCTACGGAAGGGTGCGTTTTGATATTGGTTAACTGTGCGATGACGTTCTCGCGCACCATCGAACTGACCCGCCCGGCCTCGGTGGCATGCTGATAAGCCTGATTGACCGCCTTGGCTGAATCGGCATAGCGCAGCCAGTTAGCCACGGTGGGCATATGTTCCAGGCACTGACAGGTGGCGATAGCGGTCATCGCGCCGCAGTCGGAATGCCCACAAATCACGATATCTTCAACCCCGAGCGCGGCGACGGCATATTCCACCGACGCGGATACGCCACCGGGTTCCGGGCCGAACGAAGGCACGATATTGCCGGCATTGCGGATCACAAACAGATCGCCCGGTTCACGCTGGGTAATCAGTTCCGGGACCAGGCGGCTGTCGGAACAGGAGATAAACAGGGTTCGAGGGTTCTGCTGGGTAGCCAGCCGCTGGAACAAGGCCGTACGCTCGACAAACGCCTCGCGCTGGAACTTCAGAAAACCTTCGATAACTTCTTTCATATTGCCTCCATCTGGTTGCTGTTAAGCGATGGATGCATCATGCGCCGCTCTGGCTATAGGGTCTAAGACCCATTTATAATGGTAGCCATAGGAATTACCAATAATAGAGGCGTTATGCTGCTGCGACATATCCGTTATTTTCTGGCCGTTGCCGAACAGGGCAACTTCACCCGTGCTGCCGAAGCGCTGCACGTCTCGCAACCAACGCTGTCGCAGCAAATCAAACAGCTGGAGGAAACGCTGGGCACACCGCTGTTTGATCGCAGCGGCCGAACGGTGCGGCTGACCGACGCCGGTGTTGCCTGGATGCGCTATGCCCAACTGGCGCTGCAGGATCTGGATGCCGGTGCGCGGGCAATCCATGACGTGGCAACGCTGGAGCGTGGCAACCTGCGGTTGGCGATGACGCCGACCTTTACCGCCTATCTGGTGGGCCCGGTTATCGATGCCTTTTATCGGCGTTATCCGGGGGTAACCTTGAGTATTCACGAGATGACACAGGACAGGATTGAGGCGCTGTTGGCGGAGGATCGGTTGGATCTGGGTATCGCTTTCGGTCAGGCGCAGTCGGTAGACATTGAGGCTACAGACCTGTTTAGTGAATCGTTGAATATGGTGGTTGGCGCCGACCATCTTTTGGCCCAACGGCAACACCCTTTGACGGCGGAGGAGCTTGAAGGGCAACCCCTGGCTTTGCTGAGCGAAGATTTTGCTACCCGTCAGTTTATCGACGACTATTGCCGGCAGCAGGGGATCCGGCCACGGGTCGTGGTGGAGGCCAATGCGATTGGTGCTATCCTCGAGATTGTGCGCCGTGGTCAGCTTGCCACCATTCTACCGGCGGCAATTGCCCTCGCGGATCCGCAGTTGCGTTCGGTGGAACTTGTCGCCGCTCTGCCGGCGCGTCGGGCGGTATTACTGCAACGTAAGAGCGCTTACCGTAGCGCGGCATCGCAGGCGTTTGTGGCGGTTTTACATCAGCAGGATTTGATGTCGGCACATTCCAAACCGGTATAAAACCGGTTGAATAAGGAGACTTTTATGAAAATGATTTTTCGCGTTGTGACTTTGCTTGTTGTTTCTTTCTGTTCCCTCAACGCTTATGCCGCTGAACAAAGCAGTGAAGAGACAGAGAATGTTTTATCCAGGGTTAACAATTTCTCTTTGGGAATGAATGGGTTTGTTGGCATTGGCAGCGTTGGCGAAACCGAGTTAATAAAAATCCTAACCTACCAGGATGCGGGAGCCGTTTTCTTGCGTATTGCCAATAACCCGCAGGCAACGCCAGAAGCTAAACTTTATGCTGCCTGTGGTTTAAAAAAGCTAAATAACAACGATGGCGAACCCAGGTTTACCCAAGAGTGGGATAAAGAAGTTTCGGTATTGAAAGGGGATGTTTTAAGGAAAGAAAAGTTTAAAGATATCTATTTCAGTATCTTAAAACATGGGTGCTGGTGAGTGTATTAACCTCCCTTTAACCCGCCGGATGAGATTTACTGCATCCGGCCTCATGGCACCGCGTATTGCCTGGCTTCCCCTGCCAGCGCATCATTGCTCAAATTGTCACCGAAACTTCCCGCGATCTCTTATCCCCGTTATGGCATAATGCGCGCCAAATCACATTCCTAATGATATGAAGAGCGAGCGCTGTGTTAAGCACTAACAACATTACTATGCAGTTTGGCAGTAAGCCGCTGTTTGAAAACATCTCTGTTAAATTTGGTGGCGGTAACCGCTATGGTTTGATCGGGGCTAACGGCTGCGGCAAATCCACCTTTATGAAAATCCTGGGCGGCGACCTGGCATCGAGCGGCGGCAACGTGTTCCTCGATCCGAACGAGCGTCTGGGTAAACTGCGTCAGGATCAGTTCGCTTTTGAGCAATACAGCGTGCTGGACACCGTCATCATGGGCCACCATGAGCTGTGGGCAGTGAAGGAAGAGCGTGACCGTATTTACGCTATGGCCGAAATGAGCGAAGAAGACGGCTATAAAGTAGCCGATCTGGAAGTCGCTTACGGCGAGATGGACGGTTACACCGCCGAAGCACGTGCCGGCGAACTGCTGCTCGGCGTAGGCATCCCGGTTGAACAGCATTATGGCCCGATGAGCGAAATCGCACCGGGCTTCAAACTGCGCGTGTTGCTGGCGCAGGCGCTGTTCTCCGATCCAGAAATCCTGTTGCTCGACGAACCAACCAACAACCTGGACATCGATACCATTCGCTGGCTGGAGCAGGTGCTGAACGAGCGTAACAGCACCATGGTTATCATTTCGCACGACCGTCACTTCCTGAACATGGTGTGTACACACATGGCGGATTTGGACTACGGCGAACTGCGCGTGTATCCGGGCAACTATGACGAATACATGACGGCGGCAACCCAGTCGCGTGAACGTCTGATGGCGGATAACGCCAAGAAAAAGGCACAGATTAACGAACTGCAGTCGTTCGTTAGCCGCTTCAGCGCCAACGCCTCCAAATCCAAACAGGCGACTTCACGTGCCCGCCAGATCGACAAGATCCAGCTGGAAGAAGTGAAGGCTTCAAGCCGTCAGAACCCGTTCATCCGTTTCGACCAGGACAAAAAACTGTTCCGTAACGCGCTGGAAGTGGAAGCACTGACCAAAGGCTTCGACAACGGCCCGTTGTTCAGCAAACTCAACCTGATGGTTGAAGTGGGCGAGAAAGTCGCGGTGCTGGGCCCGAACGGTGTTGGTAAGTCGACCCTGCTGAAAGCGCTGGTTGGCGATGCTCAACCGGACAGCGGCAGCGTGAAATGGTCTGAAAACGCCAAGATCGGTTACTACGCTCAGGATCACGAATACGAATTCGATGACACCCTGACGGTATTCGATTGGATGAGCCAGTGGAAGCAGGAAAAAGACGACGAGCAGGCAGTTCGCAGCGTGCTGGGTCGTTTGCTGTTCAGCCAGGACGACATCAAGAAGAAAGTGAAGGTGTTGTCAGGGGGTGAGAAGGGCCGCATGTTATTCGGCAAGCTGATGATGCAGCGTCCTAACATCCTGATTATGGATGAACCAACCAACCACCTGGATATGGAATCCATCGAGTCGCTGAACATGGCGTTGGAAATGTATGAAGGCACCCTGATCTTCGTTTCCCACGACCGTGAGTTCGTTAGCTCGCTGGCGACCCGCGTACTGGAAATGACACCGACCAAGGTGATCGACTTTACCGGTAACTACGAAGACTATCTGCGTAGCCAGGGTATCGTCTAACTC
This sequence comes from Serratia sp. BW106, assembly GCF_002607755.1. Classification (NCBI taxonomy): domain Bacteria; kingdom Pseudomonadati; phylum Pseudomonadota; class Gammaproteobacteria; order Enterobacterales; family Yersiniaceae; genus Serratia; species Serratia sp. BW106. The sequence continues at coordinate 188,728 of NZ_MCGS01000021.1, forward strand.
TCTGGTAGGGGCGCGTTATACGCGCCCGCAAAAATAACCAGTGATAATCGAAGGCGGGAGCACTCCCGCCTTTTTTATGTATGTTATTCCCCGCCACACACCTCGCACTGCGGATTTTTCGGCAGCTTCATTTCACGAAATTGCATCGTCATGGCATCAAACATCAGCAGTTTGCCGGTGAGCGGCTGGCCGTATTGCGTCAGCAGTTTGATGGCCTCCATGGCTTGCAAGGTGCCGATGGTGCCCACCAGCGGGGCCATTACACCGGCTTCGACGCAGGTCAGGGCGTTATCGCCGAATAACCGGCTCAGACAACGGTAGCAAGGTTCATCAGGCTGGTAGGTGAAAACGCTCAGCTGCCCCTCCATACGGATCGCCGCGCCGGACACCAGCGGTTTGCGTTGCGCATGGCACAGGCGATTCAGCAGGTCGCGCGTTGCTACGTTGTCGGTACAGTCCAGCACCAGATCGCAGGCGGCAATCTGTGCCGCCATCTGAGAGTCGTCCAACTGCCCGTCAACGGCGTCAATGTGGATATGCGGATTGATGGCGCTCAGTTCGATACGCGCCGATTCCACTTTCGCCATGCCAACGCGTGCGTCGCGGTGCAGGATCTGGCGTTGCAGGTTGGAAAGCGAAACGGTGTCGAAATCAACCAGCGTCAGGTGACCGACGCCCGCCGCAGCCAAATAGGGCGCGGCGGCGCAACCCAATCCACCGAGGCCGACAATCAGTACCCGTGCGGCCTTCAGCTTTTCCTGGCCGTCGAAGTCGAAGCCGCGCAGGATAATCTGGCGGTTGTAGCGCAGCGCTTCGGCATCGGTTAATTCCGGCAGCATGTTCAGCTCCTCAGCAGGGCGTTGAAGGGCTCAATGTCCACCATTTCGCCCGTCGCCACTGAGCCACGGTCGCGCTCCAGCACGATAAAGCAGTTGCCCTGGCTGAACGAGCTGAAGACGTGCGAGCCCTGATGACCGGTGCTGCTCACTTCCAACTCACCCTGGGCGTTGCTGGTAAATACGCCGCGCTGGAAATCGAGACGGCCCGGTGCTTTCTTCAAGGGAGTTAATGCGCGCGCTTGCAGACGCGGTGGCAACTGCCAGTCGCTGTAACCGGCCAGCTTTGCCAACAGCGGTTGCACCAGTTGGTAGAAGGTCAGGGCGGCGGAAACCGGGTTGCCCGGCAGGCCGCAGAACCAGGCGTGTTTCAGCTTGCCGAAGGCAAAGGGCTTACCCGGTTTGATCGCCAGCTTCCAGAAGCTGACTTCGCCCAGCTCATCGAGCATCTGCTTGGTGTAGTCGGCTTCACCGACCGAAACGCCACCGCTGCTGATCACCACGTCGGCTTGACTGTCCGCCTGCTCGAAAGCGGCGCGCAGCGCTTCTTGATTGTCGCGGATAATGCCCAGATCGATCACCTCGCAGCCCAGTTGCTCCAGCATCAGGCGCACCGCAAAGCGGTTGGTATCGTAGATTTGACCTGCCTGCAGCGGTTGACCGACCGGTTGTAACTCGTCACCGGTGGAGAACACCGCGACTTTCAGTTTGCGCATCACCTGGACTTCGGCGACGCCGAGCGAGGCCAGCAACGGCAACTGTGCCGCGCCCAACCTGACGCCAGCGGGTAACACCCCGGCACCCAGGCGAATATCTTCCCCCGCCAGACGGATATTTTGCCCGGCTTGCACTTCGGCCGTGAAGCGTACTCCGGCATCACTCACCTCGGCCTGCTCCTGCATGATCACCGCTTCGGCGCCAACAGGGATAGGGGCGCCGGTCATGATGCGCACGCAGGTGTTGGCTGGCCAGTCACCGTTGAATGGCGCACCGGCAAAGGCTTTGCCCGCCACGGGCAGCGGGGCATTGGCCTGCAAGTCGGCGAGGCGCACGGCGTAACCGTCCATCGCCGAATTGGCAAACGGAGGGACATCAATAGGGGAAATCACCGCTGCGGCTGTAATACGGCCGGCGGCGGCGGTCAGGGCAATGGATTCGGTCTGCTGCAGGGGAGAGAGCTGGCTGAGCATCTTCTCCAGCGCCTGCTCCAGGGAAATGAGATCGGAAGTATGGCAATGATCCATTGAGAGAACTCCGTAATCAGGGTGCGCGAAATTTTCGGCAAAGTGGGGGTATTATGAAGGATGCTATGCTGAAGTAAACAACAGGAGACCGTGATGCACAGACAGGTATTAGACTTCTGGTTCGACGAGATCGAACCGGCAATGTGGTTCAAAAAGGATGATGAATTTGATCGCCTGCTGCATACCCGCTTTGGCCAGATTTGGCAGGCCGCCGCTGCCGGTGAACTGGCGCACTGGCGAGAAACCATTGAGGGGCGATTGGCGGAGGTGATCGTGCTCGATCAGTTCAGCCGCAATCTGTTCCGTGGCACGCCCGGTTCATTTGCCAGCGACTGTATGGCGCTGGTGTTGGCGCAGGAAGCGGTGCGCAGCGGGCAGTGTGAACAGCTCAGCCGGGAACAGCGGGGTTTTCTCTATCTGCCGTTTATGCACTCGGAGTCGGCGCTGATCCATCAGCAGGCGCTGGCGTTGTATACCGAACTGGATAATGGCGATCAGCTGGAGTTTGAATTGCGACATAAAGCCATTATTGACCGTTTTGGCCGTTACCCGCACCGTAATGCGATATTAGGCCGCGTCTCAACCCCGGAAGAAGAAGCATTTCTGTTGCTGCCGGGCTCCGGGTTCTAAATATTATCATCTGCGTTCAGCCTGCTGAAAAACAGCAGGTTGAACCTGTGACAGCTTAATATACAGAGATATCGGTTATTTCTCCGGATAATAGTTGTCTATCTGCCCAGTGCTTTTACCAAAAATCCCAACCGTTATTTACGGTGTTTTCGCTCTATTCTAACTGACTGTTTTTATTCCATTAAGCTATTTCAATGTGCGAAATAATCTAAGCGAACTACGCTAAATGCTGAGTAGTGACTTAATGCTTTACATAGAATGTCGGGCTAAATATAGTCGGGAAAAGAAAAAATAATTAATTATCAGCCCGGGAACGGTGTGGGGTTGGCAGGTTTAACACAGGGTGTCAGGCAAATGAGCAAACCAGTGATTGCCATTCACGGCGGTGCGGGTGCAATTACCCGTACGGCGCTGAGTGCTGAAAAAGAACAAGAGTATATTCAGGCGTTATCCGGCATTGTCGCCGCAGGTCAGCAGATCCTCGCCCAGGGTGGCAGCGCATTGGATGCGGTGACTGAAGCGGTGCGGTTGCTGGAAGAGTGCCCGTTATTCAATGCCGGTAAAGGCTCGGTGTTCACTCATCAGGGTACCCATGAACTGGATGCCTGCGTGATGGACGGACGCACCTGTGATGCCGGTGCCGTTGCGGGTGTCAGCCGGATACGCAATCCGATACTGGCTGCGCGTGCGGTGTTGGAAAACAGCCAGCATGTGCTGTTCGCCGGCGAGGGTGCCGAAAAGTTTGCCACTGCCCACGGCCTGGAAATGGTCGCCCCTGACTTCTTCTTTACCCAATCACGTTTTGACCAACTGCACCGCGCTCAGGCGGAGCTGGGACGAGTGTTGCTCGATCACGACGGTGCTGAGCCGATCGACCCCGACAGTAAGTTTGGCACCGTGGGTGCGGTGGCGTTGGACGCCCTGGGCAATTTGGCGGCGGCGACCTCGACCGGTGGCATGACCAACAAACAGGCCGGTCGGGTCGGCGATACGCCGATAATCGGCGCCGGCTGTTACGCCAATAATGCCACGGTGGCGGTCTCCAGCACCGGCACCGGTGAAATATTCATGCGCGGCGTGGCGGCCTATGACGTTTCCGCGTTGATGGAATACGCCGGTCTCAGCCTGCAGCAGGCCAGCGACCGGGTAGTGATGGAAAAACTGCTGGCGATGGGCGGTAGCGGCGGGATGATCGCCATCGACAGCCAGGGTAACGTGGCGCTGCCTTTTAACAGTGAAGGGATGTACCGCGGGTTTGGTTATGTCGGCGATGCGCCGTCCGTAGGGATTTATCGCTAACCGATCACCAGGAGGGTGCATGACCGATACCTTGATGCCGCCCACGGCCGACGCTGGGCTATGGTTGCCGCCACAACGCGTACTTTCAGTATGCGATCTCAGTATTCAGTTTCATCAACAGGGTGACACCCTGGATGCGGTGCGCAACCTGTCATTCGATGTCGATCGCGGTGAAACGCTGGCGATCGTCGGCGAATCCGGCTCGGGCAAATCCGTCACCTCGCTGGCCTTGATGCGGCTGGTGGAACAGGGCGGTGGCAATATCGTCAGCGGTGCCATGCCCTTCCGTCGGCGCAACGGTGAGGTGCTTGATTTGGCCCGTGCCCGCCAGGGGACGCTGCGGACGGTACGCGGTGCCGATATGGCGATGATTTTTCAGGAGCCCATGACCTCACTGAATCCGGTATTCCCGGTGGGTGAGCAGATCGCCGAATCCCTGCGTCTGCATCAGGCGATGGATCATCGGGCTGCCAAACAAGCCGCCTTGCAGATGCTCGATCTGGTCCGCATTCCCGAAGCCAAAGACGTGCTTAACCGCTACCCGCATCAACTTTCTGGCGGCATGCGCCAGCGAGTGATGATCGCCATGGCGCTGTCTTGTAAACCGGCATTATTGATTGCCGACGAACCGACCACCGCGCTGGATGTCACTATTCAGGCGCAGATCCTGCAGCTCATCCGCGTGCTGCAGCAGGAAATGCAGATGGGGGTCATTTTCATCACCCACGACATGGGCGTGGTGGCGGAGATTGCCGACCGGGTCCTGGTGATGCGTCAGGGGGAACGGGTGGAGCAGGGACCGGTGCGCGAGCTGTTTGCCGCACCGCAACAGCCCTACACCCAGGCCTTGTTGGCAGCGGTACCGAAGCTGGGTTCGATGGCACAACAAGATTTTCCGGCCAAATTTCCGTTGCCGAACGGGGCGGACAATGGCGGCCCACAGGATACCGTGCCGCCCGGTGCGGCGCCGATCCTGCGGGTGGAGAATTTGGTGACGCGCTTTGATCTGCGCAGCGGCATTCTGAACCGGGTCACCCGCCGGGTACACGCGGTGGAAAACGTCAGTTTCGATCTCTACCCCGGTGAAACCCTGGGGCTGGTGGGGGAGTCCGGCTGCGGCAAGTCCACCACCGGCCGATCCTTGCTGAAGCTGGTGGACAGTCAGCGCGGCACCATTACCTTTGACGGTCGCCAGATCAATCAGTTGAAAGGCCCGGCGTTGCAGCATCTGCGGCGGGATATCCAGTTTATCTTCCAGGATCCTTATGCCTCGCTCGATCCGCGTCTGACCGTCGGCTTCTCGATTATGGAACCGCTGCTGGTGCATAACGTGGCACGCGGCAAGGCCGCACAAGAACGGGTCGATTGGCTGCTGGAGCGCGTCGGATTGAAACCCGAACACGCACGTCGCTACCCGCATGAGTTCTCTGGCGGGCAACGACAGCGAGTCTGCATTGCGCGCGCGCTGGCACTCAACCCAAAAGTGGTGATCGCTGATGAATCGGTATCGGCGCTCGATGTGTCGATTCAGGCGCAGATCGTCAACCTGTTGCTCGATTTACAGCGTGAGTTTGGCATTGCCTTTCTGTTTATCTCACATGATATGGCGGTGGTGGAGCGTATCAGCCATCGCGTTGCGGTGATGTACCTCGGGCAGATTGTCGAGATTGGCCCGCGCCGTGCGGTGTTTGATAACCCGCAGCACGCCTACACCCGCAAGCTGATGGCAGCAGTACCGGTGGCCGATCCGGCCCATGCTCACCAACGCCAGCCGCTGCTGGTCGATGAAATTCCCAGCCCGATCCGCGCGCTGGGCGATGAACCCGTTACCGCACCGCTGGTGCAGGTTGGCCCCGGGCACTTTGTTGCCCGTCATCCGATCGCCGGTGCCTTTTAATGACCTCAGGAGATGCAAGCACCATGAAGCACACATTCAAACGTAAGGCATTAGCGGCCGTCGTGCTGTTGGCGGCGGTGGGCGCAGGCCCGGCCTGGGCGGCGAAAGATGCGGTGATCGCCGTCGCGTCCAATTTCACCACGCTTGACCCGTATGACGCCAACGACACGCTGTCGCAGGCGGTGGCCAAATCCTTCTATCAGGGTCTGTTCGGCTTTGACAAGGACATGAAGCTGGTAAACGTGCTGGCGGACAGCTACGAGGTGAGCCCAGACGGCCTGACTTACACCGTCAAGCTGCATCCGGGAGTGAAATTCCATGACGGCAGCGAATTTAACGCCGAAGCGGTGAAGGTTAACCTGGATCGTGCCAGCAACCCGGACAACCACCTCAAGCGTTACAACCTGTTCAAGATGATCGACAAAACCGAAGTGGTGGATGCTACAACGGTCAAGATCGTGCTGAAAGCGCCATTCTCGGCGTTTATCAATAACCTGGCGCACCCAGCGGCGGTGATCATTTCCCCGGCGGCGCTGAAGCAGTATGGCAAAGAGATTGGTTTCCATCCGGTCGGTACCGGCCCTTACCAGTTCGTGACCTGGAACCAGACCGATTTCGTCAAGGTGAAGAAGTTTGACGGTTACTGGAAGCCGGGGCTGCCGAAACTCGACAGCATCACCTGGCGGCCGATCGTGGATAACAATACCCGCGCGGCGATGTTGCAGACCGGCGAAGCGACCTTTGCTTTCCCGATCCCTTATGAGCAGGCCAAGGTGCTGGAAGGCAATGCCAAGCTTGATCTGGTGGCGGCCCCTTCTATCCTGCAACGCTATATCAGCCTGAACGTCACCCAGAAGCCGTTTGATAATCTGAAAGTGCGGCAGGCGCTGAACTACGCCATCAACAAAGATGCGCTGATCAAGGTGGCGTTCTCCGGCTACGCGGTACCGGCAGAAGGTCCAGTGCCGCCGGCGATAGACTTTGCTACCCGTTATAAGCCATGGCCATACGATCCGGCCAAGGCGCGCGAACTGCTGAAGGAAGCAGGCTACCCGAACGGCTTCACCACCACCCTGTGGTCGTCGCATAACCATAGCACCGCGCAGAAAGTCCTGCAGTTTGCCCAGCAGCAGTTGGCGCAGGTAGGGGTAAAAGTGACGGTGACGGCGATGGATGCCGGTCAACGTGCGGCACAGGTGGAAAGCGTTGGGGTGAAAGACACCGGCGTGCGGATGTTCTATACCGGCTGGTCTGCGTCAACCGGTGAGGCGGATTGGGCGCTGTCGCCGCTGTTCTCTACCCAGGCGGCACCACCCAAGCAGTTCAACACCGCGTTCTACAGTAACCCACAGGTGGACCAGGATCTGACCGGTGCGCTGGCGACCACCGATCGCGGCGAGAAGCAAAAACTGTACAAGGACGCGCAGGATCGCATCTGGGCTGATGCGCCGTGGATCTTCCTGGCGACCGAGCGTTTGCTGTCGGCCAACAACAAACAGTTGAGTGGTTTCTATGTAATGCCGGATACCTCGTTCAACTTTGATAATGCCGACCTTAAATAAGGCGCCAATCCCCGCTCTCATTGAGGGCGGGGTGAGGGGACTCACCCGAGATGCTTAATTATTTTCTGAAACGACTGCTGGGGTTGATCCCGACGCTGCTGATTGTCGCGGTGCTGGTGTTTCTGTTCGTCCATATGTTGCCCGGCGATCCGGCGCGGCTGGCGGCAGGGCCGGAGGCCGACGAGGCGGTGGTGCAACTGGTACGCAAGGATCTGGGGCTCGACAAGCCGCTGCCACAGCAGTTCGTGCACTTTTTTGTCAATGCGCTGCAGGGGGATTTTGGCACCTCAATGGTCTCCAAACGCCCGGTAAGCGAAGAGATTGGCTCGCGCTTTCTGCCGACCCTGTGGCTGACCCTGACCAGCATGCTGTGGGCGACGATCTTCGGTATGGGCATCGGTATGGTGTCTGCCGTCTGGCGTAACCGCTGGCCGGACCGCCTCGGCATGACGTTAGCGGTTTCCGGCATCTCATTCCCCGCTTTTGCGCTTGGCATGCTGTTGATGCAGGTGTTCTCCGTCAACCTTGGCTGGTTGCCGACGGTGGGGGCCGACAGCTGGCGGCACTATATTCTGCCCTCGATCACGCTGGGAGCGGCGGTGGCAGCGGTAATGGCGCGTTTTACCCGTGCTTCGTTCGTCGAAGTGCTGCAGGAAGACTACATGCGTACCGCGCGCGCCAAGGGCGTACGGGAAACCGTGGTGGTGGTGAAACACGGCCTGCGTAACGCGATGATCCCGGTCGTCACCATGATGGGATTGCAGTTTGGCTTTTTGCTCGGCGGCTCGATCGTGGTGGAGAAGGTGTTCAACTGGCCAGGGCTGGGCAGGCTGCTGGTCGACTCGGTGGAGATGCGTGACTACCCGGTGATCCAGGCCGAAGTCTTGCTGTTCTCACTGGAGTTCATTCTGATTAACCTGTTGGTGGACCTGCTGTATGCGGCAATTAACCCGGCGATACGCTACAAATGAGGACGCTGGATGATTAAGTATTGGCGACGCAACGCTGCACTGAAGGCGATGCCGACGATCAACCCTAACGCGGTTCGCACGCCCTGGCATGAGTTCTGGCGGCGGTTCCGCCAACAACGCGTGGCCCTGGTCGCCGGGCTGCTGGTGCTGTTGCTGGTGGTCGCCGCGCTGTTGGCACCTTATCTGGTGCCGTTTGATGCGGAAAACTACTTTGATTATGACCGTCTGAACGAGGGACCTTCGCTGGTGCACTGGCTGGGTGTGGATTCGCTAGGCCGGGATATTTTCAGTCGCATTCTGATGGGGACCCGCATTTCATTGGCCGCCGGGGTGTTCTCGGTGCTGGTCGGCGGGCTGATCGGCACGCTGTTGGGGCTGCTGGCCGGTTATTACGAAGGCTGGTGGGATCGTATCACCATGCGAATCTGTGACGTGCTGTTCGCCTTTCCCGGCATTTTGCTGGCGATTGGCGTGGTGGCGATTATGGGCAGCGGTATGTCCAACGTGATCATCGCGGTCGCGATTTTCAGCATCCCGGCTTTTGCCCGGCTGGTGCGCGGCAATACGCTGGTATTGAAGCACCTGACTTATATCGAGTCGGCGCGCAGCATCGGTGCGTCCGACTGGACCATCATCCTGCGGCATATTCTGCCGGGGACGATTTCGTCGATTGTGGTGTATTTTACCATGCGTATCGGCACCTCGATCATCACCGCCGCCAGTCTGTCATTTCTCGGTCTGGGCGCGCAGCCGCCAACACCGGAGTGGGGCGCGATGCTCAATGAGGCGCGGGCGGATATGGTGATTGCACCGCACGTGGCGATCTTCCCCAGCCTGGCGATATTTATCACCGTACTGGCGTTCAACCTGCTGGGCGACGGGCTGCGTGACGCGCTGGATCCGAAATTAAAGGGATAGAGCAAAGCGAAAATAATAACGATTAATATACGAAGGTGTTAATCATTTAATTAAACATGACATGTTAGCATATTCGGTAAGTATACCCAATGTGCTAATCTTTTATTTTGTTATCATGTCTTTATTTTATTTAAAAGTGTTTGCATTTAATTTGTACAATTATACTATTGATATGTTTTACATCAATCTGGCTATTAAGGTTAGATAAGTTTAATTCATGGAGTGAATAATATGACGATTCGAGAGCTAACAACACAGGATCTGGCTTTGATTTCTGGGGGAAATGCTGACTCAGGTTATGAAGGTAATGGGGGACGGATGGATAGAGAAGGCCGTTATGGCGGAGCCCCTAATACCTGTGCGAATCAAGTTGGGATGAACGCTATTATTGGTGCGTTCACAGGAATGCCAGGAGGCCCATCGGCCATGCTTGGTTTATCTGTGGCTGCTGGTTTAAGCACTGCAGTGACGTGTGCAAACCAAAAATCTAACAGAGGAGATAACCGAGGTAATAATGGTGCTCTTGCTGGGAACCGTAATCCAAATAGTGTAAATGGTCAATGTCGTTGGTAGCATGTAAAAATGTCAGCCTCAAGGTTAAGTATGAAAGGGTTTTTGGCTTTTTAATTTTAGGTCTTTAGGTTGAAGTTAAATATACCAAGTCTTGCTTGGTCTGGAGTATTTAAGATTGGATATCGTTCAGTATTGTATGCGAAGATGGATAGTTCATGCATGCATATAATATAAAAGAATCTTTTGTTTCGGGTGTTAGCCTTGTGTTGACTATACTAATATTCAATGCGTCATCTTTGAGTATCACATTTGAAAATAATAATTACATTGAATTAATAATATTGATTCTTATTTTCTTTGGGTTCAGAGGTGTTTGCTTCCACCTGATTGATTTCTATCGCTGGTATAATGGTAAGTAAAGACCAATAGATCATTGATCAGCGGAACAGGTGTTCGGCGTGGAAGCGTAGGTGGTCTTCGATAAAGCTGGCGATGGTGAAGTAGCTGTGGTCGTAATCCGGTTGAATGCGCAGGGTCAGCGGCCAGACATGTTTTCGCCATGGTGTGTGGAGCACATTTGAATGGGCTAACACCGCTCCCTGGTGTTACTATCCGTTCAATAAGCCGTGTTGCTTGCACGAAGGCTATTGTGGAGGTACTGATGCCAGTAAAACAACGAACGACGCAAAGCGTTACCATGACGGTAGAACGCAGCTTGTTGAGCCGTGCACGTGAGGCGGGTATTAACCTCAGTGCTACGCTGAACGCTGCTTTGGATGCCGAATTGCGTCAGCATGAGATGAGAAAATGGAAGGAAGATAACCGAGAGGCTATTGAGGCTCTGAACCGTTTTCATGATGAACATGGCTGTTTCAGTGACGAATACAGGACGTTTTAGCGATGCAATTTACGGTATATGCAAATACAGGGAAAAGTACTGTTTACCCGCTGCTGCTTGATGTGACGAGCGATATCATCGGGCAATTAAATCGTCGAGTCGTGATCCCGTTATTGCCCATTGAAAAATACCCAGGTAGCACTCGCCCGGAACGTTTGGTCCCATTGGTCAGGCTGGTGGATGACAATGAGTACGCCGTTATGACTCATGAGATGGCCAGTATCCCCGTTCGTACCTTGGGCGCTGAATTTTGCGATGCTACCCAATACCGAACCGAGGTCAAAGCCGCAATAGATTTTCTTCTCGACGGTATTTGATTAAATCCGGGCGGGGTAACCGCCCAGATTTTTCGATCAGCGGAACAGATGTTCGGCGTGGAAGCGCAGGTGGTCTTCGATAAAGCTGGCGATGGTGAAGTAGCTGTGGTCATAACCCGGCTGAATGCGCAGGGTCAGCGGCCAGTCGCGCTGGCGGGCCAGCTCGGCCAGCTTCGCCGGTTGCAGTTGATCCGCCAGGAACTGATCGTCATCACCCTGATCCACCAGCACCGGCATTTTTTCCGCGCCGTTGGCCAGCAGGTGGCAACTGTCATATTGCAGCCATTGGCTTTCGTCGTTACCCAAATAGGCGGCGAAGGCTTTACGCCCCCATGGCACCTGGCAGGGGTTAACGATGGGCGCGAACGCCGACACCGAACGGAAACGCTGCGGATTGCGGAATGCCATCACCAGTGCGCCGTGGCCACCCATTGAGTGACCGAAGATCGACTGACGATCGCTGACACTGAAATGCTGATGGATCAACGCCGGCAACTCATCGCTGATGTAGTCGTACATGCGAAAGTGCTTGTCCCAGGGGGCCTGGGTGGCATTCAAGTAGAAGCCGGCCCCCTGACCCAGGTCGTAACCTTCATCATTGGGCACATCGTCGCCACGCGGGCTGGTGTCAGCCATCACCAGCACCAGCCCCAGCTCGGCGGCGATACGCTGCGCACCGGCCTTCAGCGTGAAGTTTTCATCATTGCAGGTCAGCCCCGACAGCCAGTACAGCACCGGCGGCGGGTTATCATCGCGCGGTGGCGGCAGATAGATGCTGAAAGTCATGTTGCAATTCAGGCTCTGCGCCGCGTGGCGATAACGCTGTTGCCAGCCGCCGAACATACGGTGCTCTTCGAGAAGTTCTAATGACAAGGTCATCTCTGCCTCCTGGCTTATTTTTTGTCGAAGTGAATAACGGAACGGATGGATTTGCCTTCGTGCATCAAATCGAACGCTTCGTTAATCTGCTCCAGCCCCATGGTGTGGGTAATAAAGTCATTCAGCGCAAACTCGCCGTCCATATAACGCTGGACGATGCCTGGCAGTTGCGAACGGCCCTTCACGCCGCCGAAAGCGGAACCACGCCACACACGGCCGGTCACCAGTTGGAACGGACGGGTAGAAATCTCCTGACCGGCACCGGCTACGCCGATAATCACCGATTCGCCCCAGCCTTTGTGACAGCACTCTAGCGCCGAACGCATCACGTTGACGTTGCCGATACATTCGAAGGAGAAATCAACGCCGCCGTCGGTCAGTTCAACGATCACGTCCTGAATCGGCTTATCGTAGTCTTTCGGGTTGATCAGGTCGGTTGCGCCCAGTTTGCGTGCCAGGTCGAACTTGCTGGTGTTGATATCGATGCCGATGATGCGGCCTGCGCCTGCCATCTGTGCGCCGATGATCGCCGACAGGCCGATGCCGCCGAGGCCGAAGATGGCCACGGTATCGCCTTTCTGCACTTTGGCGGTGTTGATTACCGCACCCATGCCGGTGGTAACGCCACAACCCAGCAGGCAGACTTCTTCCAGCGGCGCTTCTTTACTGATTTTCGCCAGTGAGATTTCCGGTACCACGGTGTATTCGGAGAAGGTGGAAGTGCCCATGTAGTGGAAAATAGGCTGGCCATCTTTGTAGAAGCGGGTGGTGCCGTCCGGCATCAGTCCCTTGCCCTGGGTCGCGCGGATTGCCTGACACAGGTTGGTTTTGCCGGATTTACAGAATTTGCATTCGCCACATTCCGGGGTGTACAGCGGGATCACGTGATCGCCGACTTCCACGCTGGTCACGCCTTCACCAATGGCCTCCACCACGCCACCGCCTTCATGGCCGAGGATCGCCGGGAACACGCCTTCCGGATCGGCACCGGACAGGGTGTAGGCATCGGTGTGGCAGACGCCGGTGGCGACGATCCGCACCAGCACTTCACCTTTTTGCGGTGGCATTAAATCGACTTCTTCAATTTTCAGCGGCTGGTTCGGGCCCCAGGCAACGGCGGCGCGGGTTTTGATCATTTCCATCATAGTCTCCAGTGGTCTATTTTTTAATCAGGCTATGTCGATAGCATCTGGTAAATCACAGGCAGTGTTTTCAACCGCGAGGGTTTCCGCCTGTTCAATAATTAATTCTTTCAGGGCACGCACGTTCGGGCCAAAGGCATCCCGCCGCCACAATAGCCAGGTGGCGGTTTGGGCGATGTCATCCGGCAGGGTATGCACTTTCACGCGCTCATGGCCTGGCAGCAGGCTAAGCACCGAATGCGGGATCATCGCCAGCCCGGCACCGCTGGCGACACAGGCCAGCATGGCGTGGTAGGACTGAATTTCCATCACCTGACCCGGCAGCACGCCTTCGCGCTTGAACCAGGATTCCAGCCGCAGGCGATAAGAACAACTGGCGCGGAAGGCAAACAGCGTTTCGCCCTTGGCGTCTTTGGCGCTATGGATCGGCAGGTGATCGAGGCAGGAGATCACTACCATATGCTCGGGGAAGGCGATGCAGCCGTTGAGTTCGTCATATTGCACCGGCCCGTCGACCAGCGCCGCTGCCAACGTACCGGCGCGCACCCGTTCGGTGATCTCGCCGGAGGTACCGGTGGTCAGCGACAGCGACACCTGTGAGAAGCGTTGGTGATAGGCCGCCAGCAAAGTGGGCAAACGGGTGGCGGCGGTGCTTTCCATCGAACCGATAGCGAAGTTGCCTGCCGGCTCACCGGCATGGGTGATACTCATGGCTTCTTCGCTCAGCGCCAGAATACGGTTGGCATAGCAGAGAAAGTTATGGCCCATCGGCGAAAGGCGCAGGCGCTGTTTTTCGCGAATGAACAGATCGGTGCCCAGTTCCTGTTCAAGCTGACGCAGGCGGGTGGTCAGATTAGAGGGTACGCGGTGCAGTTGCTCGGCAGCACGGGCAACGGAGCCGGTTTCGGCGACGCTACAGAACATGCGGAGCTGGGTCAGATCCATTATCTTCTCTTTTCGTGATGAACTTGGTGAGTATTATTCAGTTTTTGTGAGTGTAATACTGCGGCATGATACTGGCAACTTTCTTTTAACAGTCTGGAAACTCTACATGGCCTTAAGAATTGCCCTGAGCGGCTTTATTGCGTTGATCGTAGCCATGGGGATTGGCCGCTTCGCCTTTACCCCGCAGGTGCCGCTGATGATTGCCGAGCACCAGTTTACCCTGACCGGTGCCGGGCTGGTGGCGGCCATCAACTACCTGGGCTACCTGTGCGGTGCTTATGACGCGATGCGGGCCAGTCGGCATGTCGAGCGTCGGCTGTGGCTGGGCGTGTGGGGCGCGGTCATCTTGACGTTGCTTTCTGCCTGGGTGCAGGGCGAATGGTGGCACGGTGCCGTGCGTTTCCTGATTGGCTGGGCCAGCGGCTGGGCGATGGTGCTGGTGGCGGCCTGGACCAATGAGCGGCTGGCACATTATGGCCGTCCGGCTCTCAGTGCGGCGGTCTTCGCGGGGCCGGGGGCCGGGATTTTTATCAGCGGTATGCTGGCGGTTGGCATTCACAGCCTGGCACTGACGGCGTCTCAGGCCTGGCTGGTGTACGGCGTGCTGGCGCTGGTATTGATTGGTGCAATCAGCATTAACCTGCCGAAGGCCGGTGAATTACATCGTCCGGATGTGGCTCCGGAGCCGCTGCTGCTGACCCCGGCGCTGAAGCGGCTGGTGTGGAGCTACAGCCTGGCGGGCTTTGGCTATATTCTGCCGGCCACCTTTCTGTCGCAAATGGCCGCCGCACGTTTTCCCGGCAGCGTGTTCGCGCAATTTGTCTGGCCGATCTTCGGTGGGGCGGCGGTACTGGGGATTGTTATCGGTATCCTGACCCGCCACAAGCTGACCACCCAAACCCGTCTGGCCATTACCCTGTGGGTACAGGCGTTAGGAGTCTTGAGCGCGGAAATCGTGCCGGGGGTGGCCGGGCTGGCGCTGGGGGCATTGTTGACCGGTGGTGGTTTCCTCAGCGTGGTGCAGTTGTCGATCCAGCACGGCAGGGAGCTGGCACCCAAGCATGCGCGCTATATGGCGGGATTGTTGACTACGGGTTATGCCGTGGGTCAGTTGGTTGGTCCTACGCTGTCGGCGCTGTCAACGGCCCTGACCCATAGGTTGGAACCGGCGTTATATGTTGCTGTGGCCGGCCTGATTGTCGCCGGACTGCTGGTGGTGAATACGCCGGCGCGTGAGCTGGCACGAAAACCGACGCCGTTGTGATTAAATTCCGTACAAAAAACGTGGAATAGCCGCAGCGGGCCTGATTGTGCTAAATGCGAATATTTCACCTGTTGATGAAGCACAATCACTGGATAATCCCCTCACTCTCATCTAGAGTGGGGTCAAAATCTTGACCGGGTTCACGTTATTAATGACGGAAACTTCTGTCGTCAGGAGAGTATGCAATTCGCCCGTCTGCTCGGTAAAGCAGCCGGAGGGGTGAGTTCCAGTCCGTTGGAGAGATGAAATGACATCATTAAGTAAAGAAGCTGTACTGGTTCACGCGGCGCTCGAAGAGCGTGGCCTGGAAACCCCGTTGCGTGGTGAAGTGCTGGATCGCGAGACGCGCAAGCGCCGTATTAAAGAGCACATGACGGAAATCATGCAACTGCTTAATCTCGATCTGTCCGACGATAGCCTGGCGGAAACCCCACACCGCATCGCCAAAATGTATGTTGATGAGATTTTCTCTGGTCTGGACTACGCCAACTTCCCAAAAATCACCGTCATCGAAAACAAGATGAAGGTGGATGAAATGGTGACGGTGCGCGACATTACCCTGACCAGTACCTGTGAGCACCACTTCGTCACCATCGATGGCAAGGCGACCGTGGCCTATATCCCGAAAGATGCGGTGATCGGCCTGTCGAAGATCAACCGTATCGTGCAGTTCTTCTCCCAGCGCCCACAGGTGCAGGAGCGTTTGACTCAGCAGATCCTGGTGGCATTACAAACTCTGCTGGGCACCAATAACGTGGCGGTATCTATCGATGCGGTCCATTATTGTGTTAAGGCGCGCGGTATCCGCGACGCGACCAGCGCGACCACCACCACCTCGCTGGGTGGGCTGTTCAAGTCCAGCCAGAACACTCGCCAGGAATTTCTGCGTGCGGTGCGACATCACCAGGGGTGATGTGTGAGTGATAAAAAAACAGGCGCCTGCGGGCGCCTTTTTAATGACCGGAATACAGCGGTAAAATAATGAACAACACTTCGACCACACCGCTGCCGCGCATCGCCACTCTGGACTGTGTGCGCGGTATCGCCATCCTTGGCATTCTGCTGCTGAATATCAGCGCCTTTGGCCTGCCGAAGGCGGCCTACCTGAATCCTGCCTATCTGGGGCTGCCGTCATCGCGTGACGCCTGGACCTGGGCGCTGCTGGATATTTTCGCACAGGCCAAGTTCCTGGCGATGTTCGCCTTGTTGTTTGGTGCCGGCCTGCAGATGCTGCTGCGGCGCGGCAAGGGATGGATACGTGCTCGGCTGTCGTGGCTGGTGCTGTTTGGCTTGGCGCATGCCATTTTTCTTTGGGACGGTGACATCCTGCTGGCTTACGGTCTGATCGGGCTGGTGTGCTGGCGGATGATCCGCGAAGCCAAAGAAACCTATCAACTGTTGAAAACCGGCGTGGTGCTATACCTGATCGGTGTCGGGGTCCTGCTGTTACTGGGCTTTATGTCGCACGGTGAACCGGGTGGTTTCTGGCAGCCTGGGGTGGCGGAACTGCAGTATGAAAAATTCTGGAAGCTGCAGGGCGGTATGGAGGCCTGGCGGAGCCGTACCGATCTGCTCTCTTCCAGCCTGTTGGCGATTGGCGCGCAATACGGTTGGGAGTTGGCGGGGCTGATGCTGTTTGGTGCCGGACTGATGCGCAGCGGTTGGCTGCGTGGCACCTATTCGCCGGGTTATTACCGCCGTCAGGCCGCCTGGCTGATACCGCTTTCATTGCTGATCCAACTGCCGGCAGTGGCGTTGCAATGGCATCTTCACTGGGACTACCGCTGGAGCGGGTTTTTATTGCAGGTGCCGCGCGAACTGGGTGCACCGCTGCAGGCTATGGGCTATCTGGCGCTGTGCTACGGTTTCTGGCCAACGCTGTCGCGCCTGCGTATCGGGCATTGGCTGACGCAGGTCGGGCGTATGGCGCTGAGCAATTATCTGCTGCAAACGCTGATCTGCACCACGCTGTTCTACCGCTTCGGCCTGTACCAACAGTTTGACCGTCTGCAGCTGTTGGCGTTTGTTCCGCTGGTCTGGTTGGCTAACCTGTTGTTTTCTAACCTGTGGCTGCGTTATTTCACCCAGGGACCAGTGGAATGGCTGTGGCGCAAATTGACCCATCTGGCCGCCGGCAAGACCGAGCCAAGAGCGCTGAATTGAGATCTGGCGCAGGTAGGTTAAAAAAATGTATGTAAACGTTTTCTTTCCTGTGACGTAATTCACGCAGAGGAGGATGACAAACGGGGTAGGATAGCGCCACTGTCAACTACCCCGACCTCAGGATCTTTCATGACCTCCTCTGTTCACCCAACCACCATTCGCGACGTGGCGAAGCGTGCGGGCGTGTCCGTAGCGACCGTCTCCCGCGTGCTGAATCACAGCGCCCTGACCAGTAAAGAGACGCGTGAACAGGTGCTGAAGGCGGTGGCTGAACTGGGTTATCGGCCCAATGCCAATGCGCAGGCGCTGGCCACGCAGAGCAGCGATACCCTCGGGGTGGTGGTGATGGATGTCTCCGATCCCTTCTTTGGTGCGCTGGTGAAAGCGGTAGACACCGTGGCGCAGCAACACCACAAATATCTGCTGATCGGCAACAGTTATCACCAGGCGGATAAAGAGCGTCACGCCATCGAGGTGCTGATTCGCCAGCGCTGTAATGCCTTGATTGTTCATGCTAAAACGTTGTGTGATGCCGAGCTGATGACCTTTCTCGATCAGGTGCCGGGCATGGTGTTGATCAACCGTATTATTGCCGGCTATGAGCACCGCTGCGTCGGTCTGGACAACGTCAGCGGCGCGGAGATGGCGATGCGCTTGCTGTTGTCGCAAGGTCATCAGCGTATCGGCTATCTGGGCTCCAATCACCCGATCGAAGACGGGCCGCTGCGCCAGCAGGGTTACTCGCAGGCCATGGGCGCTGCAGGGCTGATCACGCCGGACAACTGGCGCGCCTACGGTTCGCCGGACCTGCAGGGCGGGGAAGCGGCCATGGTCGAGTTACTCGGCCGTAACCTGCATTTGAGCGCGGTGTTTGCCTACAATGACGCCATGGCCGCCGGTGCCATGGCGGTGCTGAAAGAAAACGGTATCACAGTACCGCAACATTTCTCGCTGGTGGGGTTCGATGATATCCCCATCGCACGCTATACCAGCCCCAAGCTCACCACGGTGCGCTATCCCATTGTTACCATGGCGACGCTGGCTACCGAGCTGGCCCTGCTGGGTGCGGCAGGCCGGCTGGAGCCACAGGCCCGTCATTTGTTTATGCCTACCCTGGTACGTCGCCATTCTGTGGCGCCGTGGCAAAGTGAGGCAGCGGTCACTCTCTGAACATTTAATCTTGTGTAACCGTTTTCAATCTGTGAGAAAATTCACAGATTATTAACATCGCGCCGTCTATGCTCTAGGCGTTTTCCAGCGCAAAGGCACTTGCCGCTGCTGTTTTTTACCTCGCGCTGGCACCACCTTTTTCAGGAATAACATGATTCACGGATGACAGGGAAACTGCCAGGCCCGGTTGTGCACTCACCACCGGTTACCTTTGGCCTAATACCGAGCAAGACCCTACCTAAACCGGAGACACACAATGAATAAGAAGGTTTTCACCCTGGCCGCGACGGCCGCAGCCATGATGTTTGGCGCCGCAGCGCATGCAGACACCCGTATTGGCGTCACAATTTATAAATATGACGACAACTTTATGTCGGTGGTACGCAAGGCAATAGAGAAAGACGCCAAGGCCTCTCCGGACGTTACCCTGCTGATGAATGACTCGCAGAATGACCAATCCAAACAAAACGATCAGATCGACGTGCTGATCGCCAAGGGCGTTAAAGCGCTGGCGATCAACCTGGTTGATCCGGCCGCCGCTCCGGTGATTATCGATAAGGCGCGCGGAAACGATATCCCGATCGTGTTCTACAACAAAGAACCTTCCCGCAAAGCGCTGGACAGCTATGACAAAGCTTATTACGTAGGGACCGACTCCAAAGAGTCCGGGGTGATCCAGGGCCAACTGATCGAGAAACACTGGAAGGCTAACCCGAACTGGGATCTGAACAAAGACGGCCAGATCCAGTACGTGCTGCTGAAAGGCGAGCCAGGTCACCCGGATGCCGAAGCGCGCACCACCTATGTGGTGAAAACGCTGAACGACAACGGCATCAAGACTCAGGCGCTGCAGATGGATACCGCGATGTGGGATACCGCTCAGGCCAAAGACAAGATGGATGCCTGGTTGTCTGGCCCTAACGCCAACAAAATTGAAGTGGTGATCGCCAATAACGATGCGATGGCGATGGGTGCGGTTGAAGCGCTGAAAGCGCATAACAAAACCAGCATTCCGGTATTCGGTGTCGATGCACTGCCAGAAGCTTTGGCGATGGTGAAGTCCGGCGCGATGGCGGGAACGGTGCTGAACGATGCTGACAATCAGGCTAAGGCCACCTTCGAACTGGCGAAAAACCTGGCTGCGGGCAAACCGGCTGCCGACGGCACCAAATATAAGATTGAAAATAAAGTGGTCCGTATTCCTTACGTTGGCGTAGATAAAGACAACCTGTCTCAGTTTGTGAAATAAACGCTGAGATAACCCACAATGACCCCCGCCCACGGCCGCCAACACCAGGAAAGCCGTGGGTGGGGGAATTTACGATATTAAAAGACCGATAAGCCAGGTGTATTTATGGCCGACAGCCCACGCGAATTTCTGCTGGAAATGACTGATATCAGTAAGTCGTTTCCCGGCGTCAAGGCATTGGATAATGTGAATCTGCGCGTTCGTCCGCACTCCATTCATGCATTAATGGGGGAGAACGGCGCGGGCAAATCGACATTATTAAAATGCCTGTTTGGCATTTATAAAAAAGATGCCGGCAGTATTATTTTTCAGGGCCAGGAAATTGATTTCAAAAGCTCTAAAGAGGCGCTGGAACACGGCGTTTCAATGGTGCATCAGGAATTGAATCTGGTGTTGCAGCGCACCGTGATGGACAACATGTGGTTGGGACGTTATCCGACCAAGGGCATGTTTGTCGATCAGGACAAGATGTTGAAGGACACCCAGGCGATATTCGACGAGCTGGATATTGATATCAACCCACGGGATAAAGTGGGCACGTTATCGGTATCGCAAATGCAGATGATCGAAATTGCCAAGGCATTCTCCTACGACGCCAAGATTGTGATCATGGATGAGCCGACCTCTTCGCTGACGGAAAAAGAGGTGAATCATCTGTTCACCATTATCCGTAAGCTGAAAGAGCGCGGTTGCGGCATCGTCTATATCTCGCACAAGATGGAAGAGATCTTCCAACTGTGCGACGAGATCACCATCCTGCGTGATGGTCAGTGGATCGCCACCCAGCCGCTGGAAGGGCTGGATATGGACAAGATCATTTCGATGATGGTGGGGCGTTCGCTCAGCCAGCGTTTCCCCGATCGGCAGAATACGCCGGGCGAGGTGATCCTGGAGGTGAAGGGCCTGACCTCATTACGCCAGCCTTCGATTCGCGATATTTCCTTCGATCTGCATCAGGGGGAGATCCTCGGTATTGCCGGGCTGGTGGGCGCCAAGCGCACCGACATCCTGGAGACGCTGTTCGGCATCCGCGAAAAAGTGGCGGGCACCATCAAGCTGCACGGCAAGGCGATCAATAACCACAGCGCCAATGAAGCGATTAACCACGGTTTTGCCCTGGTGACGGAGGAGCGCCGTTCCACCGGGATTTATGCTTATCTGGACGTCGGTTTTAACTCGCTGATCTCCAACATCCGTAACTATAAAAACAAAATCGGCCTGCTGGATAACGCCCGCATGAAAAGCGATACCCAATGGGTGATCGACGCCATGCGGGTCAAGACGCCGGGTCATCATACCAATATCGGTTCGCTGTCCGGCGGTAACCAGCAGAAGGTGATCATCGGCCGTTGGCTGCTGACCCAGCCGGAAATATTAATGCTGGATGAACCGACGCGTGGCATTGACGTTGGCGCCAAATTCGAAATTTATCAGTTGATGACCGAACTGGCGAAGAAGGGCAAGGGGATCATTATTGTCTCGTCTGAAATGCCGGAGCTTTTGGGAATTACCGACAGAATACTGGTGATGAGTAATGGTCAGGTTGCGGGCATCGTTAACACCAAACAGACCTCGCAAAATGAAATTTTACGTCTCGCATCCCTGCACCTTTAAGGATCAGAATTATGAACGCGCTGAATAAGAAAACTTTGTTCACCTATTTCAAGGAAGGTGGCATTTACGTAGTGTTGCTGGTGCTGCTGGCAATTATTATTATCCAGGATCCGACTTTCCTCAGCTTAATGAACCTGAGTAACATTCTGACTCAGTCTTCAGTACGCATTATTATTGCACTGGGTGTGGCGGGGCTGATTGTTACCCAGGGGACGGACCTGTCCGCCGGGCGTCAGGTGGGGTTGGCCGCGGTGATCGCCGCGACGTTGTTGCAGTCGATGGACAACGTCAACAAGGTGTTTCCGCACATGGAAACCTGGTCGATCCCGCTGGTGATCCTGCTGGTGTGTGCCGTGGGTGCAGTGATCGGTCTGGTGAACGGGTTGATCATCGCCTACCTGAACGTGACGCCGTTTATTACCACTCTGGGTACCATGATTATCGTGTACGGCATTAACTCGCTGTATTACGACTCTGTTGGCGCATCCCCAGTGGCGGGGTTTGATCCCAAGTTCTCCACCTTTGCTCAGGGGTTCCTGCGCTTTGGCGACTTTAAGCTGTCGTACATTACCTTCTACGCCATCATTGCGATTATTTTCGTCTGGATCCTGTGGAATAAAACCCGCTTCGGCAAAAATATCTTCGCCATCGGTGGTAACCCTGAGGCAGCCAAGGTTTCCGGCGTCAATGTGCCGTTGAACCTGATCATGATTTATGCGCTGTCTGGTGTGTTCTATGCCTTCGGCGGTTTGCTGGAAGCGGGGCGTATCGGCAGTGCCACCAACAACCTCGGCTTTATGTATGAGCTGGATGCTATTGCGGCCTGTGTGGTGGGCGGAGTGTCCTTTGCCGGCGGGGTAGGTACGGTGCTGGGGGTGGTGACCGGGGTGATCATCTTCACCGTCATCAACTACGGCCTGACCTACATTGGCGTTAACCCTTACTGGCAGTACATCATCAAGGGCGGCATCATTATCTTCGCGGTAGCGTTGGATTCACTGAAGTACGCCAAGAAGAAGTAAGTCTTCGCTACAATGGGAACGGTCAGCAAATGCTGGCCGTTTTTATTTTTAGTGAGGGGGGAATTAAGGCTGTTTGGCTTTCTGTTTTTCCGCCGCCAGCTTGTGCTCCAACTCGACCAATTGTTCCGGTGATACTGCCGGATAACCCTGGGCATCTTCCGGGATGGTGTGCATGGAGGAAATTGGGATCAGCGGGCCGAGAAAGCGCGGTTCACGTTTGAGAATATACAAGTCGGTCAGTGCGCCAAGGCGGGCGAAGATCTCACGCACACGCACTGTCATCATATCTTTTGGTGACGGTACCGCGTAGCACTGCGCCTGGATCCCCATATGCAACGCGATAAACAGCGCGCGCTCACAGTGGAAGCGTTGGGTGATAATAATAAAGTCATTGGTATCGAACACTTTACGGGTGCGCACGATCGAATCCAGGGTGCGGAATCCGGCGTAATCCAGCACGATATCACTGGGCGCTACACCTGCGGCGATCAAATCGCGGCGCATGGTCATAGGTTCGTTGTAGCTTTGCTGGGCATTGTCACCGCTCAGCAGCAGATATTTCACCTTGCCGCTGTTATAGGCGTTGATCGCGCCCTGAATACGGTAGCGGTAATATTGGTTGATCACGCCGGTACGGTAATATTTGGCGGTACCCAGTACCACGCCGACCTGGCGATGGGGCAGCCCTTGCAGTTCATCATAGACGAAAGGTGCCGTTTTCCAGCTGATCCAGCGATCGAGCGCGAGAGCCGAGAGCATCAGCAGTGCAATGATGACGAACAGGCTGATTATCAGGCGTTTCCACATGTTATTGCCTTACGCGCACAGGGGCCAAAAAAGATGGCTCAAGGCTACTTTACCTGACTGGTTGAAGCAAGCTTGTCCCCGCCTCTGGCACGCATTGCGCCGCATTTTTAGGCGGTTTTGCCAATAAAAAAGGCCCGGCGAGCCGGACCTTGGGTTTGTTGATCAGTTGTCTTCATGCCCGAGATACTCGGGCCTAGCGCACCGAGGGGCACTCCGGCAGCTGAAGCTGCTACGACCCCTTCGGCACGCTCTCCCTAATAACGGGCTTTGGTGGGACAATATATCTACAAATCAGAATGAGGTGCGCTTGTAGCTGCGGTATTGCGGCCGCCAGAAGTTGTGTTCGATGGCTTTTGACAGGGCTTCTTCAGAGGTGACTACCGCCATTCCCTGCAACTGAGCCGCTTTGCCGACTTCCATCGCGATGCATTTTGACACGCCTTGAATATCGTCGATATCCGGCAACAGTGCGCCATGCCCGTCGGTGGCCAGCGGGGAACATTCGGCCAACGCACGGCTGGCGGCCATCAGCATTGCGTCCGTGACACGGGTCGCGCCGGAGGCCAACACACCCAGACCAATACCCGGGAAGATATAGGAGTTGTTGCACTGGGCGATTGGGATCTGCTGATCTTTATAGTGCACTGGTGCGAACGGGCTGCCGGTAGCGACCAGCGCAGCGCCTTCAGTCCAGTTGATGATGTCTTCCGGACGGGCTTCCACGCGTGAGGTCGGGTTGGACAGCGGCATCACGATTGGGCGCGGACAATGCTTGTGCATTTCGCGGATCAGTTCTTCGGTGAACAAGCCCGGCTGGCCGGAAACGCCGATCAAAATGCTTGGCTTGGCGTTACGTACCACGTCCAGCAGCGAGATGGCATCGCTGGACGTCTGCCATGCGCTCAGGTTTTCGCTCTTCTGCACCAGCTTGCTCTGGAAATCGAGCAGGTTAGGCAGTTTGTCGGTCAGCAGACCAAAACGGTCGACCATGAACACGCGGGCGCGCGCTTCATCTTCGCTAAGACCTTCGGATTTCATCTGCGCGATAATTTGCTCGGCAATGCCGCAACCGGCGGAACCGGCTCCCAGGAAGGTGACGGTTTGATCGCGCAATTGGCTGCCGGCAGCGCGGCTGGCGGCAATCAGGCTGCCCAGCGTGACCGCGGCGGTGCCCTGAATATCGTCGTTGAAGCAGCAGATTTCATCACGGTAGCGGTTCAGCAGTGGGGTCGCGTTATTCTGAGCGAAATCTTCAAACTGCAGTAGCACGTTCGGCCAGCGGCGTTTCACCGCCTGGATAAATTCTTCAACGAAAGCGTGGTATTCATCACCTGAAATACGCGGATGACGCCAGCCCATGTACAGCGGATCGTTCAGGCGCTGTGGGTTATTGGTACCCACGTCCAGCACCACCGGTAAGGTATAGGCCGGGCTGATGCCCCCGCAGGCGGTATACAGCGACAGTTTACCGATAGGAATGCCCATGCCGCCAATGCCCTGGTCGCCCAGGCCGAGAATACGTTCACCGTCGGTGACGACAATCACCTTAACGTTTTGCTTGGTGGCGTTTTGCAGCATGTCGTCAATGCGATCGCGGTTAGGGTAAGAGATAAACAGCCCACGCGCCCGGCGATAAATATCAGAGAAGTGCTCACAAGCTTCACCCACCGTTGGCGTGTAGATGATCGGCATCATTTCGCTCAGGTGTGAGTCCAGCAGACGGTAGAACAGAGTTTCGTTGGTGTCCTGGATGTTACGCAGGTAGATGTGCTTATCGCTGTCGTTTTTAAAATCCTGATACTGGCGATAGGCGCGTTCCGCCTGCTCCTCGATGGTTTCCACCGCATCGGGCAGTAAGCCTTGCAGGTTGAAATGGCTGCGCTCATCCTCGGTGAAGGCACTGCCTTTGTTCAGCAGCGGGAATTCCAGCAGGATCGGGCCGGCATAAGGGATGTAGAGAGGGCGTTTGCTTTCGTATTCAAGTTCCATGGCTTTTGCTCTTCAACGTATCGGATAACTTTATAAGGGTGATCCTAAAAGATCGGGGAAATATGTACAGCAATTGTTATCGGATCATGAGGTAAATTGGCGTAATTATCGACGATCAAGTCCTAATTTAACTAAAGAAAGTGTTTTAAGACGTGAATGCCATTGTAATCGGCTTGCGGGGCTGTTAACAGCGGTGCCGGGCGGCACCGCCAGGGTCAGGATCAGAAAGTAATGCGGCTGACATTTTGGCAACCCAGGGCAGCCAGGGTGGCACGGGTCGCGTCCCATTGGGTAAGGATGGCGCTTTCGGGTTCGGCCAGTACCGCGCGGCTCACTTTTTGGCAGTCGCCGCCGGAGACGTTCATCAGGATCAGCGCGGCTTGCAGCGGTGGCAGACTCGGGTTGAAAGCGGCGTTTTCCGCATAGCGGCCGGTGTAAATGGTGCCGTCCTCGGCTTCCAGCGCGACGCCGCTGTGGGCATTGCTGTAGGGAGCGTGACTCTGATTGGCGGCAGCCAGTGCTGCCTGTTCCAGTTCGTCAGTCAGGGCCAGTTGGAAGCCGTGATCGACCCGATCCATCAGCAGCGTGGCGATATCCAGGTCTTTCGGGCCGAAGGCATCCGGCAGATAATCGCCAAGCGTTGCCGGCTCACGACCGGGCAGACGGATTTTCAGATCGCTACCGCTGTTCAGTTCATTCATAAACTGGCGGCAGTGGCCGCAAGGCGTGTAGTTAACGGTGATGGAAACCAGAGCGGGTTCGCCACGCAGCCAGGCATGGGTAACCGCACACTGTTCTGCATGAATGGTTTGTTGCATCGGCGCGCCGCTGAACTCCATGTTGGCGCCAAAATACAGATTACCGCTCTGCCCGCGGGCAATGGCACCGACGTAAAACTGGGAGATCGGGGCTAACGAGCAGGCTGCCGCCAGTGGCAGCAGAGCGAATGCCAGAGCATCATCATCCAGCCCGCAGCGTTGCTTAATCGCCTCCACCTGTTCTGCTTTGAGCATGGCCGGGAAATCAGGCGCATCCATATAAGACAGCAGGACGGATTGCAATGAGGCGGGCAGTTCGCCGAAAGCGGTTTGAAAACGCGGGTGCATAGAAACTCTCTCTACAGGTTAACGGGATAACATTCTAGGCAGCCCTGCGTGAATAAAGTGTGATGCAAATCTCTTTATTGATGAAATCAATGCAATGAAAGCCATAATTGCGAGATGTCTCGCAAGTTTTGGGCCGTTTAACCGAACAAATGCAGCAATACCGGAAACAAAAAGGGGGCCAGCAGTGAGGTAATGATGCCGCAGATCACCAGCGCCAACGAGCCGAATGCGCCTTCCTGATAGTCCATTTCCGCGCAGCGTGCAGTCCCCAACGCGTGAGAGGCTGTGCCCATTGCCAGTCCACGCGCCGAGCGGGTGGTGATCTTCAATATTTTAAACAGCGTATGCCCGAATACTGCGCCGAGAATACCGACGAAAATCACGCAGACGGCGCTGATCGCCGGGATACCACCGAGCGACTCCGCGACCGCCATGGCGATGGGCGTGGTGACCGACTTCGGCATGATGGACGCGGCAATTTCCGGCGTGGCACCCATCCACAAAGCAATGGCGCCGCCGCTGATCATGGCGGTCATGCTGCCGATAAAACAGACGGCGATAATGGACTTCCAGCGCGCACGGATTTGATGCAGTTGCTCATACAGCGGATAGGCCAGCGCCACCACGGCCGGTTGCAACAGGTCGTTAAGGATTTTGCTGCCCTGAAAGTAGCGCTCATAAGGGATGCCGGTCAGTAACAGCAGGGGAATGATCACCGCCATCGATACCAGCAACGGGTTCAGCAGTGGCATATTCAGCCACTGTGCCAGCTTACGCGCTGCAAAGTAGACCGCCAGCGACAGCGGCAATGACCACCAGATTTCATGGATCATTTTTCGCCCTCCGCCGCATCCGGTTTGCCAACGATGCGGCGCTCCCGGTGGAAATAATGTGAGGTATAGCCCACCACCACCAGCACCATCAGAGTGCTGACAATGCAGGAGACCACCAGTGGGCCGAGGTGATCGAGGATCTGGTCGTAGTATTTCATCACGCCAACGCCGATGGGTACGAACAACAGCACCATATAACGGATCAGCAGATGGCAGCCGGGTTTAACCCATTTGGCCGGCATAATTTGCGTGGAGAGCAGGGCGAACAGCAGCAACATGCCGATAATGCTGCCGGGAATCGCGATCGGCAGCAGTGCCGCGATAGCATTGCCGACAAACAAGCAAAAGTAGATAAGGACGATTGCCCTCAGGTATTTCCAGCACAGTGTGAGCACGTTGGCCATAACTTAATCCCGTTTAACTGACGCATTCATCATACAATTAAACTGTGACCTTCGCCACAAATCACACCATGAATTCTCTCTATGGCTTTCATGCCTGTCAGGCAGGTTGACAGCCGCAGTTAAGCCCGGTGCGCCTTTATTCTGTAGTGATAATGTCGGCACTGCGCGGCTGTTTTTGCGCCAGGCGATGGCCGAGGAAAAAGAATAACAGGCTGAACAACGCGGCGGCAATCAACATCAGGAACATCATGTGTGGGGCGGCGTAGCTAAGAATAAAACCGCAGAGTACCGGGTTGATGGCACCGCCCAGTGCGCTGAGGTTTTGTACCCCGTAGTAGCTGCCTTTTAGATGCTGTGGCGCGATAAAGTCGATAAACATGTATTCCACCGGGATCACAATAATCTCGCCCAGGGTAAATATGGCCATCGCCGCGATCCACAGCCAAAGCGATTGCCCGGCCAGACTAAACCCGATCAGCCCGAGAATGAAAAACAGCGTGCCCAACACCAGCCAGCGCAGCATGTTTTCCTGACGCATGCCGCGGCTCAGCAGGTACTGCAGGGCAATGACGATACAGGCATTGACGATCATCACCGCCCCAATGACCTGATAGGCGAACTCTGCGTTGGAAACGAGGATCAGGTATTGCGACAAATAGCCGGTGAACTGGCCGAAAACGACCGCCCCGAGCGTACTGCCGAGGGTAAAGTAAATCAGCCGGCGATCGTTACGCAGGATGGCCAGCGTCTGGCGGAAATCGGGCGCTGCGATCGGCGCGAGCTCGGTCGCTCCAGGTGATGCCGTGCCTTGCCGGCGCAGGCCAAAACTCAGCGCCGTCACGGTGAGCAAGGCCAGCCCCCCGGAGAGATAAAACGGTAATAACGGATTCAAGCCTGCCACCATCACGCCCAATGATGAGCCCACCGCCCAGCCAACGTTCACCAGCGTGTAATTAATCGAAAAGGCCTTGATGTGCTGGGCAACCGGCAGCCAGTCGGCAAAGCAGGCCTTGATGGTGATGCCCAGTACTGAATAGGCGGTATGCAGGATCGCCAATACCACGATGATACCGCCCGGTCTCGGGATCCACGGGATAGCGAAAAAACTCAGGGCGAACAGCAGAATAGAAATCAGGATCAACGTGTTTTTGTTGAACTTGTCGACTAAATAACCGCCGTACAGGCTGGCGAAAATGCCAATTGCCAGGCTAGCGCCCAGAATAATGCCGACGCTTTTCGGCAGCAGGTGGAAATGCCCGGTGAGATAGATGGTAATGAACGGCAGCGTGACGCCACGGCCAATGGTCAGTACCAGCGAACTGGCCAGCAATGCGTTAATCAGCGGTGGGAATCCCTTCATGTCAGACCTGTTTATGCATACAGTAATTAAACCCGTATGGATAAGATAGCTTATTTGGGCCGATTTTGTCGTTGTCGCAATGAATGAAAGTTAATAAAAAGGGCCGAGCAAGCTCGACCCTGATGCAGTAAAAAACAGGTGTTATTTCACCTGCATGCCTGGCTGTGCACCGCTGTCCGGGCTGAGCAGGAAGATCTCTTTTCCGCCTGGGCCGGCAGCCATCACCATGCCTTCAGAGATACCGAAGCGCATTTTGCGTGGTGCAAGGTTGGCGACCATGATGGTCAGGCGACCTTCAAGCGCTTTCGGGTCCGGATAAGCGGAACGAATACCGGAGAAGATCTGACGTGTTTCACCGCCAAGATCCAACTGCAGCTTCAGCAGCTTGTCCGAGCCTTCAACAAAGTCGGCGCTGGTGATCAACGCAATACGCATATCAACCTTGGCGAAATCATCAAAGGTGATGGTGTCCTGAATCGGATCGTCCGCCAGTGGGCCAGTGACTACTTTCGCCGCCGCCATGTCTTCTTTCGAGGCGCTGACCATTTCATTCACCTTGTCCAGATCGATACGGTTGAACAGGGCTTTGAACGGGTTGACCTGATGGCCCAGTAACGGTTGCTGGATGCTGTCCCAGCTCAGCTCACAGTTAAGGAAAGCCTCGGTGCGTTCAGTCAGTGATGGCATTACCGGTTTCAGGTAGGTCATCAGTACACGGAACAGATTGATGCCCATTGAACAGATGGCTTGCAAATCAGCATCACGGCCTTCTTGCTTGGCCACTACCCACGGTGCCTGCTCATCCACATAGCGGTTTGCCAGATCGGCCAGCGCCATGATTTCGCGGATTGCCCGACCGGACTCACGGCTGGCATAGGCATCGGCGATGCTTTGTGCTGCGTCAACGAAGGTTTGGTACAGCGCAGGATCGGCCAGTTTGTCGGCCAGTTGCCCTCCAAAACGCTTGCTGATAAAGCCGGCATTGCGCGAAGCCAGGTTAACCACCTTGTTCACGATGTCGGCGTTCACCCGCTGTACGAAATCTTCCAAATTCAGGTCGATATCGTCAATGCGTGAAGACAGTTTGGCGGCGTAGTAGTAACGCAGGCAGTCGGCATCCAGGTGTTGCAGATAGGTGCCCGCCTTGATAAAGGTGCCACGAGATTTGGACATCTTGGCGCCGTTCACCGTCACGTAGCCGTGTACGAACAGGTTTGTCGGCTTGCGGAAGTTACTGCCTTCCAGCATTGCCGGCCAGAACAGGCTGTGGAAATAAACGATGTCCTTGCCGATAAAGTGATACAGCTCGGTGGTGGAGTCTTTGCGCCAGAACTCGTCAAAGTCCAGATCGCCGCGTTTGTCGCACAGGTTTTTAAATGACCCCATGTAGCCAATTGGCGCATCGAGCCAGACGTAGAAGTATTTGCCTGGGGCATCCGGGATTTCAAAGCCGAAGTACGGCGCATCGCGGGAAATATCCCACTGTTGCAGACCGGACTCAAACCACTCCTGCATTTTGTTCGCCACTTGCTCTTGCAGCGCACCGGAGCGGGTCCAGGCCTGCAGCATTGCGCTGAACGACGGCAGATCAAAGAAGAAGTGCTCGGAGTCACGCAGCACCGGCGTCGCACCGGAAACCACAGATTTGGGATCGATCAGCTCGGTCGGGCTGTAGGTCGCACCACAGACTTCGCAGTTGTCGCCGTATTGATCCGGCGATTTGCATTTCGGGCAGGTGCCTTTGACGAAGCGGTCAGGCAGGAACATGCCTTTCTCCGGATCGTACAGCTGAGAAATTGTCCGGTTCTTGATAAAGCCGTTTTCTTTCAGGCGGCCGTAAATCAGGTTCGACAGTTCACGGTTCTCATCGCTATGGGTTGAATGATAGTTATCATAGCTGATGCCAAAACCGGCGAAATCCTGTTGGTGCTCCTGGCTCATTTCCGCAATCATTTCTTCCGGCTTGATGCCCAACTGCTGAGCTTTCAGCATGATCGGCGTGCCGTGCGCGTCGTCCGCACAGATGAAATGAACCTCGTGGCCGCGCATTCGTTGGTAACGAACCCAGATGTCTGCCTGGATGTGCTCGAGCATGTGGCCGAGATGGATGGAACCATTTGCGTACGGCAGCGCGCACGTCACCAATAATTTTTTCGCGACTTGAGGCATAGTGAGAACTTGGTTTCTGTAATGAATAAAAGGGTCTTCGATGTTACCCGATCGCGCTCGCCACGGCTAGGGCGGTTTCTTTATACAGACATGCGCCGAGCGGCCCGCAGTTCTGATATGCTTAGCGGGAAGCTATCCATTCAAAATCAAGGAGCCGGGATGAGCACAAAATCCCCCGAGCAGACCAACCCCGAAGTTCTGCGTGCCCTGGTGACCGGTGTACTGGCCGCCTTTGAACACCCGACGTTAAAAAATAATCTGACCGCGCTGAAAGCGATCCACCATTGCGCGCTGTTGGACCATGTGTTGCACATTGAATTGACCATGCCATTCGCCTGGCAGAGTGGTTTTGAAGAACTGAAAGATACCGTCAGCGCAGAACTGTTGCGCGTGACCGGTGCTGAGGCGATCGACTGGAAATTGAAGCATGACATTACCACTCTGAAACGGGCCAACGATCAGGCCGGCATCAAGGGTGTGCGTAATATTATTGCTATCAGTTCCGGTAAGGGTGGGGTGGGCAAATCCACTACGGCCGTTAACCTGGCGCTGGCGCTGGTCGCTGAAGGTGCCAAGGTCGGTATTTTGGATGCTGACATCTACGGCCCGTCGATCCCGAATATGCTGGGTACCGAGAATGAACGCCCAACTTCGCCGGACGGCCAGCACATGGCGCCAATCGTGGCGCACGGTCTGGCGACCAATTCTATTGGTTATCTGGTGACCGACGACAACGCCATGGTGTGGCGCGGCCCAATGGCCAGCAAGGCGTTAATGCAACTGTTGCAGGATACGCTGTGGCCGGATCTGGACTACCTGGTACTGGATATGCCGCCGGGCACCGGTGATATTCAGTTGACGCTGTCGCAGAACATTCCGGTTACCGGGGCGTTGGTGGTTACTACGCCGCAGGATATCGCGTTACTCGATGCCGCCAAGGGCATCGTGATGTTCGAAAAGGTTCACGTGCCGGTATTGGGCATCGTGGAAAACATGAGTGTGCACATTTGCAGTAACTGCGGTCACCATGAGCCTATTTTCGGCACCGGCGGGGCTGAGAAGCTGGTGAAGAAATATCACAGTCGCCTGCTGGGGCAACTGCCGCTGCACATTTCGCTGCGCGAGGATTTGGATCGTGGCGAGCCGACGGTGATTAGTCGCCCGGACAGCGAATTTGCTGAGTTGTATCGTCAGCTTGCCGGTCGCGTTGCCGCGCAGATGTATTGGCAGGGTGAAGCTATTCCGACGGAAATTTCTTTCCGCGCGCTGTAATCGCCCTCGGCTAAAAAACAAAACCCCGGACAAGTTCCGGGGTTTTGTTTATGGAGCAACGGACAGCTTATGCAAATCTGCTCGGGTATAGGGGCGTTCGATTTGTGCTAATACGGTGGCAATATGTTCTAACAGGCCCTGTGTTGGTGCCGGTTGCCGAAAGCCCATCAGAACCATCGGCAGAGCCAGTGCCACAACGATCTGCGGCGTGGAGAGATTTGGGCGCGGTTTACCGCGCTGTAACCACAAGAACAGCGTACTGGCCAGGTAACCCAGAATCAGTCCACTGACTACTTCCGAGGGCGAATGTACATGGATTGCCAGTCGTGATAACCCGATAGTGAGGGGCAATACCAGGCCAACAACCAGCGCCATACTGCGTACTGCATGCGAGAAACGCCCTGTTAGCGTCCAGAGCAGTACCGGCCAGATACTGGCTGATAGCGCAGAGTGACCACTAAAGCCGGTAAAGTCGTAACTTTTGATGCCAATGCCCCAGCCCATAAAAGCCAGTTTGGATACGCAAACCATGCCACCGGCACAACCGAAGAGTAGCGCCCATTGCCAACCGGCAGTTCGGGTAGCGTGAGGTGCGACTAATACGGCAAAAAGAATCAGCGCGCAGGGTAACAGCAACATGCTGTCGCCAAAAAATGTCAGAAAATGCCAGTCCAGCACGTTAGTCTCCGGTGAAATACAACATCCTATTTCAAGGATAATCATCAAGCCGCCGAGTTTACCCTGTCATACGGGATTGCCCTAGACGCATTAGTCTTAAAACCGTGGAGCGCTGGTTATGGCAAAATAACCTGAGATAGCGGCCCGGCGGCGACAATATAGGCTGGCGCTATGGCCGCTAACTCCCTATAATTGTCCCGTTTTAGTTCCCCCCCCCTTCACACTACGAAATCAGGTCTTCAATTTTATGACTGACAAGCCGCATCAGTGCGTCATTATTGGTATAGCTGGCGCATCTGCCTCCGGAAAAAGCCTTATCGCCAGTACGTTATATCGTGAACTTCGCGATCAGGTTGGCGATGAACATATCGGCGTGATTCCTGAAGACAGTTACTACAAAGACCAGACTCACTTGACCATGGAAGAACGGGTCAAGACAAACTATGACCACCCGAGCGCCATGGACCACAACCTGCTGTTTCAGCATCTGCAAATGCTGAAATCAGGCAAGGCGATAGAGTTACCCTTGTACAGTTACACCGAGCACACACGGAAGAAAGAGACCATTCACCTGGAACCGAAAAAGGTGATTATTCTTGAAGGGATCCTGCTATTGACGGATATCCGTCTGCGTCAGGAAATGAACTTCTCGATCTTTGTCGATACGCCATTGGACATTTGCCTGATGCGCCGCATGAAGCGCGATGTGAATGAGCGTGGCCGCTCGATGGATTCGGTAATGGCGCAATACCAGAAAACCGTCCGCCCGATGTTCCTGCAGTTTATCGATCCTTCCAAACAATACGCTGACATTATCGTCCCACGCGGTGGCAAAAACCGCATTGCGATCGACATTCTGAAAGCCAAAATCAGCCAGTTCTTTGAATAATGCCGTTCAATGGCCGGAAAGTTGGTGTTTCCGGCCGGCGGGCAACTATTTACGCTGCGACGTAGACCTTTCGCCCGTTGTGTGGCAATTTTTGTTTTAGTGACACGCCTTGATGGAGATAAATAATGAGACTGTGCGACCGTGATATAGAAGCCTGGCTGGATTGTGAAAAACTGGTGATTTCACCGCGTCCGCCGATTGAGCGTATTAACGGGGCCACGGTGGATGTCCGTTTAGGCAATCAGTTCCGCGTGTTTCGTGGCCACACCGCTGCGTTTATCGATCTGAGCGGGCCAAAAGATGAGGTCAGCGCGGCGCTGGACCGTGTGATGAGTGATGAAATCGTTTTGCCGGAAGGGGAGGCCTTTTTCCTGCACCCCGGCGAACTGGCGCTGGCGGTCACGCTGGAGTCGGTCACGCTGCCAAACGATCTGGTCGGTTGGCTGGACGGTCGTTCTTCTCTGGCACGTCTGGGCCTGATGGTTCACGTTACCGCGCACCGTATCGATCCTGGTTGGCAGGGCCGAATTGTCCTGGAGTTCTATAATTCAGGTAAGCTGCCATTGGCGTTGCGCCCGGGCATGCTGATCGGCGCACTGAGTTTTGAACCTCTGTCCGGGCCGGCAGCACGTCCTTACAATAGCCGGCAGGATGCAAAATACCGCGATCAGCAGGGCGCAGTCGCCAGCCGAATCGACAAGGACTAACAGCGCTGGAAGCACGGTCGGTGTGGCGCTGACAAGAGGATGGCATGAGAAGATTTCTGACGACTTTGGTGATTTTACTGGTGGTGCTGGTGGCGGGGATGTCTGCGCTGGTGCTGTTGGTCAATCCGAATGATTTTCGTGCCTACATGGTCACGAAGGTTGAACAAAAGAGTGGTTATCATCTGACGCTGGATGGCGATCTGCGTTGGCATATCTGGCCACAGCTCAGCATTCTGTCCGGCCGCATGACGCTGACTGCACCCGGGGCGAAAGCACCGGTGGTGAGTGCAGACAATATGCGCCTTGATGTCAAACTGCTGCCACTGCTGTCACATCAATTGTTTGTGAAACAGGTGATGCTGAAAAATGCGGTCATCCGCCTTACCCCTGACAGCGAAGAACAAAACCAACCGGATGCGCCTATTGCGCCCGCAGGTCACTCTGAAGAGTCGATAGACACGCCGTGGAAATTTGACATCGATAATCTGCGGGTGGTGGACAGTCTGTTGATTTGGCAGCGCGCCAATAACGAACAGATTAACGTTCGCGATATTAACCTCACCTTGCAACAGAATGCCAAACGCCAGGCACAAATGGAGCTTTCCAGCCGGGTGAATCGCAATCAACGCGATCTGACTTTCAGCATGGCCGCAGATATCGATCTGCAACAATATCCGCGACGAATTGCCGCTAATGTCACCCAGTTCAGTTACCAACTGGAAGGCGCGGACATACTGGCCGGGGGTATTAAAGGCGACGGCAGTGCTCAGGTGGTGTATCAACAAACCCCGCAACAAGTCGCGCTAAGCCAACTGAGCCTGAGTGCCAATGACAGCACCTTTATCGGTGGTGCCAGCGTCAAGTTCGGTGAGATACCAGCCTATAAACTTGACCTGACATCTGCCGCGGTAAATTTTGATGCCTTCACTGGCTGGCAGTCCAGTAGTTCCCAGGTGCCGCAAGCACAGAACATGACTTCTTCACCGGTTATTGCCAGCCAAATGGATGATCCGCAGCAAAATCTTGAGGTGTTGCGAGAATTTAACGCTCAACTTAATTTGAGCGTGGATCAACTGACTTATCGCGGTATGAATATTACCCACCTTTCGACGCAAGCGGAAAACCTCCAGGGGCTGTTAACGTTGCATTCGCTTGCCGGGCAAGTAGCGGGCGGTGACTTCGCTTTACCTGGCTCCCTCGACGCGCGGGGTAAACGCCCGGTAATTTCCATGCAGCCGGTGGTGAAGCAGGTTGAACTTGGCACCGTTCTGAAGGCGTTCGATATGCCGCAAATCATGACCGGTAAGTTCAGTATGCAAGGGGATTTAACCGGCGATCGTCTTACATCACAGTCTTTTGAGCATCGCTGGCAGGGTACGGCTCAACTGGCGATGCAGGACGCGCAACTTCATGGTCTGAATATTCAGCAGTTGATTCAGCAGGCGGTGGCGCGTAATGACAGTAGCGTGCGCGGACAGGACGACTACCAGCGTTATACCGAGGTGAAACAGTTGTCGGCCAAAGCCAGTCTGAACCATGGCACGATAAAAATCACCGAGCTGGGCGCCGACTCTCCTTTGTTGAACCTGAACGGAAGCGGCACGGTGGATATGCCGGGCAAACAGTGCGATGTGGCACTGAACGTCCGCGTCACTGGCGGTTGGAAAGGGCGCGACGATTTGATCGAGGAGTTGCAGAAAACGCCAATCCCGCTGCGGGTTTATGGCCCATGGAACCAGCTTAACTATCAATTGCAGGTCGATCAGGTCTTGCGTAAGACGCTGCAGAACCGGGCGAAGGATGCGCTGAACAAGTGGGCCGATAAAAACAAGGATTCGCGCGAAGGTCAGGATCTTAAAAAACTGCTCGACAAGCTCTAATTACAAATTGTGCGGGCCGGTCCGCGGCCCGCATGCTCTGTAAACCCTGCCAGAGTATTTCCCTTTCCCAATAATTTCCTCCCGTAACTTTGACGGATATCATGACGTCTTTGTCAGACATTGTGCAGAGTGTGCGCAGTTAAGCGATTTATACGCTTCGGCACGGTCAAAAACGATAATGATAAGTTGAGGGAATATGATAGAGCTTCTGATTGGGGCTGCCGTTGCGGCGGGTGTTGGCCGTTACATCATCAAGGGTTACTCCGCTACCGGTGTCTTGATGGTAGGTGGCCTATTGCTGTTGGCCATCAGTGCCCTGATGGGCAAAAGCCTGTTGCCTGCCAGCGCTACATCTACCGGATGGCGCGCGACCGACATCATTGAGTACGTCAAAATTCTGCTGATGAGCCGCGGTGGCGATCTTGGCATGATGATCATGATGTTGTGCGGGTTTGCGGCTTATATGACGCACATTGGCGCCAATGATGTGGTAGTGAAACTGGCCTCCCGTCCACTGCAGATGATTAACTCCCCGTATCTTCTGATGGTGGCAGCCTATTTTGTTGCCTGCCTGATGTCATTGGCGGTCTCATCTGCCACCGGCCTGGGCGTATTACTGATGGCTACGCTATTCCCATTGATGGTCAACGTGGGTATCAGTCGCGGTGCGGCGGCAGCGATCTGCGCTTCGCCGGCGGCGATTATTCTGGCACCGACCTCGGGTGATGTGGTGCTGGCGGCCAAGGCGGCGGAAATGCCGTTGGTTGATTTTGCCTTTAAAACTACTTTACCCATCTCGATTGCGGCGATTGTTTGCATGGCGATTGCGCATTTCTTCTGGCAGCGCTACCTCGACAAGAAGGCCAACGAACAGCACCATATTATGGATGTGAGTGAAATCACCACGCACGCCCCGGGGTTCTATGCCGTACTGCCTTTTACGCCCATCCTTGGGGTGTTGGTATTTGACGGTAAATGGGGGCCGGAACTGCATATCATCACCGTGTTGGTAGGCTGTATGTTGTTGGCGGCGGTGATTGAATTCCTGCGTAGTTTCAGCGCCAAACAGGTATTCAGCGGTCTGGAGGTTGCTTATCGCGGCATGGCGGACGCCTTTGCCAGCGTGGTGATGTTGCTGGTTGCCGCCGGCGTATTCGCCCAGGGACTGAGCACCGTTGGTTTTATTAGCGGGCTGATCAGCCTGGCGCAGTCGTTCGGCACCGGCGGCATTATCATGATGCTGGTATTGGTGGTGATTACCATGCTGGCAGCAATGACTACTGGTTCAGGTAACGCGCCGTTCTATGCCTTCGTGGAGCTTATTCCTAAATTGGCGGCACAGATGGGGGTTAACCCGGCTTATCTGGTGATCCCGATGCTGCAAGCGTCAAACCTGGGGCGTACTTTGTCGCCGGTTTCCGGTGTGGTGGTGGCGGTGTCCGGTATGGCAAAAATCTCACCGTTTGAAGTGGTGAAACGCACTTCAGTACCGGTGATTGTTGGGTTGATCGTGGTTATTGTGGCGACGGAATTGCTGGTTCCCCAGCATTTGTAATGGAGGCCGGGCGATGATGCCCGGCACCGGTTTATACCTCGTAGTCTGGTTCTGGAACCAGCAGTGGGGTGATTTTTACTTTTAAAATACGGTGACTACTGACTTCGAGCGGTTCAAACAGGTAGTCACCGATCCGCAACTGTTCGCCTTCCTGAGGAATGCGTTGGCTGTGTTCCATCAGCAAGCCAGCCAGCGTGTGGTATTCACGCTTTTCTTCCAGCGGT
The DNA here is from genome assembly GCF_002607755.1 of Serratia sp. BW106. Classification (NCBI taxonomy): domain Bacteria; kingdom Pseudomonadati; phylum Pseudomonadota; class Gammaproteobacteria; order Enterobacterales; family Yersiniaceae; genus Serratia; species Serratia sp. BW106. The sequence continues at coordinate 227,134 of NZ_MCGS01000021.1, forward strand.
AACGGCAAATACAACACCAAATCTTCTAGCGGCATATAGCCATTGGCCGTCCAGCTTCTGTCATCATTTTGCACAATGTCATGGCGGGCATCGACTTCTTCACCGGCTTCCGGCAGGTTACCGGCGATGGTTTCCATCACATCGGTTAGCGTGACGATCCCTTCAACCGAACCGAATTCGTCTACCACGAAGGCAAAATGCGTCTGTGCCTGGCGAAATTGCTCCAGTGCACTCAACAGGGTTAACTGTTCGGGGAAAATCAGTGGTTGCAGCACCAACGCGCGTAAATCGAGAGGAGCCTGGGTCAACTGCTGCTTAAGAACGTCTATGGTATGGATGACACCGAGCGGTTCGTCACTGGCGCTGTTTTCCACCACCACAATGCGCGTATGCTGATTTTTTTCCAGCAATTGGGTCAACTTTTCCTGCGGATCATTCAACTCGAGATATTCCACATCATGGCGAGAGGTCATGATGCTGCTCACCGTACGCTGCGCCATGCCCAGCACGCGTTCGATCATATGGCGTTCCTGCTGGTTGAAAATCTCGCCGCTTTCATTGGTGCTATCGGCTAGGAGGTTGGCGGAATGACTGTCTACCTCCGCTTCTTCATGTTTGCCACTCAACATGCGCAACACGGCTTCCGCAGTACGCTCGCGCAGTGGTCGTACCGTCGACAGGAAACGGCGGCGGTTGAACTGCGATAGCTGGTTCAAAGCTTCAATCATCACCGAGAAACCAATGGCGGCGTACAGATAACCTTTCGGAATGTGGTAGCCAAAGCCTTCGGCAACCAGACTGAAACCGATCATCAACAGGAAACTAAGACACAGGATGACAATCGTAGGGTGGGCATTGACGAAACGCGTCAGCGGCTTACTGGCAAGCAACATCAGGCCGATAGCAATACAAACCGCAAGCATCATTACTGCCAGGTGATCGACCATGCCGACGGCGGTGATCACCGAGTCGAGTGAAAAGACGGCATCCAGTACCACTATTTGCGCTACTACCGGCCAGAAACGGGCGCCTTTTCGCTGACCCTGTTGTTCTTCGTCTTTGCCCTCCAGCCGCTCATTCAGCTCCATGGTGGCTTTGAACAGCAGGAAGACCCCACCAACCAGCATTATAAGATCGCGGCCACTGAAGGGGTGCCCACCGGCAGAAAACAGTGGCTGAGTGAGTGTCGCCAGCCATGATATGGAGGCCAATAACGCCAGACGCATCAGTAACGCCAGCAATAAACCCACAACACGGGCTTTATCTCTTTGATGCTTTGGGAGCTTTTCCGCCAGGATGGCGATAAAGATAAGGTTGTCTATACCCAGAACGATTTCCAGCACGACCAGAGTGGCCAGGCCGGCCCAAATTGTTGGATCTGCGATCCATTCCATACGCCCAATTTCACCTGTAAGTTCGACGGCTTATCCCGCAACCGAATGATGGGTGTTGAGCCGGGAAAATTCAACTTTAAAACAGAAAGCCTATCTGTGACATGAAAAAATCAAGCAAAAATGATGCATAAAAAATCATCTCTGCACGGAGCTTTCAGAATGCAGGAACGCATGGAATGGGGTATTTTCCGAAAAAGAAATTTTATTAGCAGAACATGGGGATAGCTGCCTGCTGATAAAACAGCGGCAATATAATTTTTTAAAATCAATCCGTTATAGATTATTCCTACTGCTACACTTTGTTCAGTCTAACCACGTGGGTAGTCTTATTCTGAAAAGGGTACCCAATAGGTATCTTAGGCTTGTATCGATAAGGCAATAGTATAAGAATCTTAGCCACATAAACATTTACAAGTATCATCGTTTGGTTATGAGGGTGTGTTTTTTTTGTTTTTTTTGTTTTTTCTGTGATCTAACTATCGCTTAGCAAAAGAGTATGACCCTCAGTTTACATTCCAATGCGATTGGAACCCGCAGTCGCAGCATAAAGAACGATGACAGTGCATTGGTAGCTGAAAGCCAGGGGCGGTAGCGTGCCTGAACCGGTTCGCTCCGGTTTCATAAGCTTCTTGTGAAAAGCTTAGTTCGGCTACGTTCAAATTATTATTGTGGATGACAAAAATGCAAAAGAGACTGAAGGCTGTAATTCCCGTAGCTGGCCTGGGAACCCGTATGCTACCCGCTACAAAAGCCATTCCTAAAGAAATGTTGCCGGTGGTCGATAAACCACTGATTCAATACATCGTTAATGAATGTGTAGCTGCCGGGATTAAAGATATCGTTCTGGTAACCCACTCTTCCAAAAATGCGATTGAGAACCACTTTGATACCTCTTTTGAACTGGAGGCTGTTTTAGAATCACGTGTTAAGCGCCAGTTACTGGAGGAAGTGCAGACCATCTGCCCAGCAGATGTAACTGTGATGCAAGTGCGTCAGGGCCAGGCTAAAGGTCTGGGCCATGCAGTTCTGTGTGCCAAACCGATGGTAGGCGATAATCCTTTTATCGTTCTGCTGCCAGACGTGTTGTTGGATGACTCTACTGCCGATCTGCGTAAAGAAAATCTGGCTAAAATGATTCAGCGTTTCACCGATACGGGCTTCAGCCAAATTATGGTGGAACCGGTACCGGAAAAAGACGTCTCGAAATACGGCGTTGTCGACTGTGGCGGTGCGGCGTTGTCTGCCGGTGAGAGCACCCCGATGACTGCGGTGGTTGAAAAGCCAACTCTCGAAGATGCGCCTTCAAATCTGGCTGTGGTTGGGCGTTATGTTTTGTCTGCTGATATTTGGCCGCTGTTGGAAAAAACCTTACCGGGCGCCGGTGATGAAATTCAGCTTACCGATGCCATTGCTGCCCTGATGGATCAAGAGACGGTAGAGGCCTTTCATATGAGCGGTAAGTCACATGACTGCGGTGATAAGCTGGGTTATATGAAGGCATTCGTACAGTATGGCCTACGTCATTCATCCGAAGGCGAAGACTTTACCCAGTGGCTAAAACAGACGCTGAACAGCAAGTAAGAGTTGCGGCTGAAAAGACGATCACAAGTAATAAGAGGATTATCATGACCAAGTTAAAAGCTGTCATTCCCGTTGCGGGCTTGGGTATGCGTATGCTGCCTGCAACCAAGGCTATTCCCAAGGAAATGTTGCCGATCGTAGATAGGCCGTTGATTCAATACATTGTTAATGAGTGCGTCGCTGCAGGGATCAAAGAGATCATTCTGGTGACGCATTCTTCGAAGAATGCAATCGAAAACCATTTTGATACTTCATTCGAGCTGGAAGCGATGCTTGAGGCGCGCGTTAAGCGCCAACTGCTTGATGAAGTGCAGTCTATTTGCCCCAAGGGCGTGACACTGATGCATATTCGTCAGGGGCAGCCAAAGGGATTGGGGCATGCTGTGCTTTGTGCCAAGCCCCTGGTGGGGGACTCACCTTTTGTAGTTCTGTTGCCGGATGTCTTACTTGACGACGCAAAAGCCGATCTGAAGAAAGATAACCTGCCGCATATGATTGCTCGCTTTGAACAGACGGGCTTGAGCCAGGTGCTGGTTCAGGATGCTGACGAGCATGTATTGCATGATTACTCGGTTGTTGAATGCGAAGCCAACAAGTTGCAGCCTGGTGAAAGCTCACGTATGACTTCTATCATCGAAAAACCAGGCCATGAAGTTCCGTTGAAATCCAATTATTCAGCGGTAGGGCGCTATGTTCTCTCAGCCGATATTTGGCCGATTTTAGAAAAAACCGAGCCGGGCGTATGGGGGCGAATTCAGCTGACAGATGCCATTGCCGAGCTGTTGAAGCACAAACCGGTTGAAGCGACAGAGTTGGTTGGGGAATCGTTCAACTGCGGGGAGAAAATGGGCTATTTGCGTGCGTTTGTTACTTATGGCCTGCGTCACCCCACTCAAGGTAAGGCATTTCGCGAGTGGGCCGAGAAGCTTTCATTATAATCATAACCACGGAAGTTTTTTGAGGGCTGCCTGAGCGCAATACTTGGGTGGTCTTCAGTTACGTTTGGTTAAGCGTATTTAAACAGATATGCTCTTCTTTTTTATTATTATGTAATAATGCTCTTAACCTAGCATTTATAGTAGCTGGCCAGGATTCAATGCTTGCTCAATGAATATGAATGTTCAGATGCGTTTGGACAGATAACAAACTATTTCGCTGAGTGCCGCTGTAAGCGCTATGGTCGGCCAGGGGCTTAACACAGCAACCATTCTTACTTTGATAGTGATGATAACTCGATGGCAAAAAAACAATGGAAACTGATACCGATTCTGGTATCGATCAGTGTGATCAGTGGCTGTACGGTCATTCCTGGTACCCATCTTTCAACCAGTGGAAAAGATGTTGTTAAGCAACAAGATAGTGATTACGACCTCGATAAATTGGTGAATATTTACCCGTTAACCCCCAGTATGGTTGACAAAATGCGGCCTCAGGCAGTTGTAGCTCAAGCTAACCCGGCCTTGGAGCGTGAATTGCAGAACTACGAGTATCGAATCGGTATCGGTGACGTTCTGATGGTGACCGTCTGGGATCACCCCGAATTGACTACGCCAGCAGGTCAGTACCGAAGCGCTAGTGATACCGGTAACTGGGTCAACTCCGACGGCACTATTTTTTATCCTTACATCGGTAAGGTAAAAGTGGCCGGCAGGAGTATAAGTCAGGTGCGCGGGGATATAGCCAACAGGTTGGCACAGTATATTGAAAGTCCGCAAGTTGATGTCAGTGTTGCGGCATTCCGTTCGCAGAAAGCTTATGTTACTGGTGAAGTCACAAAATCAGGCCAGCAACCTATTACCAACGTACCTCTTACCGTGATGGATGCCATCAATGCCGCTGGCGGCCTGTCTGAAAATGCGGACTGGCGCAATGTGGTATTGACCCACAATGGCAAGGAACGACGAGTTTCTTTACAGGCGTTGATGCAAAAAGGCGACCTGATGCAAAACCAGCTGCTGTATCCCGGCGATATCCTTTATATTCCGCGTAATGACGATCTGAAAGTATTTGTCATGGGAGAAGTCAAGAAACAGACTACCCTGAAAATGGATCGTAGCGGGATGACGCTGACTGAGGCGTTAGGCAATGCTGAAGGTATGGATCAAGCATCCTCTGATGCGACGGGCGTGTTTGTCATTCGACCATTACACGGTACTGAAGGTAACAAACTGGCGAATATTTACCAGCTCAATGCTTCAGATGCGGCAGCTATGGTTATGGGTACGGAGTTCCATCTGCAACCATACGATATCGTTTATGTGACAACTGCACCTATTGTTCGTTGGAACCGTGTCATCAGTCAACTGGTGCCTACAATCAATGGTTTCAATAATCTCAGCGAAGGTGCATTGCGTATCCGCAATTGGCCATAGGTGTAGACAGGTAACTGCTCATGTTTAATTCGATATTGGTTGTTTGTGTCGGCAATATATGTCGCTCCCCGACAGGGGAGTGTTTGTTGAAAAATCTACTGCCAAATAAAAAAATATCCTCAGCTGGATTAGGGGCTTTGGTTGGTAAACCAGCTGATGCCATAGCAGCAGAGGTCGCTATGCAAAGAGGCATCTCACTCGACGGCCACCAGGCTCAACAACTTACGGCAAAAATGTGTCGTGAGTACGATCTGATTCTGGTGATGGAAAAAGGACATATTGATTCCGTCTGCCGTTTGGTGCCTGAGGTTAGAGGGAAAACCATGTTGTATGGGCATTGGCTCGAACAACGAGAAATCGCAGATCCTTACAGGAAATCCCGCGAAGCCTTCGAATTTGTATATGAGCTTCTTGATAAATCAGCCCAAAAATGGGCGCAAGCTTTAAGCCGCTAAGTCAATCAGGATTACCAATGGCAGATAAGAATAGAGTAAGTGCGCCGCAAGGCGATAGTTCGGATGAACTGGATATTGGTCGTTTAGTCGGAGAGCTGATTGACAATCGTTGGCTGATTATTGGTGTTACTGCAATTTTTCTGACCTTCGGCGTTATATATAGCCTGTTTGCTACACCGATCTACAGTGCTAATGCGATCGTTCAGGTTGAGCAAAATGTAGGTAATAAGCTATTAAATAACATCAACCAGATGTTGCCTTCGGGCCAGCCGCAGTCAGCCCCGGAAATTGAACTGTTGAAATCTCGAATGATCCTTGGGAAAACAATAGAAGATCTGAACCTGACGACGGATATCCAACAGGATCATTTCCCCATTTTCGGACGAGGCTTCGCGCGTTTAATGCATGACGAGCCAGGGAAACTGGCGGTGTCCAAGTTTAGCGTACCGAAAAGTTGGGATTCACCTTCGTTAACTCTGACTGCCAATAGCCCGACCGATTACACCATCAGTAAAGATGGTGATGAGCTATTTAAAGGGAGGGTTGGCGTACTTGCAGAGAACAAGGGTGTCTCAATTCTTGTCAGTGATATTATCGCTAAGCCGGGTACGAGTTTTACCATTACCGCCAGAACCTACTTGTCAGTAGTCAATCAACTGACTCAACAATATGAAGTTATTGATCAGGGTAAAGATACTGGCGTATTAGGCTTGACCCTGACAGGGGAAGACCCGGTTCTGATCCAAAAGATTTTAAATAGTATTACGCGTAATTATCTTGAACAAAATATCGAGCGTAAGTCAGAAGAGGATGCAAAAAGTCTGGTATTCCTGCGGATGCAATTGCCAAAAGTTCGCGAATCCCTGGATCGCGCCGAGGATAAATTAAGTCGTTATCGCCAGCAGAAAGATTCTGTTGACCTGTCTATGGAGGCGAAATCGATACTCGATAGTATCGTATCTGTAGAAGGGCAGTTGAATGAGTTGACTTTCAAAGAAGCCGATATATCTAAGCTATATACAAAAGAACATCCGGCTTATCGTTCTTTGCTTGAAAAACGCAAGACTCTTGAAGAAGAAAGAGAGCGCTTTAACAAGCGGGTGAATAAAATGCCCGAAACTCAACAGGAAGTCGTGCGTTTAAGCCGGGATGTTGATTCTGGCAAAGAAGTCTATATGCAGCTGCTTAACCGTGAGCAGGAGCTGAATATTTCCAAAGCCAGCACCATTGGTAACGTACGGATTGTTGACCGTTCAATGACAGCCGATCAACCGGTACAGCCGCGTAAAGCCATCATTCTGTTCTTAAGCTTAGTCTTGGGTGGATTAGTTTCCTGTGGTTATGTATTGGCGCGGACTTACTTGCACCGTGGTATTGAAAGTCCAGAACAGTTGGAAGCATTAGGTATCAATGTTTATGCAAGTGTGCCACTTTCTGAATGGCAGCGTAAAAGAGATATTGAACTGCAATCTAAAATGAGTGGCAAAAAACGGAACGTCGATGCCAATTCATTACTTGCCTTTGGTAATCCGGCCGACTTGGCAGTGGAGGCTATTCGTAGTCTGCGTACCAGTCTGCATTTTGCGATGATGGAAGCTAAAAATAATGTGTTAATGATATCAGGCGCCAGTCCTGGTATTGGTAAAACATTTATTAGTGCCAATTTGGCCGCCGTTGTTGCGCAGACAGGTCAACGTGTACTGCTTATCGACAGCGATATGCGTAAAGGATACGCGCATGAGTTACTTGGTGCAGACGGGAAAAAAGGTCTTTCCGACGTATTATCCGGAAAAATGTCTATTAATGAGACTGTACAAAATACCGATAATAACGCCTTTGACTTTATTTCGCGTGGGCCAATTCCACCAAATCCGTCAGAGCTCTTGATGCATAGACGCTTTGAAGAAGCACTAACTTGGGCTTCGGAACATTATGACTTGGTGTTGGTGGATACCCCGCCAATTCTGGCCGTGACCGATGCTGCAATTATAGGCAAGCTTGCAGGTACCTCTTTGTTGGTGGCGAGGTTCGAATTGAACAGCCCGAAAGAAGTTGAAGTGAGTATGCGTCGATTTGAGCAAAACGGCATCGATATTAAAGGTGTGATACTTAATGCGGTTGTGAGAAAAGCGTCTAACTATTACAGCTACGGCTATGATTATTATGAGTATAGCTATAAATCCAAGGACTAGAATATAACTTAACTTGAGCGGCTTATCTAAAATGGTAAGTCGCTCAGGGAAGATAGATTTCCTATCATAACTATTTTTACTAAAACACTTTAAATTTAAGTTAGCTCTCTGTGAACTTACGAACAACTACGTAGGGACCATAATGAATGATGTGAAAGTTAGTATTATTGTGCCAACATATAATGGTGGAAGTATATGGAATATTTCAGCAGGTATTATATCGGAAATTATTCCTGATAGATGTAAAGTGTTTGTTATTGACTCATCTAGTAAAGATGACACAGTTAATGTAGCTAAGAAAAATAATTTCTTTGTTGAGGTGATTTCGGCATCTGAATTTAATCATGGCGGAACCAGGAATAAAGGAGTGAAGATGTCTGATTCGGATGTTGTGATCTTTTTTACTCAAGACGCCATCCCAGAAGTTAATTGTATAAACAATATTTTGAAAGCATTTTCAGATCCCAAAATCGCTTGTGCATACGGTAGGCAATTACCACATGTTGATGCGAATCCCTTAGCAGTGCATGCAAGAACTTTTAATTATAAGCAACAAAGTTACATTAGTGATGTCAGTCAAAAAGATACTTTAGGTCTAAAAACAATATTTATGTCTAACTCATTTTCAGCTTATAGAGTTTCAATATTTAATGAGTTGGGTGGTTTCCCCGAGAGTACCATTCTGGGGGAGGATATGTATTTTGCAGGAAAATCAGTGCTTGCTGGTTATAAATTAGCGTATGTAGCCGATGCTAAAGTTAGGCATTCTCATAATTACTCTGCAATAGAAGAGTTCAAACGTTATTTTGATATTGGTGTTTTCCATCGAGATGAAAAATGGATTTACGAATCATTTGGTGGGGCCGGTGGAGAAGGGAAAAAATTTATTTTTTCAGAGCTTAATTTTTTAATTAAAAATCATCCTCTTTGGATTCCTGCCGCATGCATTAGTAATTTTGCAAAGATAGTGGGCTATAAGCTTGGTAAAAATTATAAAAAACTCCCAAGTCGCTGGAGGAGAAAACTAAGCATGCATAAAAGGTATTGGGATAGTGTCTCGGATTAACAATCCTACTAATAAAGGATAATTCTATGAGTGCGTTAAGTTACTCAAAAAAAACGAATATAGTAAAACTTATATTGGCATTATCTGACTTTACGTTTTTTACGTTGTCATTGGTTATCGCCATAAATTTAATCGGATTTTTGGGCGGTAATATTGATGAGTTTATTCCAAAGACTGAAATACCTGCTCGATTTTTTACTCATGTAATGCTTGCTGTTTTATGCGTTGGATGGTTTTGGGTTAGATTACGTCATTATACTTACCGAAAACCTTTTTGGTTCGAGTTAAAAGAAATATTCCGTACTTTGTTGATCTTCGCTGTATGTGATCTCGCATTAGTCGCATTTTCTAAATGGCAGTTCTCACGCTACGTTTGGGTATTGACCTGGACTCTGGCTTTGATATTAGTGCCGTTGGCGCGTGCAATAACAAAACGTCTATTAAATAAACTCGGCATGTGGCAGAAACATACTATCATCATCGGTTCTGGTAAAAATGCTTGTGATGCCTATGCTGCATTACAAAGCGAAGAAGTTTTAGGATTTGCAATTTGCGCCTTTTTTTCAAGTGGTAAACAGTGTGAAGAAGAGCTGCTGGGAAAACCTATTATCTGTGATGAGAAAGAGTTGTGGCAACAATGTGATCCTGAAACAACACAGTTTATCGTGGCCTTGGAATTTGATGAACATACGCTGCGTGATGAATGGCTTAAAAAACTTGCAAAGCATAATTGTCGTTCAGTATCAGTAATCCCAACGCTTCGAGGTGTTCCATTATATGGAACGGATATGTCATTCATATTCAGTCATGAAGTGATGATACTTCGCGTAAGCAATAGCTTAGCCAAAAGAACCTCTCGGTTTTTGAAAAGGTCATTTGATATAGCAGGGTCGCTATCAATTATACTTTTACTGTCACCCATTTTAGCCATTCTTGCCTATCTGGTATCAAAAGACGGGGGAAAGGCCATTTATGGTCATGAGCGTGTAGGCCGTGACGGCAACAAGTTCAAGTGTTTAAAATTCCGCTCTATGGTGATGAACTCCCAAGAGGTGCTTAAGAATCTTTTGGAGAACGATCCTGAGGCTCGAAGCGAATGGGATAAAGATTTCAAACTCAAGAATGATCCTCGGATTACCAGAGTCGGAAAATTTATTCGAAAAACCAGTTTGGATGAACTTCCGCAACTCTTTAATGTGCTGAAAGGGGAAATGAGTTTAGTAGGACCACGTCCGGTAATAGAGAAAGAGTTGGAGCGCTATGCTGGCGATGTTGATTACTACCTGATGGCGAAACCTGGGATGACAGGTCTTTGGCAAGTTAGCGGAAGAAATGATGTAGATTATGATACCCGTGTTTATTTTGACGCATGGTATGTGAAGAATTGGTCCCTTTGGAATGATATCGCGATTCTGTTTAAGACAATAAATGTAGTTTTAAAGAGAGATGGGGCCTACTAATTTCACTCTTGCACTACCTTAATCTGCATTACAATCACTTTTATCTAAGTTAATGTATTATCGGAGTTTTTATGAGCAATAAGAATATCTATGTAACTCAACCTTACTTACCAGATTTGAGTGAGTTCGTTCCTTATTTGGAAAAAATTTGGGATAATAAAATATTAACTAATGGTGGACCAATGCACGAAGCATTGGAGAAAGAGCTTTGTGAGTACTTAGGTGTCAATGAGATCGCGCTTTTTAATAATGGAACTATAGCATTGCTTACTGCATTACAAGCGATGAGGATTACTGGTGAGGTTATCACGACACCATACTCATTCGTAGCTACCGCGCACTCTTTATTATGGAATGGAATAAAACCTATTTTCGTTGATATTGATCCTGTAACACTGAATATAGATCCGGATAAGATTGAAGCAGCGATTACACCTCAGACAACAGCAATTATGCCAGTACATTGCTATGGTAATCCTTGTGATATTGAAAGGATCCAAGAAATCGCTGATAACTACAATTTGAAAGTTATTTATGACGCAGCACATGCATTTGGTGTTACCGATAAAGGCGGTAGTATTCTAAGGCATGGTGATTTAAGTGCTATTAGTTTCCATGCAACCAAAGTGTTCAATACATTTGAAGGGGGGGCCATAATCTGCCCTGATAAAAAAACCAAAATAAGAATAAACAATCTGAAAAACTTTGGCATAGTCGATGAGACTACTGTGGTTGCACCAGGTATTAACGGGAAAATGAGCGAAATTAATGCCGCTTTTGGCCTATTGCAGCTTAAGCATGTTGATAACACGATTCAGCGACGTAAGGAAATAGATGAGATTTATCGCAAAGCATTTGCAGAGTTAAAAGGAATCCGGGTTGTACCTCAGTCTGGGCAAGTTGATGCTAATCATGCCTATTTCCCTATTTTGGTTGAAGAAGAGTTCAGGCTGAATCGAGAGGAACTGTACTTTTACCTGAAAGAGCATAATGTATATTCTCGACGATATTTTTACCCGCTGATTAGTGACTTCTCTATGTATAAAGGAATGAAATCGGCGTCTAAGGAAAATCTTCCTGTTGCGAATGACATTGCGCAGAAAGTACTTTGTCTCCCAATATATCCAAATCTGTCTAATGAAGAACAAGAAAGAATAATATCTTTAATTCAGGGGGGGTAATGGCATATTATACTAATTCAGAATTAGCAAGTTTTGGGTTTCTCAAACTTGGCGAAAGTGTAAAAATATCAAAAAAAGCCTCTCTATATAATTGTAATAAAATAACTATTGGTAATAATGTAAGAGTTGATGACTTTTGCATATTATCTGCTGGGAATGGTGGTATAGATATAGGGAATAATATTCATATCGCCGTATATAGTTCAATTATTGGGGCTGGAAAAGTCACGATTTCAGACTATGCGAATATATCATCTAAGGTCGCAATTTATAGCAGCAGTGATGATTATAGTGGCGAGTTTATGACTAACCCTACAGTTAGTGACGAGTTTACTAATGTATCACATGCTGATGTCTTTATAGGGAAGCATGTAATTATAGGTAGTGGTAGTGTCATATTACCTGGTATTACTATCGGCGAAGGTGCAGCTATAGGGGCATTAAGTTTCGTTAACAAAAACTGTAAACCTTTTCTTATTTATGCTGGGGCACCTGTGCGCATCCTAAAAGAAAGAAGGAAAGATTTATTATTACTTGAGGAAAAGCTAAAAAGACGAAAAACTGACTCATGAAAAAAATCAAAATACTACATTTATGCACAGATGAAAAATTCATTGATAGAGCGATTAATATTTTCGAAATGGCTTATCCTGAGCAAAATACACTCTGTGTATATAGCAAGGGGAAAAAAATATCACATATAAAAAGGGAGGTGGATTTTAAAGTTGGCATTAAAGAGTCGTTGATAGGTATTGATTTTGCTAAGGTTGGCAGTTTTGATGTATTGGTAGTTCATTCCTTGAGGGATTTTTGGTTTAGAACAATCGAAAAATTAGATAATGGAACTCCTGTTGTATGGCTAGGTTGGGGTTATGATTATTATGATTTAATTGGTGGGAATGACAGGTGGTTATTAAAAGATACACTTTTATTTAGCCAGAATATGGGTGAAAATAAAAATTGGAAACAACGCATAAAGAATGCTTTTTTATTTCTTAGCAAAAGGCGATTAAGCGTAATCGAGAAGATACAATTTTTTTCTCCTGTAATACCAGATGAATATGGAATTTTGAAGAATAGTCGCAAATGGCGACATTTTCCTGAGCAAGTCGATTGGAATTATGGTGCAGCCGAAAAAGATCTCTCCTGTTACGTTTCTGATATGGACGATGGGCATTTAATCGGTGGGAACGTTTTAGTGGGAAATAGTGCCACCAGTACAAATAATCACCTTGAAATTTTCAACTTCCTAAAAAATGTAAATTTGCAAGGGCGAAAGTTTATTGTACCACTCAACTATGGTGATATGGAATATGGCGTCAGAATACAAAAAGTGGCTAGGGATAAATTAGGTGTTAAGGCCGATATTTTGGCAGATTTCATGCCCATTGAAGAGTACATGGAAAAAATAAGTTCATGTGGTTTTGTTATAATGAATCATGTCAGGCAGCAAGGTGTCGGAAATATCATTAGCATGATTTATATGGGGGCGAAAATATTTCTTAGGGAGGAAAATCCAACTTTTAATTTTCTAAAAAATAAAGGAGTAGTGATTTTCTCCGTTCAGGAACTTGAAAGAAATTATCAGCTTTTATCAGCAACACTCACTAATCATGATGTAATTAGTAATAGGGAAATTATTGAAAGGATTTGGTCAAATGCGGCACTTTTAGAAAAAACAAAAAAACTCATTTCTATTTTGGTAAAGAAAAATGGAAAAATTTAATCTTAAGCTTATTCTTTCATTCGCAATGGGACCTATAGGTGCTGCTGCCTTGGGGTTTATTACCTTACCGGTAATGACATGGCTATATACCCCCGATGATATCGGCCGGTTTGGGATGTTAAATGTAGCCATATCATTTGCAGTTTTATTATTTGGTTTGGGGTTGGATCAGGCATATGTCCGACAGTATCATGAAAGTGAAAATAAAGGTGAGTTGCTTAAAATATCAATCGCACCAGGGCTTGTATTATTGCTTTTAGTCTGTCTTGTTTCTTTTTTAAAACCAGAGTATATATCATTTTTACTTTTTGATAAAAAAAATATCTCTATTAGCGCTCTGGTTGTTTTTATTCTTATTTTCAATTTCATACTAAGATTTTTATCCTTGATAGTTAGAATGGAGGGGCGGGGGAGCCTTTTTTCATTAAGTCAATTGGTACCCAAGTTTGTTATTATCATTAGTCTTTTGTTCTTTTATTTTTTCTGGAATTACCATTATTTTGAACAATTGTTATGGGCGAATTTTTTCGGATTCCTGCTTACTTTAATTATCATGTTGCTAATAACCAGAAAGGACTTATTAGCAGCAATTTCATCCCGTGTAAATTATTATAAATCTAAAGAGATGATCCGTTTTGGGTTTCCGCTAATACTAGGTAGTTTGGCTTTCTGGGGGATGACGGCGATGGATAGAGTATTTTTGCGTACCCTATCCACATATGAGCAATTGGCAATATTCTCTGTTGCCGTTAGTTTTGCAAGTGCAGCGACTATAATACAAAGCATTTTTTCTACACTTTGGGCACCGATGGTATATAAAATATCCAATAATGATGAGGAAAGTCTGAGGCTTGTGACCAAAGCATCTCAGTATATATTACTGGTTGTTGTTACTCTGTTTTGTATAGCTGGTCTTCTATCTTGGCTCGTTGATTTATTTATTCCTGATAGCTATAAAAGTGTGAAATTTGTGTTGTTAGCATGTCTTGGTTATCCATTACTTTATACTTTATCAGAAACTACAGTTGTAGGTATCGGTATAAGTAAAAAGACATTTTATTCAATGTTAGCCTCTGTGTTAGCTCTATGCATTAATTTTTCACTGAATTATATTTTAGTGCCTCATTTTGGTGCCGCAGGTGCTGCTGTTAGCACCTGTATAACATTTTGGTTCTTCTTAGTGTTTCGAACAGAGTTTTCTATACTATGTTGGAAGAAAATCCCTCGATTGGATTTGTATTTTTTCACACTGTTATGCATTTCAGGTGCATCTGTAGAAGCGATTTTTGGAGAGAATTATTCTATTTATTTGAAGTTTTATTGGGGAGGGGTGCTGGCTCTGCTTGTATTTAGAAATCGTGATGTTATAAAGGATTTTAAATTTAAAAATTAATGGTAAATGAAGTGGATTTGCTCTTCTTATGCTTCTACTCTTTAATATTATCATTGATTTTATATTTTTATCTTACTGCTTTTATATTTTCTATTAAGGGTTGCTATGAAAATCATCGTTACCGGTGGTGCTGGGTTTATTGGATCAGCTGTGGCTCGCCATATTATTAACGATACCGCAGATGAAATCTTGGTGCTGGATAGCCTGACTTATGCAGGAAATCTTGAGTCATTAAAAACGATTGCAGATAGTGAACGTTTTAAATTTGAACATGCTGATATTTGCAATCGTGCAGAGCTAGACCGTATCTTTAGTGAGTTTAAACCGGATGCAGTAATGCACTTGGCCGCAGAAAGTCACGTAGACCGTTCTATTGATGGCCCAGCCGCGTTTATTGAAACTAACATTGTTGGTACTTACACTCTCTTGGAGGCGGCGCGACAATATTGGAATACGCTGGATTCGGAAATAAAAATGGCATTTCGTTTCCATCATATTTCTACCGATGAAGTCTATGGCGATTTGCATGGCACGGATGACCTGTTTACCGAAACCACGCCTTATGCGCCAAGCAGCCCATATTCCGCGTCTAAAGCATCCAGTGATCATTTGGTTCGCGCGTGGTTGCGTACCTACGGTTTCCCAACCATCGTAACCAACTGTTCTAACAATTATGGTCCTTATCATTTTCCGGAGAAACTGATCCCGTTAGTGATTCTCAATGCATTAGATGGTAAGTCATTACCTGTTTACGGCAATGGAGCCCAAATCCGCGATTGGCTATATGTTGAAGATCATGCTCGTGCGCTTTATAAAGTTGTGACCGAAGGTGAGTTAGGTGAAACCTACAATATCGGCGGTCACAACGAACGAAAAAATATCGAAGTGGTACAAACAATTTGTCGTTTACTTGATGAATTGGTGCCGAATAAATCTGCTGATTTTATTAAATATGAAGACCTGATTACTTATGTATCTGATCGTCCTGGTCACGATCTGCGTTACGCGATCGATGCTTCTAAGATTGATGCTGAGTTGGGCTGGAAACCGCAAGAAACTTTTGAGAGCGGTATTCGCAAGACGGTTGAATGGTATCTGGCTAATAAAGAGTGGTGGAGTCGCGTTAAAGATGGCTCTTACGCAGGTGAACGTTTGGGATTGACCCGTTAATTTTTTATAAGGATTTCAAGATGAAAGGTATTGTACTAGCGGGTGGTTCCGGGACACGTTTGTATCCTATTACACGCGGTGTATCTAAGCAATTGTTGCCGATTTATGATAAGCCAATGGTCTATTATCCTATTTCTGTGCTGATGCTGGCGGGGATCCGGGATATTCTGATTATTTCTACGCCAGAAGACATGCCTTCTTTCAAACGTCTGCTTGGCGATGGCAGTCGTTTTGGCATCAATTTAAGTTATGAAATTCAACCAAGCCCAGATGGGTTGGCCCAGGCTTTCCTGATTGGTGAAGAATTTATCAATGGTGACCGCTGTGCTTTGGTTCTTGGCGACAACATCTATTTTGGCCAAAGTTTCGGTGCAAAATTGGAAAGCGTAGTAGCACGTAATGAAGGTGCCACCGTTTTCGGTTATCAGGTTATGGATCCGGAGCGTTTTGGTGTTGTTGAATTTGACGAGCAATTCCGGGCCTTGTCACTGGAGGAAAAACCGGAGGTGCCGAAGTCCAATTGGGCGGTTACCGGTCTGTATTTCTACGATAAACACGTAGTGGAGATGGCTAAACAGGTTAAGCCTTCCACGCGCGGAGAATTGGAAATAACTACCCTGAATCAGATGTATCTGGAACAAGGGAATTTGAACGTTGAACTGTTAGGGCGTGGTTTTGCATGGTTGGATACCGGTACTCATGATAGTTTGATCGAAGCTTCACAATTCATCCACACCATTGAAAAACGACAAGGTTTCAAAGTGGCATGTCTGGAAGAAATAGCTTACCGGAAAGGATGGCTGTCGCGTGAGCAGGTGGCAGTTGAAGCTAAACTCCTTGCTAAAACGCTTTACGGACAATATCTCGCACACGTAATTGGGGATAAATGACATGCAAGTAATGAATACCAAGATTGATGGTGTCAAAATCATCCAGCCGAAGGTTTTTGGTGATACACGCGGTTTCTTCCTGGAGACTTTCGAGCAAAAGCGTTACCAGGAAATGTTGGGTATCAATTTCGACTTTGTGCAAGATAACCACTCACGCTCGGCAAAGGGTGTGTTACGGGGTCTACATTTTCAGAAGATCAATCCTCAGGGCAAATTGGTACGGGTTGTTCGTGGTGAAGTATTCGATGTTGCAGTTGATATTCGTCCGGATTCACCTACCTATGGCGCCTGGGAAGGTGCAATTCTGTCGGAGGAGAACAAGACACAGTTTTGGGTTCCGCCAGGTCTGGCTCATGGCTTCGTCGTTCTTTCCGATATTGCGGATTTCGAATATAAATGCACGGATTACTACAATCCGGCGCATGAAGGTTGTTTACTGTGGAACGATCCTGAAGTTGGCATCGAATGGCCAATTGATAATCCACAGCTTTCAGAGAAAGATAAAGTTGGTAAGTTGTTTAAGGAGTTGGCCAAATGAAGGTGCTACTGACTGGCTCTAAAGGGCAACTGGGCAGTTGCTTCCAGGATCGTCTGCCATCGGGTTGGGAAATCTGGGCTACGGACTCGGACGTACTTGATATTACCGACTTAGCCAAGGTTAAACAGGCTGTCGCGCAATTTGAACCGAACGTTATCGTTAACGCCGCTGCATATACCGCAGTAGATAAGGCGGAGAGTGATTGTGCATTGGCGGCTCTGATCAACGAAAGTGGTCCCAAGAATTTGGCGCTGGCAGCCAACGATGTTGGTGCACGCCTGGTGCATGTGTCGACGGATTATGTCTTCGACGGCACGGCGACGACGCCTTATGTTGAAACCGATGCAACGAACCCTTTGGGCGTTTACGGGAAAACCAAGTTGGATGGTGAGATTGCCGTAGCCAATATTCAGCCCGAGGCGATTATTATTCGTACCGCTTGGGTATTCAGCGAGTATGGCAATAATTTTGTGAAAACCATGCTGCGGTTGGCGAATGGACGAGACACATTAGGTGTTGTTGCTGATCAGCACGGTTGCCCAACTTATGCTGGTGATATTGCATCTGCTATTATTAGTTTATTGAAGTCGGAGGCGAAGGGGGGGGTTTATCATTATTGTGGGTCGGATGAAATGAGCTGGCATGAGTTTGCTGAAAAAATATTTTTATATGCAAATGAGTTGAATCTGCTTGATAAGCACATGGTAGTCAACGAAATATCTACAGAAGATTACAAGACGCCAGCGGCAAGGCCTAAATACTCAATATTATCAAGGGGGAAAATATCTGAATTTGGAATCCAAGGGGCTAGTGTTTCTGAAAGTTTAAAGTTTGTCCTTAATGAAATTAAAAATAAATGATTCATTTTGACTGATTTTTAGTATTTTAAGGCGGAGGTGGGGGGGGATGGGTAATAATGATAAGCTCGGGAGTGTTATGGATAGTTTACCAAAGGTGAGTGTTTATATTTCCACCTTCAATCGACTAGAGCGATTGAAGCGAGCTATTAGCTCGGTAAAAGGACAGGATTATCACAACATAGAGCTAATAGTTTGCGATGATGCCTCTACGGATGGGACGCAAAACTTTATGGAGGAGTTAGCAGCCAAGGATCCTAGTGTCATTTATTTACGTAATAAAGAAAATAAAGGGGCCTGCGCAACTCGAAATTTGGGGATATTTCAAGCCAGTGGTCATTTTATTACAGGGTTAGATGATGATGATGAATTTACTCCGGATCGTATAAGTTTTTTAGTGAAAAATTGGGATGATAAATACGCATTTATTTGTTGTGATTTTTTAGAGGAGTTTATCGGGGGGAAGCAAAAGAGTTTTTATGGTAAAAGTAAAGATATTTATTTTAATGACTATAGATCTATTTTATTTTATAACGTGGCGTCGAACCAAATATTTACGCTTTCGGCACGCTTGAGGGATATTGGTGGTTTTAACCCAGAGGTTAAACGTTTACAAGACTGGGATACTTGGCTCAGGTTGGCACATAAATACGGTGGTTTCTTACGTAAGAAAGAATCAAAGTATATAATGCATCATGACCACGAAATTAATGAAGAACGAGTGTCAAAAAGTTATTCATTTAGCCATTCTCTAATGGACCTGTTAAAAAGAAATGAAAGTATGTATAAGGAGAAGGATAGGGAATTTATGCTTTTTCTTATCGACGCGAGTGATAAAAAAGCGAGTCTAGTCCGATCTGCTTATTGGAGTTTTATAAAATTAGAACCGAAATTTATTGTTAAAAAGTTAATAAACAGATGAGGCAGTGCTAACTGAATCAAGAAGTGTTATACTTAATATGTTTACAAGCCATGAATCACTGTGGTTATTATTATCTAATGGCATGACGATGATACTTCTTGAGTTAACCTAATGATGGCAATTATGTCTAAAATGAAATCTAATTTCTTTATAAAAACCACAATATACTTGCTTATACTACGAAGTCCATTAATTATTTTTTCTATACTTTGTTATTTATTTTCTCATAAGAAAGTATTTGCCAGGTTTACGATGGCAATCATACCATTCCTTATTTTTTTAGTCATTGCAGCACTATATTCAATACATATGAATAATGAGATGATAAATATATCCGGACAAGGACGAGACATCCTTCTTTCGATCATTGTTGCTTTGTTTTTGATTGAGTGCGGTCGTTATGATATTAGTAATAGAGAAGTTATTTATAACTCTTTGAAAATATGTCTTTTATTGATAGCATGCGGAAAATTATTCATCATTATTTTTTCTGTCATTACAGGAATTAGTTCTATAGATATTATCACTTGGATTACACAAGTCTGGGATATCAATATGATGAAAATGAGTGTTGGCGATACATTTCTTACCCGCCTGCAAATACCTATGGACTCTCTAATTCCTTTCATGCTTTATTTTATAACGAAAGATATGATTCTTGGACGAGGGGGACGGGTTACTAAACTGATTTTCATTTTATTAGTTATATCTCTTGCCTTGACGTTATCAAGATCTTTATGGGCTCAAGGAATTCTATTCATTGGTTTGGCTGTATTACTTGAGGCCAAAGTTTCAAAAATATTGAAAATATTGCCCCTTTCTGTAATAGGTCTTGGGGTTATATTGTTTTTGACACCGATTGGTGACGTAATATTTGCTCTGGTAGATTCACGATTAAATAATCAAAGTTCGAATGCAGCCTCAGATCAGGAACGTGTATTTCAGAACAATGCGTTGTTGCACGCAATATCCTCGCATCCTTTATTCGGACATGGGATGGGGTATTATATTCCCAACGCATTGAGATCAACTACGACTCCATATCTATATGAAAGTCAGACGCTGTCAGTTATTATGGACTTTGGTCTTATAGGTGCCAGTGTACTATTTGTTATTTTCTTATCTGCATGCGTATATAATGCTTTAAACGTAAACGGAAAAAATTGCGTAAAAAATTTAATCATGCCATTGAATTGTTTCTCTGTTTGGCTGTTATCCGGCTCTGTAAATCCGTTTTTATTCGGTGCCTCGGGGGGGATTATTATATTCTTCTTCTCAAGGTTCCATTACGTTGATGACTTCTACAAAGTAAAGTAATAAGTAATGGTTTGTTGTGGAATTATAATATGAAAATATATGGGAATGTGGTATGAGTAATAAATGCTTGGTTGTTGTAGTCACATATAACAGCGAAAAACATATTCAATGGTGTGTCAGTGGCCTTGATCACATATGTAGTGATATTGAAATTCGTATCGTAGATTCAGGTTCAAAGAATACGGAATACTTAGATGACTTGGTAACAACCAATAAGCTCAGTATTCTTAAAGAAGGAAATATTGGTTTTGTCGCAGGTAATAATAAAGCCTTGTACGATATTGATGATTTTGATTGGGTTTTGTTTTTAAATCCGGATGCGCGGATTGAAAGTGATAATCTGAAAAAACTTTTGAGTTTTGCGAATCAGTCAGAACTGAATGATACTGGGATATTTACTGTCCCTCTGGTTAGGTTTGATATCAATGCAATGAAACCATTGAATGTTTTTGATTCTGTCGGCATCGCTTGTAATTATTATGGTCGATGGTATGATATTAAAGCAAACGAACCACAATCAGAAATTAAAGAAACTTTTACTCCAACTGAAGCTATCTGCGGTGCCTTTATGCTAACCCGTGTCTCTGCACTTAAACAGTGTGTTGACTCTAAAGGAAAGCCTGGATTTGAGCGTTCCTATTTTATGTATAAAGAAGATATCGAGATGTCTCAACGTTTTATCAAAGCGGGTTGGTGTCTGAGTGTTTACAATGAATGCACTGCATTTCATTGTCGGGGATGGAATTCATCGAGAAAGGAAGTACCATACTGGGCTAAATGGCATTCCGCAAAAAATGATGTGGATGTCGCAAAGAAATATAAATGGCGAGCACTACCCTTGGCGTTAAGCAAACTTATCTGGGTGAAATATCTAGAAAAAAAATAGTTTATGGAGGATTTACGGTTTATAGTTGGAGAAGTTCACGCTGATGCGCTCACGGACTCGCCCGTCACGCGTGGTATCGTGCAGGTGTTCAAGTTTGATTTTTTGTTCGTGAATGATAAATATTTTCATAACGGAAATCATGATCTCCTGAGCGGGTAAAATCAAGCGTCTTTGATCATTAGGGTAGATATAAGTTATAACTTTTCAGTTGAAGTGCCTATTTATAATATAAGAGCTTTTTTATTCCAAATAGTTCGTTTTTTCATAGTGACTTCATTGCATTCACCGTTGCTTTCCTATTTTTGGAGGTAATATGAAACTATTTTCCATTGCTAATGCCAGTATTACAATTTTTTCTTGCTTTTTTTTTATATTTAGCTCGGTTTCTGTATACGCTAATCCTGATGCGACTCAGTCACAATATTATGCAGAGATGAAGAAAACCCGTGAAGACCTAAGTGATGACACTTCGACATATGTCTATAATAAATTAATGAAGCGCGAGCTTTCGCATAGTTCTGACAATGATGGTGTGGATTTTGGTGTCCATGGGATGGAAATACCTGCGGTTAAATCGACAGGCGATTTCCAGAAAATAGATAAAGCTTTTGAGCTTCTATCTCGCACAGGTGTCAATAGTTTACGCAGTGCAGAAACCGCTTGGCACCGGGTCGCTGATGCTAATGGAGATCCTACCAATTTTAAAGAAGTCGATTTCCAGCTGAAAGAGGCTAGGAAATATGGTATGAGTCATAATTTCCTCTTCGGCTACCCTCCTGCAAAATACACCGTTGCTAATAATAAACTGTCAGCTGTTAATCCAAAGTATTATGATAAGTATAAAAATTATCTCGATGTTACTTTAAAGCATTTAGCCGGTTACGATGTCAAATATGCAGAGTTGGGTAATGAGGTTGATGCGCCGAGTGTTTGGTGGATGAAGTCGACGCCTGCGATGTATGTTAATGAGATGAAAATGCTCAAGGAAGCTATTCAAGCGTCCGGCCAAAATATTAAAACAGTAGCTTTTGCAGCAACATATTCACGTTCAGAGTTCAAGGGCGGGTTGGATGGGGGGCGCCGATTTATCGATAAAAGCTTCAAACTAGGAATTGATAAATATGCTGATGCATATTCTATTCATCATTATGTCTTCGGCGCGGATAACTTGCCGGGCTATATGCGTGATATGGCAGACAAGAATGGTGGTAGCAACAAACCTATTCTGGACACTGAGCAGCTAGATACAGGGGCTACTGGACGATATCAGTCAAACCCTTATGACCTGGTAAAATTATTTGCTCGTGGCTTTTATTTTTATGATATGAAAAGAGTTGATTATTTTCTAGCTCAAGACAGATATTTAAACGGGAATCTATATTATTTTGGCCTGTTTGATGAAAACTGGAAACCTAAGTTGCGCTTACTAGCCTATGCAATGGCTGTTGACGCAATGAAAGGTAAGCATTTACTGTATATGGCAAGCCCACAGAAGGACGTTGAGGCTTATGTGTTACAATCCAATGCTAATGCTAATGCTAATGCTAATGCTAATGCTAATGCTAAGGGTAAGAAATACACAATTCTTATGTGGAAAAACCCGCCTAAAAATTCACCGGTCACTCCGGTAACGATTACCGGTATTAAGGGTGATGTCACCATCGAACAGTGGAACCTTGATGTCGAGAATAAGGCGGATATTTCGCAAGGGATCAAGTTAGATGATAAACCCATTGCGATTTACACGGATGAAAAACCTGATTGGCAAACTGTTAATAAAACATCATTTTCGTCTAAGTTACCAGCCATGGCAGTAAGTCGCTCTCCTATGCCAAATGACAAATGAGTTACCTAACTTCTAATTCATAATGTAAATTATAAATCCAACGGTTTTTTTCTGTAAAAAGGCAGAATTTCATTCTGCCTTTTTTTGTTTTTTAACCTTGCCTAATATCAAACCCTTTACCAAAGTTAATCTCATTTCTTGCAGGTCGCCTCACCGGATTTTTATAGTTTGGTAAGGAGGATATTACCGGTTTAACCTATTAACTATAAAAAGTACGCCGTAGGTTTAAGAGGTTTAGATTTATTTATTGTTGCTATTGTAATGGTTTTCTTGGTAATTATTATTGTACTTGAGATCACCATATCGATTTAATCTTTGTATGTTTCTTCCAGGAGGCTGTCTCTCTGAATTTCTATAATCCAATGTTCTATATTGTTTTTTTTCCTCTGTTAGTCTTTTTTTTTTTTGCTAACACCTTGCTGATATTCACTTTGTCTGTCTATAGTTAAACAAAAGTTGCCTTGGTTTGAGGTATGTCCTGGCGGGGGTTTTTGATTAAGGTGTTTTTTAGGATTTTCCTTATGATAAATGGGGCGCAGAGGCAGAAGGTGTGAGCATTATAAGGAAGAAAAGTGAATCAATTTATACCGCGTAATGAAATTGCGGATGTTATACGGACACGCAGTAAAATCTTCTGGACCGTTGGCATATTCACCGCATTTATAAATTTATTAATGTTAGTTCCTTCTGTTTATATGTTGCAGGTCTACGACAGGGTTCTTCCTTCACGTAATGAAATCACTTTGCTGATGTTAACGCTGATTATGCTGGGAATGTTCGGCATGATGGCGCTACTTGAGTATGTTCGTAGCATGGTAGTTATCCGTATCGGCAGTCAGTTGGATATGCGATTGAACACGCGTGTTTACACTGCGGCTTATGAGTCCAATCTGAAAAACGGTTCTTCTGATGCAGGACAAATGCTGGGCGATTTGACAACTGTACGGCAGTTCCTGACCGGTAGCGCATTGTTTGCGTTCTTCGATGCGCCCTGGTTCCCGATTTACCTGTTGGTTATTTTCCTGTTTAACCCATGGTTGGGATTGTTCGCCCTGGTTGGTTCACTGTTGCTGATCGCGTTGGCGGTGGTTAACGAAATGGTTTCCAGGAAACCCTTGGGAGAAGCCAGCAAGCTATCGATTATGTCCAGCAGTTTGGCGAGTACAAATTTGCGTAATGCCGAAGTGATCGAGGCATTGGGCATGCTACCTAATCTAAAGCGTCGCTGGTTCGGTTTGCATCAGAGATTTCTGAATAGCCAACGTGTCGCCAGCGAGCGTGCCACTACCGTTACCTCCATAACCAAGTTTGTTCGTCTTTCTTTGCAATCCCTGGTGCTGGGACTGGGGGGCTGGTTGGCGATTGATGGCCATATTACCCCCGGCATGATGATTGCGGGTTCTATCCTGATGGGGCGTACGCTGGCGCCTATCGAACAGGTGATCAACGTTTGGAAGAGCTGGAGTTCAGCCAAACTCTCCTATCAGCGCCTGGTAAAATTACTGGATAAACATCCGCCACGCGGTATGGGTATGTCTTTGCCACGCCCGGAAGGGGTTATTTCTGTTGAAGGTGTCACTGCTACGCCTCCGGGGTCCAGGGCCGATGCGGTATTACATAATGTCAGCTTTGCGATCCAGCCAGGTGATGTATTGGGGATTATCGGGCCAAGCGCTTCCGGCAAATCCACGTTGGCGCGTTTGTTGGTCGGTATCTGGCCGGTTAGCGAAGGCATTGTACGGCTTGATAACGCCGACATTTACCAATGGAACAAAGACGAACTGGGACCCTACATCGGCTATCTGCCGCAGGATATCGAACTGTTCGCCGGGAGCATTGCCGAGAACATCGCTCGTTTTAACGACATCGATTCTGAGAAGGTGATTGAAGCCGCCAAGTTGGCTGGGGTGCATGAGCTGATCCTGCGCTTCCCGAACGGCTATGATTCGATCATTGGTAATGGCGGCGCGGGGTTATCTGGTGGGCAGAAGCAGCGTATTGGCCTGGCCCGTGCACTGTATGGCGATCCATCGCTGATCGTATTGGATGAACCCAACTCCAATCTGGATGATGCCGGTGAAAAAGCGCTGAATCAGGCGATCCTGTTCCTTAAACAGCGTAATAAAACGGTGATCCTGATTACCCACCGAACCAACCTGTTGTCGATGACCACCAAGCTGCTGCTGTTAGTGAACGGTACCGTCAATGCGTTTGGCCCAACTCAGCAGGTGCTGCAAGCGCTGACCAATGCGCAGAAGGCGCAAACTCCACAGCCGGCGGTGCGCGCAGTCAACTCCGAGCCGGACGAAGGCAATATCCCAAAAACTCAAATTAATTAAGCTGTCTACTTGCCGGGCGGCGCCGAAATGCCGCCTGCAGTCAAAGGAGTTGGTATGTCTACGCAGATTGGCGAGCCGCAAGACTTGTATTCAGAACAGATCCCACAGGATGAACGGCGTTTCACCCGGATGGGGTGGTTAGTGGTTGGGATTGGCCTGTTTGGCTTCTTCGCCTGGGCTGCGTTTGCACCTTTGGATAAAGGGGTCGCGTCACCAGGTTCGGTGACCGTTTCCGGGAATCGTAAAACCGTACAGGCCCCGGCCAGCGGTATCATCAAAAGTATCACGGTAAAAGAAGGCGACAAGGTTAAAGCGGGCGAGGTGTTGGTGCAGTTGAGCCAGGTTCAGGCCCAGGCGCAGGTTGACTCGCTTCGCGACCAATATTACACCACGCTCGCCAGCGAAGGCCGTTTGCTGGCTGAACGTGATGGATTAAGCAAGGTCACTTTTTCTCCTGTATTTGAAAGCATCCAGGCTCAGCCGCGGGTCGCTGAGATCATCGCCTTGCAAACGCAGTTATTTTCTTCACGTCGCCAGGGCTTACAAAGCGAAGTTGACGGTTATAAACAGTCAATGGACGGCATGCGTTTCCAGCTAAAAGGGTTGCAGGACTCAAGGGTCAACAAGCAAATCCAGCTTGCCAGCCTGCGTGAACAGATGAACAGCATGAAGCAACTGGCCGCGGACGGTTATTTACCGCGTAACCGTTATCTGGAGGTGCAGCGTCAGTTTGCGGAAGTTAACAGCAGTATCGATGAAACCGTTGGGCGTATTGGCCAGGTACAAAAACAGTTGCAGGAATCTCAGCAGCGGATCGACCAACGCTTTGCCGACTATCAACGCGAAGTCAGAACTCAGTTGGCGCAAACGCAGATGGATGCCAGCGAGTTCAGAAACAAGCTGGAAATGGCGAATTTTGATCTCGGCAATACCGCTATCACCTCGCCGGTAGATGGCACTGTTGTCGGATTGAATATCTTTACTCAGGGGGGGGTCGTGGGAGCGGGTGACCACCTGATGGACGTTGTACCCAGTCAGGCTACATTGGTGGTGGATTCACGCCTTAAGGTAGAGCTGATTGATAAAGTGTACAACGGGTTGCCGGTGGATTTGATGTTTACCGCCTTCAATCAAAACAAGACCCCGAAAATACCGGGGACGGTGACGTTGGTTTCTGCCGACCGCCTGGTCGACAAGGCCAATGGCGAACCCTACTACCAAATGCAGGTCACAGTTTCGCCCGAGGGCATGAAATTGCTCAGTGGCGAAGACATCAAACCGGGGATGCCTGTTGAGGTGTTTGTGAAGACCGGCTCGCGCTCACTGTTGAGTTATCTGTTTAAACCTATTTTGGATCGCGCTCATACTTCATTAACCGAGGAATAATTTTGATTCAATTTAAACGACAGGTTGCTGGCCTTGCTATCAGTACCCTCTTGTTTGCGATAGCTGCGCCGGTTCATTCGATAGGGATTATAGACGCATATTCGCTGGCACTTGAGAAAGATCCGACCTTTAGGGCGGCAATAAAAGAGAAAGAGGCGGGAGACGAAAACGAAAACATCGGCAGGGCGGGGCTGCTGCCGAAGGTATCGCTCAATTACCAAAACTCGCCGAGAAACTGGCAAACGCAAAAGTATCCGCAAAGTGATTTCTTTGGCAATGTCACAGAAACCACCAAGCGGCAGCAGTATCGCAGCTATTCCAGCTCGGTAACGCTGACACAGCCGCTGTTCGATTATGAGGCCTATGCGCGCTACAAGGCTGGCGTGGCGCAGACGTTGATGTCTGATGAGCGTTACCGCAGCAAGTTTCTCGATTTGGCGGTACGGGTGATCTCCGCCTACGTTGAAGTGGCTTACTCCAAAGACCAAATCGCTTTGGCCTCAGCGCAAAAGGCAGCCTATAAAGAACAGCTGTCGCTGAATGACCGTTTAATGAGCGCAGGTGAAGGCACCATTACCGACGTTTCTGAGACTCAGGCGCGTTACAGCCTGGCAGAGGCGCAGGAGATTGAGGCGCGTGATGCGTTGGATGCGGCTCAGCGTGAGCTCGAGGTCATTATTGGTATACCACTCAATCAACTGGATGACGTACAGCTGTTGCGTCCTGGTAAATTCCAGGTGGCGCCGTTGATCCCTTCCAAATTCGAAGAGTGGCAAAAAATTGCCATTGAGAATAACCCGATGTTGGCGGCTTCACGCCACGGGGTTGATGCGGCGAAATATGAGGTGGAGAGAAATCGTGCTGGTTTTATGCTGCAGGTGCAGCTCTATGCTTCACACTCGGAGAATGACTCGAGCAGTGATAACACGGTTAACCAAAAATATCGCACTGACAGCATTGGTGTGCAGGTGAGTATGCCGATCTACGCCGGCGGCGGCGTTTCGGCATCGACTCGCCAGGCTGCATCACGATATGGGCAGGCGATGTACGAAATGGATGCACAGGTGGGCACTACGCTCAACGATCTGCGCAAGCAATACAATCTTTGTATCAGCAGCCGTGCCAAACTGGCGGCCTACGAACTGGCGGTGAAGTCTGCGACCACGCAGGTGACGGCAACCCGGCAGAGTGTGCTGGCGGGGCAGCGTGTCAACGTGGATGTGCTGAATGCCGAACAACAGTTGTACAGTGCTCAACGTGACCTGGCGTCGGCCAAATACACCTACATAAAATCCTGGATCACACTGCTTAGTGATTCAGGCACACTAGATGAAAGTGATGTAAAACGCGTGGCGCAGTACTTTGTCATAAACCGCTGAACAGATAGTGGGAAATAGACTAAATATTCGCCATAAGTATTTATCTGAAAGAGCAGCCTTGAGCTGCTCTTTTTTGTCCCAATAGGCTATGTTTGCAGCCAGCAGCGCAATTGGGTTGCTGTGGATGAAGATTGAGAGCCGCTTTGACTGCTCTGACGTTTTGGCGATAAGTCGAGTAAGTTGTATCATGTCGCAGGCATTGATATCTTAGCTTTGCATTTTTCTCCTGATTTTTTGAACCAATATATTATTTTTAACCAGTGAGGATTCTCCAGTAAGGCTGGGGAAGAGGGGTTGATATGGCGATTTTAGTCACCGGTGGAGCCGGTTATATCGGATCACATACCGTTCTGGCTTTGCTGGAACGTGGTGAGGATGTAGTTGCATTGGATAACCTGTCGAACTCTTCGGAGGAGTCTTTGCACCGTGTAGAAAAGTTAGCGGGCAAAGCGGCTGTGTTTTACCAGGGTGACATTCAGGATGGTGAATGCCTGAAGCGCATTTTCGACGCTCATGAGATAGATTCGGTTATCCATTTTGCCGGCCTGAAAGCAGTGGGGGAGTCGACTCGCAAGCCACTGGAGTATTATCAAAACAACGTAGCCGGTACGCTGGTACTATTGCAAGAAATGCGTCGTGCAGGTGTTCATCAATTTATCTTTAGCTCTTCCGCTACTGTTTATGGTGCTAACTCTCCTGTGCCCTATGTAGAAACTACACCTATTGGTGGAACTACCAGCCCATATGGGACCTCAAAATTGATGGTGGAGCAGGTTTTGCAGGATTTTGCCAAGGCTGGGCCCCAGTTTTCCATTATTGCCCTGCGTTACTTCAATCCGGTAGGTGCGCACGAGTCAGGTTTGATTGGTGAAGATCCAAATGGTATCCCGAACAATCTGTTGCCCTATATCTCGCAGGTAGCGATTGGCAAACTGGATAAGTTGGGCATTTTCGGCGGA
>NZ_MCGS01000021.1:256525-276702 GCF_002607755.1 Serratia sp. BW106
TCATCTGAAGAAAATAGAGGGTTTCAAAGCATACAATCTGGGAGCTGGGGTAGGGCATTCGGTATTGGCAATGGTACAAGCTTTTGAAAAAGCATCCGGTGTAAAAATACCGTATCAGATTTTGCCGCGCCGTGATGGAGATCTACCAGCTTTCTGGGCTGATGCGAACCTTGCTCGTAAGGAGCTGGGTTGGGAAGTGCGGCGTGGTATCGATGAAATGATGCGCGATACCTGGAATTGGCAAAGGAATAATCCACAAGGATACGCTAAGTAGTTCTTTTTTAGTCTAATTGACTCTTCCCCTCACATGACCACGGTCCGCTTGGTGCAGAGCGTGGTCATCGTCCTAAGATATATCCTGATTTGTGAACCCGCCTGTAATTATAAGTAAACTAACTGTTTGATAGGTATGGAACTTGTTGACATGAATTTTATTCTGCCGGTTTAATGAGCGTTCATTTTCAGATAAGGCTGAAAGAACGGATAATCTACAGGTGTTTTGATAGGTAAGGTGATAGCATACGCAACAAAAATATTGCGCTGCTATCCTGTCTATCCTATCAGGATGACAACGGTATGACATATAGAGCCATGCTGGTAGTTGTCCCACTGTCATTATGTGATAGAGCGTATAAAACTTGCCTTAATATCAGTCTATTGGTAGCTGTTGAGCCAAGGGCGGTAGCGTATTTTTTGTTAGCAGCTGGAGAGCTAAATGCTCTTGAATAACAGGATGAATTGTTCTCATTTGCAAGTGTTGCAACTGCATTATTTGTGACGGGGGCACCCTGACGGCACTCAGCCAACGGTATGGAAGACGTAGAAAGTGCGGCAACTTAACCTGTTTTGTATGCTTAAGTTATTGCATTTATGGGGCTATTATATAGCTAAGTGTTATAAAGGATAAAAAATGTTACTACCAGTAATTATGGCAGGCGGCACAGGTAGCCGTCTCTGGCCGATGTCCCGCGAACTTCATCCTAAACAGTTTTTGCGTCTGCATAGCCTGCATTCGATGTTGCAGGAAACGTTAAAACGCCTTGATGGGATCGAGGTTAGTGAACCTGTCGTAATCTGTAACGAAGATCACCGCTTTATGGTGGCTGAACAACTACGTCAAATTGACATGTTGTCTCATAACATCATTCTGGAGCCGATTGGCCGCAATACTGCACCGGCTATCGCCCTGGCGGCTTTGAATGCCGTTGCTCAGGGACATGACCCTATCATGCTGGTGTTGGCAGCTGACCATATCATAAAAGACGTCGGAACCTTCCATAGCGCGATTGAAGCGGCAATGCCTTATGCTGCTGATCAAAGTCTTGTTACCTTTGGTATTGTGCCAACCGCGCCGGAAACAGGCTATGGTTATATCCAGCGTGGTGAGCGTTCTGGTGAAAATTCACCGGCATCCAGCGTAAAACGTTTTGTTGAGAAACCTGACCTTGCGACGGCACAGAATTATGTGGACTCAGGCGAATACTTCTGGAATAGCGGCATGTTTATGTTCCGCGCCAAACGTTACCTGGAGGAGTTGGAGAAGTTTTGTCCAGATATTCTGGATGCCTGCCGTCTCTCCCTGAATGATACTGAATGCGACAAGAACTTTATCAACGTTAATCGTGATGCGTTTTCCAATTGCCCAGATGAGTCAGTCGACTATGCAGTGATGGAAAAGACCCTTGATGCCGTTATGATTCCGCTGGATGCCGGCTGGAGTGATGTAGGTTCGTGGTCTGCATTATGGGAAGTCAGCCAAAAGGATGGGGCGGGCAATGCGTTAACCGGGGATACTTTCCTGCATAACACCCATGATTGTTATATCAATACCGATGAAAAATTGGTTGCTGCCGTCGGTGTCGATAATCTGGTGATTGTTAACACCAAAGACGCCGTATTGGTGGTTGATAAATCGAAAGTTCAGGATGTCAAAAAAGTTGTTGAGCATCTGAAAAAACATAAGCGCACCGAATACAGAAGACACCGTGAGGTTTACCGCCCATGGGGTATTTGCGACATTCTGGTGGATGAAAAACGCTTTAATGTGAACCGCATTACCGTAAACCCAGGCGAAGCGTTTTCTTTGCAGATGCACCATCACCGCACAGAGCATTGGGTGGTGCTTGCTGGTACGGCAAAAGTGACAACCGGAGATAAAACTTTCCTGCTGACTGAGAATCAGTCCACATTTATTCCTATCGGTGTCGTTCACCGTTTAGAGAACCCAGGGAATATTCCGTTGGAGCTGATTGAGGTACAAGCCGGTTCTTATTTAGGTGATGATGACATTATCCGCATTAAAGATCATTACGGTCGTTGCTAAATTTCTGAGGTTTTAATGAGTAGCTTAACCTGTTTTAAAGCATATGATATTCGCGGTCAACTTGGTGAAGAGTTGAACGAAGATATTGCCTACCGCATTGGCCGGGCTTATGGTGAATACCTTAAACCGCAGCGTGTTATTGTCGGCGGTGACGTACGCTTGACCAGCGAAGCCCTCAAATTGGCGCTGGCTAATGGGTTGCAGGATGCTGGTGCGGATGTCTATGACATTGGCATGAGTGGAACAGAAGAAGTCTATTTTGCCACTTTTCATCTGGGTATGGACGGAGGTATCGAAGTGACCGCCAGTCATAATCCCATGAACTACAATGGTATGAAACTAGTTCGTGCAAATGCACAACCCGTGAGTGGGGATACCGGTCTGTTGGCAATTAAACAACTGGCTGAAGAAAACTCATTCCCTTCTGTTGTGGAAAACGAACGCGGCAGCTATCAGAAAATATCAGTCCTGAACGAGTATGTTGATCACCTGCTGGGTTACATTGACACTGCGACATTGAAACCGATGAAGCTGGTCATTAACTCTGGTAATGGCGCGGCAGGGCACGTTATTGATGAAATTGAGCGCCGTTTTAAACTCGAAAACATTCCTGTATCCTTTGTAAAAGTGCACCATCAACCAGATGGAAACTTCCCGAATGGTATCCCCAATCCATTATTACCTGAATGCCGCGCTGATACGGCAAAAGCTGTGCTCGAGCATCAGGCCGATATGGGGATTGCTTTCGATGGGGACTTTGACCGTTGTTTCCTGTTTGATGAGAAAGCCAATTTTATCGAAGGCTATTATATTGTCGGGCTGCTGGCCGAAGCATTCTTGCAAACCAACCCAGGCTCAAAAATTATCCACGACCCACGGCTGTCTTGGAATACCATCGATATTGTTACCCAGGCTGGTGGCATCCCGGTAATGTCCAAAACCGGTCATGCGTTCATTAAAGAACGGATGCGTAAAGAAGATGCCATTTATGGCGGCGAAATGAGTGCCCACCATTATTTCCGCGATTTCTCCTATTGTGACAGTGGTATGATCCCATGGCTGCTTGTGGCGAGCTTGCTTTCCGCGAAAGGTAAAGCATTGAGCCAACTGGTTGAGGCTCGGATACAGGCTTACCCGGCGTCAGGTGAGATTAACCGTAAACTGGCGGATGCAACTCAGAAAATAAAAAACATTAGGGCTATCTATGAACCTGAGGCCTTAAGGGTTGATCTGACCGACGGGATCAGTATTGAATATTCTGACTGGCGATTCAACTTACGTACGTCAAATACTGAACCGGTAGTTCGTTTGAACGTAGAGTCGAAAGGTGATGTCGAGTTGATGCAAATAAAGACACAAGAAATTCTTAAATTACTAGGTGGGGAATAACAATGAAAGAGATGTTATTAGCCATCTATAGATATCGTGGTTTCATTTTCGGTAGTGTAAAGCGTGAGTTTCAAGCGCGTTACAAAACTAGTATGTTGGGCGCTACCTGGTTAATTTTACAGCCACTATCAATGATTCTGGTTTATACCTTGGTATTTTCCCAAGTCATGAAAGCGAGGCTCCCAGGTGAGGGAGGAGCATATGCATACAGTATTTATTTATGTGTGGGGATTATTACCTGGGGGTTGTTTGCGGAGATTGTGGGTCGAGGGCAGAATATATTCATTGAAAGTGCTGGGTTAATAAAAAAACTAAATTTCCCACGAATTTGCTTGCCAATAATTGTCACGCTATCGGCGATTTTGAATTTTGTAATAATTTTCGCTATTTTTATTATTTTCCTTATGATAAGTGGTAATTTTCATCTTTACTCAATTATTGAAATATTTCCGTTGATTATCATAGAGGTTGCGTTTGCTGTTGGATTAGGCATTAGCCTTGGTGTTATTAATGTTTTCTTCCGCGATGTAGGTCAATTTGTTGGTGTGTTGCTCCAGTTCTGGTTTTGGTTTACACCTATTGTTTATGTGATGAGTACGCTACCACTATGGGCTCAAGGTATTTTGAAATATAACCCAATGGCTACGCTGGTTGACAATTATCAAAAGATTATAATACATCAAGCTAAGGTGAATTGGATAGATGTTTTCCCCGTTGGTATTGCCGCGTTATTACTCTGTTTACTTGGTGTCTTTTTATTTAAAAAGCATGCTGCAGATATGGTGGACGAACTATAATGGGACATATTCTGGTAAATAACGTCGGGAAAGCATACAAAAAATATAGTTCACGCTTTGGTCGGTTGATTGAGTGGGTATCTCCATTTAATACTACTAAACACTCAAAAATATGGGTTCTTAAAGATATTAGTTTTAAAGTAAATCCTGGTGAGGCAGTAGGGATTATCGGAATTAATGGTGCAGGTAAAAGCACTCTACTAAAATTGATTACTGGTACGATTCAACCAACAATTGGCAGTGTTTCTTTGACTGGGCGTGTCGCAGCATTGTTAGAGTTGGGAATGGGATTCCATCCTGATTTCACAGGTAGGCAAAATGTTTATATGTCAGGTCAATTATTAGGGCTTACTACTGCTGATATCGAACGACTAATGCCTGACATTGAAGATTTTGCAGAGATCGGAGAATATATAGATCAACCTGTCCGAGTCTACTCCAGTGGTATGCAAATGCGATTAGCGTTTAGTGTTGCTACAGCCGTCAGACCAGATATCTTGATTGTAGATGAAGCATTATCGGTTGGAGATGCCTATTTTCAACATAAAAGTTTTGATCGCATAAGGAAGTATCGCTTAGAGGGTACTACATTGCTACTGGTTTCTCATGACAAGGCAGCAATTCAATCCATCTGCGATCGTGCAATATTGCTAAATGCGGGCAAGATTGAGATGGAAGGTCAGCCTGAAGCCATTATGGATTGTTATAATGCTTTACTTGCTGAGAAAGCTAGTGTTAACACGTTACGACAAGAAAAAAGTCAAGACGGAAAGATAAAAACTGTTTCGGGTAGTGGTGATGCCAGAGTCATTGATATTTCGCTACATAATAGTTCAGGGAAGAGAACTGAGATAGTGAGTATTGGTGAGCCAGTTAAGTTGAAAGTGAAAGTGAAAATAGAGAAATATATACCTGAGTTAGTGCTCGGTTATATGATAAAGGACCGTTTAGGGCAAGCTGTTTTTGGGACGAATACCTATCATCTTGGTAATACGCTATCAAATTTAAACATAGGGCAAGAGGTTTTGTTTGGTTTTGATTTCCCAATGAATATTGGCGAGGGGACTTACTCTGTTGCTGTAGCTCTTCATGATCGCGATACACATGTCAATAATAACTACGAATGGCGTGATCTTGCTTTAGTCTTTAATGTGTTAAATAGTGATAAACCTGTCTCTGTCGGTGTGTCGTGGCTACCGACGTCGGTGGAGGTTAGTTATGAAAGATAGTTTTTATAGTGCTTTTGAAAATAAGTACCGCGGCTCAAGAGAGCTTATAAAATCACGTTTACAAGTTTACATTCCTTTTATCTCTAAACTATTAAATTTATACCCACAAGCTAAAGTAATCGACCTGGGATGTGGGCGAGGAGAATGGCTGGAAGTCGTCAAAGAATTGGGTTTTGATGGAAAAGGTGTCGACCTCGATGAGGGGATGCTGAATTATTGCCGCGAGAATGGTTTAATCACCGAAAAGAAAGGTGCTTTAGATATCTTAGGCGAGTTACCTGATAATTCAGTTGCTGTTGTGTCATCATTTCACTTAGTCGAGCATATTGGTTTCGATAGCGTCAAAAAACTGGTTGAAGAATCACTTCGTGTCTTAGTTCCTGGCGGGCTATTAATCATGGAGACGCCTAATCCAGAAAATATTATTGTTTCGACAAATAATTTTCATCTTGACCCTACACATGACAAGCCTATACCTAGTCAGTTACTTAGTTTTCTGACTATATATTTTGGTTTTGCAAAAACGAAAGTCTTGCGTTTGCAAGAGGATAAATGTATAGAAAATAAAGATAACATTGAGCTTATTGATGTTTTTAAAGAAGTCAGTCCAGACTACAGTGTTATTGCCCAAAAACAGGCGGATGAAGAGTTTCTCAATGAGTTCATTGACGTATTTTCTGCCGAATATGGAATGTCGTTAGATACACTTGCCGGAAAATTTAGTGCTCAGTTAAACGAACGTTTCAGAGCAATAGATACTATTAGCATGAAAATAGATGCTCTAAAGTATGATGTTTCATCTGGTTTTGAAAGTGAAGTTAAGATATTAAAAGAGCGAATTATTAATTGTGAGTTGGAGTTAGAGCAAGAACGGAAAATGTTGCAATTGGTTTATGCAAGTAGCTCTTGGCGCATTACGGCACCATTACGTTTTTGTAGTCGTATATTGCAGAAAGCCTTTCTAAAAAATAGTGATAAATATTCACTAAGTAAGCTTTTGTTAAGGCAATGTCTAAAGAATATAATTGATTTCCTTAGTGAAAATCCCAAGCTTCGTTCTAACTTATTGGCATTTTTACGAAAGATAAAAATGTATGATAAACTTCGTGCTCTCTACCAGAGACTTAGGATCACACCTGCTAGTATCAACAGTTCATCTATAATTAACGACGATCTACTAAATGTTAAGTTATCTAATTATGGTAAAAGTATTCTTGCCAAACTAAATAAATAAGAATGTGAGTTATGAGAATATTAATAGATATGCAAGCTTGCCAATCATCATCTAAATATCGTGGTGTTGGGCGATACTGTTTGGAACTGGTAAAGGAAGTTATTCGTTTAGATAATAATAATGAATATATCATCATGTTAAACGGTGCTTTAGGCTTTGTCGATGATGTGAAATCACGCTTCGAAAACTTACTA
The DNA here is from genome assembly GCF_002607755.1 of Serratia sp. BW106. Classification (NCBI taxonomy): domain Bacteria; kingdom Pseudomonadati; phylum Pseudomonadota; class Gammaproteobacteria; order Enterobacterales; family Yersiniaceae; genus Serratia; species Serratia sp. BW106. The sequence goes on from NZ_MCGS01000021.1 coordinate 263,692, forward strand.
CCGGCCAATAATATTTATACATGGAATCAGTTTAGCAATGCTTCATACTTTTGTGGTGATGAAAAAGAAGTGTTTGTTTCTGAAGTTATTCGTGAAGCCTTGATTAGAGATATCGCTGCTGACCTTGTTTTTCTTCCGAATTTACAAGAAGGCTGGGATGATTCCTCCGTTGTATCAATTGGACGCTTATTTGGGGCCGAGCCAGTTTCTTATATCTCTACTCTACATGATGTGATACCGCTAATTTATGAAAATGAATATTTAGATAAAGATAATCCCATTCGGCCATGGTATCTAGAGAAGATAAAATATCTCTCTATGTCTCAACAAGTTATCACTGTCTCTGAATCATCAAAATCGGATATTGTAAGGCAGTTAAAAATTGATAATATTCAGGTTGTCCCAAATGGGATCGATGCTGGAACTTTCACTTCAATCTCGGATGAGCAACAACTGCCATTATTACGCCGATTTAATATACCACAAAAATTCTTGCTCTATACGGGCGGTATGAATCCGCATAAAAACCTTGACAATCTGTATAAGGCTTATGCGCGTCTTCCTGGTGGAGTGAGAGATGACTATTTACTGGTCATTGCAGGGAAAATACCTAGTTCAATTGGTAATATTAAATCAACATTAGAAGCGTTAGGCATAGTAGATCGAGTAATATTTACGGATTATGTTTCTGATCAGGAGTTAGTTGCTTTATATAGCGCATGTGCACTTTTTGTTTTCCCTTCTTATCAAGAGGGGTTTGGTATACCTCCATTAGAAGCAATGGCTGCAGGGGCAGTGGTCATTGCTAGTGATATTCCTGTCATGCGTGAAGTCATAGGCCAAGATATTGATGCCTTCTTTATAGCATTAGATCCAGACTCTATTTCAAAGAAAGTCGTTTATGCATTGAATAATAATGATTTCCGAAGTTCGTTTAAACTACATGCGGTTAAACGTGTCGAAATGTTTAGTTGGGAGAATAGTGCGAAAAAATTAATCGCGGTATTCAATTCTATTCCATTGGAAGATACGATAAAGTCAAAGACGTCTTCGTTAGACTTGGTTGTTGAAACTATAAACAAATCAAAATTTTCATTCGCAAAGAATGAAATGAATAAAATTGCGAAGTTGCTTTGTGAAAACTTCCCTCCTTGTGATCGTGAGCCGATGATCTATATAGACATCAGTTCAATGGTTCATAACGATTTTAAAACTGGAATTCAGAGAGTCGTTAGAGCATTGTCTAATGAGCTCACTAAGCGCTTTGATAACATTGAATTTATCTATTCGTATGCTAATCATTTGAATTTTTGGCGAGCTAGGGTAGAAGATAATATTTTTAGTTGCACCGAAAATGATGAAATTATAGATTTTTACCGAGGCGATAAGATACTTTTTTTGGATCTGCACCCTGCACTAGCAATATCCCATAGGATGATTAACGCACATTTAAGAGCTATGGGTGTTGAGATACATTATGTCATTTATGATCTAATTCCAATTTTGAAACCGGAAGCATTTGTTGCCGAGTTATCTAATGAGTTTATTGGTTGGGCGAAGTCAACAAGTTATGCCGATGGTGTGATTTGTATTTCCAAAGCTGTGGCTGACGAGTATCTTTCATGGCTGGCTAAAAATAAACCTGATCGTTATACGAAATTAAACGTCGGGTATTTCCATTTAGGAGCGGATATTAGTAATAGTTCACCGACAATAGGACGGCCTGATAATGCTGACTCCGTTATTTCTGAGTTAAAGCCACGGTTGAATTTTATTATGGTCGGTACATTAGAACCACGAAAAGGTCATATGCAAATGCTCAAGTCGTTTGAGCTATTATGGCGATCTGGTTATGATGTTAATTTGTTAATTGTTGGTAAGAAGGGGTGGTTATCTGATGAGCTTACGGATACGATTTGCCAGCATGAACGTTTGAACAAAAATCTATACTGGTTCAATGGTATATCTGATGAGTATCTGGAGGAAATTTACCAGGTGTCAAACTGTTTGATTGCAGCATCGGAGGCAGAAGGTTTTGGCCTGCCTTTAATTGAGGCTGCTAGACATAACCTCTCTATTATTGCTAGAGACATTCCCGTATTCAGAGAGGTTGCAGAAGATAATGCATTTTATTTTTCTGGTACTGATGCCGAGATTCAATCGAATGAAATCAAACGGTGGATCTCTTTATGGGAAGTTGGGGAGCATCCTCGTTCCGAAAAAATGAGCTGTCTCACCTGGAAAGAGAGCTCAGAGCAATTTTTAACGTGTTTTATTGATAATAATTGGTATCGTGTTTGTGATTTTTCTGAAGGAAAATTTTGATGACTAAGATTGCAGTAATTACTGGCATCACTGGCCAAGACGGCGCTTATCTTGCAGAACTGCTGTTAGAAAAAGGCTATGTGGTTCATGGAACCTATCGTCGTACAAGTTCTGTCAATTTCTGGCGTATTGAAGAATTGGGTATTGATAAGCACCCAAATCTGAATTTGGTTGAATACGATTTGACCGATCTTTCCGCCAGCATTCGTCTGCTGCAGCAAACCGGCACCACTGAAGTGTACAATCTGGCAGCGCAGAGTTTTGTTGGCGTTTCTTTCGAGCAGCCAATTACCACTGCTGAGATCACTGGCCTTGGGCCGGTAAACCTGCTGGAAGCGATTCGTATTGTTAATCCGAAAATTCGTTTCTATCAGGCATCAACGTCTGAAATGTTTGGTTTGGTACAAGCGGTACCGCAAAAAGAAGATACTCCATTCTACCCACGTAGCCCTTACGGCGTAGCAAAGTTGTATGCCCACTGGATGACGATTAACTATCGCGAAAGCTACGGCATTTTTGCTTCCAGCGGTATTTTGTTCAACCACGAGTCGCCTCTGCGTGGCCGTGAGTTTGTTACTCGTAAAATTACTGACTCGGTTGCCAAAATCAAATTGGGCCAACTGGATGTGCTTGAGCTGGGTAACATGGACGCGAAACGTGACTGGGGTTTTGCCAAGGAATATGTGGAAGGGATGTGGCGGATGCTTCAAGCCGAGCAACCGGATACCTTCGTGCTGGCAACCAACCGTACCGAAACCGTACGTGACTTCGTCTCCATGGCCTTTAAGGCTGCGGGCTTTACTCTGCGCTTTGAAGGTAAGGAAGAGCAGGAAGTGGGTATCGATGTTGCGACAGGCAAAACACTGGTTCGCGTTAACCCGAAATTCTACCGTCCTTCTGAGGTTGAGCTACTGATTGGCAACCCTGAACGTGCTAAAGAAATTTTAGGTTGGGAACCAAAAACCACGCTGGAACAGTTATGCCAGATGATGGTTGAACAAGACATTCGTCGTAATCAGAACGGGTTCTCATTCTGATGTTTGGCGCCGGCAAACGTGCCTTGATCACGGGCATTAATGGGTTTACCGGGCGCTATGTGGCAGCGGAGTTATCCGCTGCCGGATATCGGGTGTTTGGATTGGGGTCATTGCCCTCAACTCAAGAGGATTACCGACAGGTTAATCTGTTGAATGCGGATGAGCTGGCGGAGGTTATCGCACAGATTAAACCTGATGTTGTGGTTCATCTGGCTGCTATTGCCTTTGTTGGACACGGTGATGTAAGCGCATTTTATAACGTCAACGTTATAGGCACTCGCAATTTGCTGCAGGCGCTTTATGACTGTGCTAGACCGCTGGATGCCGTTTTGATTGCCAGTAGCGCCAATATTTATGGTAACAGCGTTGAAGGCAAACTGGACGAAAGCATGCTGGCAAATCCGGCAAATGACTATGCGGTCAGTAAATTGGCTATGGAATATATGGCTAAGTTATGGGTAGATAAATTACCGATATTGATTACCAGGCCCTTTAATTATACCGGTGTCGGTCAGGCTGATAATTTCTTGCTACCGAAAATTGTTAAGCACTATAAAGAGGGTGCTGCAATCATCGAATTGGGGAATATCGATGTTTGGCGTGATTTCACCGATGTCCGTGCTTTAAGCAAAGCCTATGTGGCTTTACTCCAGGCTAAGCCTGTTGGAGAAACTATCAACGTTTGCTCTGGCAGAACCTACTCTTTGCGTGAAGCTGTCGCGCTGTGTGAAAAGATCTCTGGCCACACTTTGGAGATTCGTGTGAATCCTGCTTTTGTTCGTCCGAACGAAGTTAAAAGCCTGTGTGGGGATGCATCAAAATTGCGAACCGTCATCGGTGAGTGGGATACACCACCTCTGGAGGAGACGTTGCGCTGGATGTTGGAAAACTGAGAATGAAAGTTATACTGGGTACTGACCCGATTAAATACCCTTTAACCGGGATTGGTCGATATACCTATGAGTTAGCCAACTGTTTGAAAGAAAGCTCAGAGATATCTGAGCTTTTATTTCTTCAAGGGCGGCACCTAAGCCAGCAGATCCCCACGGCAAGAGAAACCGTCTCTTCAACTCAGGGGTTACGTCGCCAGGTACAAAAAAGCCGTGTGGCCTCTGAACTTTATCGCTTGACCGCGCCGTGGTTAAAAACACATGTGCTAAGAAAACACCCTGATGCGATATACCACGGTCCAAATTTTTATTTGCCGCCTAATGTTGAGCGCTGCGTGGTGACATTCCACGACAATTCGGTTTTCACCTTACCGCAATGCCATCCGCCAGAACGTGTTCGCTTTATGCAAAAAGAATTGTTGCTGACGATTAAGCGAGCAAAGATTTTAATCACGGACTCTGAATTTACACGCCTTGAGTTAGCCGAATACTTCGGTCTTCCCCTGAACCGGGTTTATGCGGCTCAGTTGGCCAGCGGCGGGGAGTTTTATCCACGTGAATCCGAAGAGATCTCGCGTGTTTTAGCTCCTCTCGGTTTAAAAACAAATCAGTACTGTTTATTCACTGGCTCTATCGAACCGCGTAAAAATATAGCAACGCTTCTGGATGCCTACGAACGCTTGCCCCTTGCTTTGCGTCTGGATGTCCCGTTGGTTATCAGCGGGTTTAAGGGGTGGAGCAGCGAAGAATTACATCAACGTTTTGAGCGTGGTGAGAAGGCTGGATGGCTGCGTTATCTTGGATACACCAAATCAGCCGATTTACCTTTCCTGTTCGCCGGAGCCCGCAGTTTCCTATTCCCATCGCTATATGAAGGGTTCGGGCTACCGGTGCTGGAAGCAATGGCGTCCGGAGTCCCTGTTGTATGCTCAGACAGCGCCTCACTACCCGAAGTGGTCGGCGATAGTGCCTTGATGTGTGCGGCGAAGGATGTTGAAACGCTCACTGAGCTGTTTCGAAAAAGCATTGAAGATGAGATCTGGCGCGAAGAAGCCAGGATAAAGGGTTTAAATCGAGCAAAACATTTTTCTTGGCAACGTTGTGCGCAAGAAACCATTCTCGCTTACCAGCAGGTTTGATATTTTTCATGTTGAAAGTTCTGCATTTTTATAAGACATACTACCCAGATTCCTTTGGTGGCATAGAGCAGGTCATTTTTCAATTAAGTGAAGCCGGCGCATGTCACCAGATTGAGTCGACAACATTGTCATTGAGCACCCGAGGTGACATTGATAATGAACGTGTAGGTATGCACACAGCGTACTACGCAGCTACCAACTTTGAAGTTGCATCCACACCTTTTTCGGTGAGTGCAATAAGCAAATTTAAGGCACTGGCAGCGCAGGCAGACATCATTCATTATCATTTCCCGTATCCATTTATGGATTTGGTGCACTTTATTGCCGGTGTTAAAAAGCCTACGGTAGTTAGTTACCACTCAGATATTGTTAAGCAAAAGCTGGCGCTGAAAATGTACACGCCGCTGATGAACCAGTTTTTGAGTTCAGTCGACTGTATCGTTGCGGCTTCGCCTAACTACGTGGAAACCAGCCCGGTACTGCAAAAATATCTGCCTAAGGTGAAAGTCATTCCTTATGGGCTGGATAAAAAGTCTTATCCGGTTGCTGATGAGGCCCATTTGGACCGCTGGCGCCAACAAGTTGGCGATCGCTTCTTCCTGTTTGTCGGGGCATTTCGTTATTACAAAGGTCTGCATATTTTACTGGAGGCGATTCAGCACACCGATTTTCCTTTGGTCATTATTGGTGCCGGCCCAATCGAAGCCGAACTTAAACAGCAGGCGCAGGATTTGGGGTTGAAAAACATTCATTTCCTCGGGGCTTTGCCAGATGAAGATAAGGCCGCGTTGTTAGAGCTCTGCTACAGCGTGGTGTTCCCATCTCATCTGCGTTCTGAAGCCTTTGGCATTACGCTACTCGAAGGTGCTATGTATGGTAAGGCACTGATATCTAGCGAAATTGGTACGGGAACGACTTACATCAATATTGATCAGGAAACCGGCCTCGTCGTGCCACCGTCCGATCCGTACGCGCTGCGAGCGGCGATGACAACACTGTGGCAAGATCCGGAGCTGGCTCAGCGATATGGCGATAATGCGGCCAAACGTTTCCAGGCGCTGTTCACCTCAAAACGCATGGCGGAAAGCTATATTGAACTTTATCAGCAACTGATAAATAAGTGATTGTAAAATAATCACATTATGGGTTACTGATGTCTAAGGAAGTGCAAAAGTGTGACCTATCGCACCAATCACTACCCACGCGGTTCAATCCTGAGTTAACATGTGTGCCACATCACAAAACCTGTTGGCTAAAGTTGTTAACAGGGTCATCCTCAGACAGGAGTTCCTCAATGTCCAAGCAACAAATCGGCGTTGTCGGCATGGCGGTAATGGGCCGCAATCTGGCACTGAACATCGAAAGCCGTGGTTACACCGTTTCGATCTTTAACCGTTCAGGCGACAAAACCGACGAAGTTATTGCAGAGAATCCGGGTAAAAACCTGGTGCCGCACTACACCGTTGAAGAGTTTGTTGAATCTCTGGAAAAACCACGCCGCATTTTGCTGATGGTGAAAGCGGGCGAAGCGACTGACAAGACCATTGCTTCCCTGACTCCGCATCTGGATAAAGGTGACATTCTGATCGACGGTGGTAACACCTACTATCAGGACACCATCCGTCGTAACCGCGAACTGTCTGACCAAGGTTTCAACTTCATCGGCACTGGCGTTTCCGGTGGTGAAGAGGGCGCATTGAAAGGCCCTTCAATCATGCCTGGTGGCCAGAAAGAAGCTTATGAGCTGGTGGCGCCAATCCTGAAAAAAATCGCTGCGGTAGCGGAAGGCGAGCCTTGCGTGACCTATATCGGTGCTGATGGTGCCGGTCACTACGTGAAGATGGTGCACAACGGCATCGAGTACGGCGACATGCAGCTGATTGCAGAAGCTTACTCCCTGTTGAAGCAGGCGCTGAACCTGAGCAACGAACAGCTGGCTGAAACCTTCGCCGAGTGGAACAAGGGCGAACTGAACAGCTACCTGATCGACATCACCAAAGATATCTTCACCAAGAAAGATGAAGAAGGTACCTACCTGGTTGACGTGATCCTGGACGAAGCAGCCAACAAAGGCACCGGCAAATGGACCAGCCAGAGCTCTCTGGATCTGGGCGAGCCACTGTCGTTGATCACCGAGTCGGTGTTCGCGCGTTATCTGTCCTCACTGAAAGACCAGCGTGTTGCCGCGTCTAAAGTGCTGACCGGTCCTAAAGCGACTCCAGTGAGCGGTGACAAAGCTGAATTCATTGAGAAAGTGCGTCGTGCACTGTACCTGGGTAAAATCGTTTCCTATGCACAGGGCTTCTCTCAGCTGAAAGCGGCTTCCAAAGAAAACAACTGGGATCTGCACTACGGCGATATCGCCAAGATCTTCCGTGCCGGCTGTATCATTCGCGCTCAGTTCCTGCAGAAAATCACCGACGCTTACGCACACGACGCAGATATTGCCAACCTGTTGCTGGCGCCATACTTCAAGCAGATTGCTGATGAATACCAGCAGGCGCTGCGTGATGTGGTGTCCTACGCGGTGCAAAACGGCATCCCTACGCCGACCTTCTCTGCGGCGATTGCCTACTACGACAGCTACCGTTCAGCGGTTCTGCCTGCCAACCTGATCCAGGCGCAGCGCGACTACTTCGGTGCTCACACTTACAAACGTATCGATAAAGAAGGCGTATTCCATACCGAATGGATGGAATAACCCCAACGTTTGAAGTATAAAAAAAGCCGCCGAGGTTTACGCCCGGCGGCTTTTTTATTGCCTGTAAAACAGGGTTATTTCTGGTGCCGTTCGCGCAGCCGGCCAATCACTTTGCTCAAGTCCAAATCCTGATCCTGCAGCAACACCAACAGGTGATAAATCAGATCAGAAGCTTCGTTGGTCAACTCTTCGCGATCGTTCACCGTGGCGGCCAGGGCGGTTTCCACGCCTTCTTCACCGACTTTCTGTGCGATACGCTTGGTGCCACTGGCGTACAGGCTGGCGGTGTAAGAGCTGTCGGGGCTGGCCGTCTTGCGTTCCGCCAGCAGTTGTTCCAACTGATACAGAAAACCCCAATCGCTGCTGGCCGGGTGGAAGCAGCTGGTGTTACCCAGGTGGCAAGTCGGGCCGATTGGATTGGCCAGAATCAACAGCGTGTCGTTGTCGCAGTCCGGGGTGATGCTAACCACGTTAAGGAAGTGGCCAGAACTTTCGCCCTTGGTCCACAGGCGCTGTTTGGTGCGTGAGAAAAAGGTGACCTTGCCGCTCTGTTCGGTGACGGCCAGCGCTTCCTGGTTCATATAGCCGAGCATCAGCACTTCGCCGGAGACGGCGTGCTGGACGATCACCGGCAGCAGGTGGTCAGTTTTTTCCCAGTCGAGCTGGTTTCTTTGCTGTTCTGTTAACACAGGCGGATCTCCACACCTTGTTCGGACAAGAACCTTTTCAGGTCGCCGATATTAATGATTTGCTTGTGGAACACCGAAGCGGCCAGCGCGCCATCGACGTCCGCATCGCGGAACGCCTCCAGGAAGTGTTCCATGGTGCCCGCGCCGCCGGAGGCGATCAATGGTACCTTGCACACTTCACGCACTCGCTGCAGTTGCTCCAGATCGTAACCGTTGCGTACGCCGTCCTGATTCATCATGTTCAGCACAATTTCGCCGGCGCCGCGCGTTTGCACTTCTTTCACCCAATCCAGGGTTTCCCACTGGGTGACTCGGGTGCGGCTTTCGTCTCCGGTGTACTGGTTAACATGATATTTGCCGGTTTCACTGTCGAACCAGGTATCAATGCCGACCACAATACACTGCACGCCAAAGCGATCCGCCAGGCGGCTAATCAGCGTAGGGTCGGCCAGCGCCGGGGAGTTGATGGAAATTTTGTCGGCGCCGAAAGAGAGGATCTGGCTGGCGTCTTCCGGGCTTTTAATCCCACCGGCGACGCAGAAGGGGATGTCGATCACCTCTGCCACGCGCGATACCCAGCTTTTATCTACCACCCGACCATCGCTTGACGCGGTGATATCGTAAAACACCAGTTCGTCTGCGCCTTCCTGTGCATAGCGCTGTGCCAGCGGCACGATATCGCCGATAATCTCATGGTTGCGGAACTGCACGCCTTTCACTACCTGCCCGTCTTTAACATCCAGGCACGGGATTATCCGTTTTGCCAGCATGCGATCGCCTCCTCAACGCTAAACTTACCTTCCAGCAGGGCACGCCCCACAATCACACCTTCAACGCCACTGCCGCGCAACTGGGCGATATCATCCAGATTGCCGATGCCGCCAGACGCCTGGAAGGCGATCTGCGGATAGCGTTGGCTGATTTCCTGATACAGCGCCACGTTGGAACCGGCCAGCGTGCCGTCACGGGAAATGTCGGTGCACAGCACGTGTTTCAGGCCATAAGGCAGGAATTGCTCCACCACCTGTTCCAGCGTAGCGTCCGAGTTTTCTTGCCAACCACTGATGGCCACACGCTTGGTGCCGTCCACATCAATGCGCACGTCCAGCGCCAGCACCATGGCATCGGCGCCGTAGCGTTCGAACCAGCCCTGTACCAACTGCGGCTGTTTTACCGCGGTGGAGCCGATCACCACGCGGGTCGCACCGGCCTCCAGCAGGGCAACAACGTCTTGCTCATTGCGAATGCCGCCACCGACCTGGACCGGCACGTTAACTCCCGCCAGCAGCTTGCGCAGCAGGGGGATCTGGCGCGCGGTGGGGTCTTTGGCACCGGTCAGATCGACCAGGTGCAATACCTGAGCACCCTGTTGCTGATAGTCCTGCAGGCGCAGCAGCGGATCGTTGCCGTAGTCGCGCTGCTGGCCGTAATCGCCCTGATGCAAACGCACCACGGTGCCGTCGATCAAATCCAAAGCTGGAATAATCATGCTGCCTACATCTCCAGAAAGTTTTTCAACAGTTGCGCACCGGCCGCGCCAGATCGCTCTGGATGAAACTGCACGCCGAAGAAATTGTCTTTTTGCACGGCGGCGGTGAAGGGCTCGCCGTAGTTCGCCTGGGCGATGGTGCTTGGGCATATCGGCATCGCATAGCTGTGAACGAAGTAGAAGTAGGCACCGTCCTCGATGCCGCGGAACAGGTGATGACCCGCCTGGGCAGACACCTGATTCCAGCCCATGTGCGGCAACGGCAGGCCGAAGTCGGTCATCTGGGTTACCGGGGTATCAATAATGCCCAGCGTGTCGATGCCGCCGTTCTCTTCACTGCTCTTGGCCAACAACTGCATACCGAGGCAAATCCCCAGCACCGGCTGGGTACAGGCCTTGATCAGCTCAATCAGCTCACGCTGTTGCAACTGGTCCATCGCCGCCTGCGCGGTGCCAACGCCCGGCAGGAACAGCTTGTCGGCGCGCAGGACGATCTCCGGGTCACGGCTTACCTCCGGCTGATAGCCCAGACGCTGCACCGCGTAGGTGACAGAGGCGAGGTTGGCGCAGCCGGTGTCCAGAATCACCACGTCCATCACAGCACTCCTTTCGAGCTCGGGAGGGTGTTGCCCTCAACGCGGATCGCCTGGCGCAGCGTGCGGCCAAACACTTTGAACAGGCTTTCGACACGGTGGTGGTCGTTTTTGCCCTTGGTTTTCAGGTGCAGGGTGCAGCCCATGGTGTAGGACAGCGAACGGAAGAAGTGCTCGACCATTTCGGTGCTCAGATCGCCGACGCGTTGATAGTTGAATTCTGCTTTATATTCCAGGTGCGGACGGCCGGAGATATCCAGTGCGCAGCGTGCCAGGCACTCGTCCATCGGCAGCACAAAGCCGAAGCGTGCGATGCCGCGTTTGTCGCCGAGCGCCTTGTTCAGCGCTTCGCCCAGTGCCAGGCCAGTGTCTTCCACCGTGTGGTGATCGTCGATATACAGATCGCCTTTCACGTTGATGTCCATGCGGAAGCCGCCGTGGGTGGCGATCTGATCCAGCATGTGATCGAAGAAGCCCACGCCGGTCTTGATCTTGCTGCCGCCTTCGCGATCCAGCCAGACGTTGACGTCGATCTGCGTTTCTTTGGTCACGCGGTTAACCTGGGCATGGCGATCGCGCTGGGTCAGTTGGCGCGTAATTTCTTTCCAGCCCAGGGTGTCGCGCTGATAGCGCAGCCCCTTAATGCCCATGTTATCCGCCAGTTGCACATCGGTCGGACGATCGCCGATCACGTAACTGTGAACGGTATCCATCACGCCGGGCTCCAGATAGCCTTTGACCAGTGCGGTCTTCGGCTTGCGGCAGTCGCAGTTGTCCGCCGGCAGGTGCGGGCAGATCAGGATATCTTCAAAGTGGATGCCCTGAGAACTGAGGATCTGCATCATCAGGTCGTGCGGCGGATCGAAGGTTTCCTGCGGGAAACTGGCGGTGCCGAGGCCATCCTGATTGGTGATCATCACCAGTTGATAACCCGCCTGCTGCAAACTCAGCAGGCAAGGGATCACGTCCGGCTCCAGCGCCAGCTTATCCAGGCGATCGACCTGGAAGTCTTCCGGCGGTTCAGCAATCAGCGTGCCGTCACGGTCAATAAAGAGGAATTTCTGGCTCACATTGGCTCCTGGCGAGTCTCGGTTGCACCGGGCAGGGCAGACAGCGCGTCAACCACGCGCTGGCATTCGTCACGGGTGCCTATGGTGATGCGCAGGCAGCCGGACAACCCAGGTTGTTTATTTTGGTCTCTTAAGATAATGCCCTGATCCCATAAGGTTTTAAACACATTACTGGAAGCAGTGAATCGTGCCAGCAGGTAATTGCTGTCACTGGTGAAAACCTGTTCAACGCAGGCACAGTTTTGCAGCGCCTGCTGCAACCAACTGCGGTTGGCGGCAATCTCGGTAACCCGTTGACGCATCATGCGGATCCCTTCGGTGCTGAGCGCCTGAGCGGCGATATCGGCGACCGGGGTGGACAGCGGATAAGGGGCGATCACCTTCAGCAGCAGGGCGATCAGTTCTTCGTTACCGAGGGTAAAACCACAGCGCAGTCCGGCCAGCGCAAAGGCTTTGGACAGGGTGCGCAGCACCGCCAGATGCGGGTAGTCGTTCAGCCATCCAGCTACGCTTGCCTGCGGGCAGAATTCGATATAGGCCTCGTCAACCACGACGATCGCCTTGCCTTTGGCCATTTCCAGCACGGCGCGCAGATCGTTGGCATCGATCAGGTTGCCGGTCGGGTTGTTGGGGCTGCAGACGTAAATCAGCTTCACGTTGTCCAGGCTGTCGGCGATGGCCGGTAAATCCAACTGCCAGTCCTGTTTGGCCGCCACGGTACGGCGCTCCACGCCAAAGGTTTCTGCGCTGACGGCATACATGCCGTAGGTCGGCGGGCAGAACAGGATGGCGTCTTTGCCTGGCTCACAGAATGCGCGGATCAGCAGTTCGATTCCTTCGTCCGCACCGCGGCTGACCAGTACCTGCTCCTTCTTAACCCCGGCGTAATCGGCGTAGCGTTCGATCACCAGCGCCGGCTGGCACTCCGGGTAACGGTTAAAGGTTTGAGCGGTCAGTTGGAACTCGGGGGCAATCGGGTATTCGTTGGCGTTTAGCCACACGTCGCCGTTGCCGCCCAGACGGCGTGCCGACTGATAAGGGGTCAGATCGCGAACGTTGGTGCGTGCCAGATTTTCAA
>NZ_MCGS01000021.1:277947-304473 GCF_002607755.1 Serratia sp. BW106
AAGCAGTGCTGTGCGCTGTTCGGCGCTGCAGTCTGCCCAGTTGACCAGAGTATTGAAGTTCGACATGGCCTTACTCCATCATCTTCTCAATTGGCAACACCAGAATCGAGCTGGCACCCAGCGCTTTCAGTTTTTCCATGGTTTCCCAGAACAGGGTTTCGCTACTGACCATGTGCATGGCTACGCGGTTCTGTGCGCCGGCCAGCGGCAGAATGGTAGGGCGTTCGGCACCCGGCAGCAGCGCGACGATTTCGTCCAGACGCTCGCTTGGCGCGTGCAGCATGATGTACTTGGATTCACGCGCCTGGATCACGCCCTGAATACGGGTCATCAGGCGGTCGATCAGTTGCTGTTTGGCTTCCGGCATTTCGCCGTCGCGTTGGATCAGGCAGGCTTTCGAGCGGTAAATCACTTCCACTTCACGCAGGCCGTTGGCTTCCAGCGTAGCGCCGGTGGAAACCAGGTCGCAGATGGCGTCGGCCAGACCGGCACGTGGTGCCACTTCAACCGAACCGTTCAGCAGGCAGGATTTGAAGCGCACGCCCTGTTTGTCGAGGTATTGCTTCAGCAGGTGTGGGTAAGAGGTGGCGATGCGGGCGTCTTGCAGGCTTTGCGGGCCGGTATATTCACTGTCGAGTGAAGTGGCCAGCGACAGGCGGCAGCCGCCGAAGTCCAGGCGGCGCAGGGTGAAGTAGCGCGGGTCTTCGCCCTGGGCGCGGCGGTTGAGCAGCTCTTCTTCCAGCACGTTCTCACCGATAATGCCCAGGTCGACCACGCCGTCCATCACCAGGCCCGGGATATCGTCATCGCGCACGCGCAGGATATCAATCGGCATATTCTCCGCGAAGGCGATCAGGCGTTGTTGCTGCAGGTTGATTTTGATACCGCAGCGCGCCAGCAGCTCCTGTGATTCATCACTCAGGCGGCCCGATTTCTGCATTGCTATCCGTAAACGTGTTTTATCCAACATGGTAACCTCTGTTTAATCTGTAATTTTATGAATTTATTATGAAAATTATTTTGTCTGTCTGTCCGGAGCCAAAAAAAAACCCTCGGAAGAAATCTTCCGAGGGCTCTCTCTTGCATTCTGCGCGCCACTGGAAGATTAACTAACCGTCTTCCAGCACACATCGCCTGAAAGACTAGTCAGGGTGATGGTGATGATGGTGGCTGAACTGAATGCGTGTCATGGTGTGTTCTCTGTATAAAGTCGCTACAAACTCAATTGCTAATTAACCTAAACTATCCGCCGTCTGTCGCGCAACTCTTTTTTGTCGTCATAAATTTAATTTATTGAAACAGGTTGAGTTATTAGCTGGACGCGACTTTACCTAAGCTTAAGGTCGGTGGATTGAATCACTACGCCGACTGGCGTAGCCTTAATGGGCAAAGCGCTGCAGTCTTCAAGAGAGGAAGATCATGAAAAAGGTAGCCATTATTGGCCTGGGTTGGTTGGGTATGCCGCTGGCTCTGTCGCTGATGAGCCGCGGATTTGACGTCGTTGGCAGTAAAACCACGCCGGATGGCGTCGAGGCCGCACGGATGAGCGGGATTGAATGCTATCAGTTGGAAATGACGCCGGAACTGATTTGCGAACCGGAGGATCTGGAAGCACTGTTGCGCGTTGATGCGCTGGTGGTGACGTTACCCGCTCGCCGTACCGTCGAAGGCAGTGAAAACTATTTTAATGCGGTGCGCATGCTGGTGGACAGCGCGATGGCCTTCGGCGTGCCGCGCATCCTGTTTACCAGTTCAACCTCGGTGTACGGTGAAACCACCGGCACGGTGCGCGAAGACTCGCCGCTGAAGCCGGTTTCGCCTTCGGGGCAGGTGCTGGCAGAGCTGGAGCGTTGGCTGCATGAGCTGCCGAACACCTCGGTGGATATTTTGCGTCTGGCAGGGCTGGTGGGAGCCGATCGTCATCCTGGCCGTTTCCTGGCCGGTAAAGTTGACGTTAAAGGCGGCTCGCAAGGGGTCAATCTGGTGCATCAGGACGACGTGATCGGTGCGATCCAACTGCTGCTGAAATTGCCGAAAGGCGGCCATGTTTATAATCTGTGTGCGCCGGCCCATCCGACCAAACGCGAGTTCTACCCGGCGCTGGCCGAACAATTAAATCTGGCACCTCCGCAGTTCGCCGCCGAGGCGGAGCAGGGCGGGCGGCTGGTGGACGGCAGCCGTATCTGCAATGAACTGGGATTTGAATATCAGTACCCGGATCCGGCGCGTATGCCGGTCAACTAAACGTTTGAACATGCCCTGCCAAGTGCGGGGCATTTTTTTATGCTGTTCGCACCTTGCTACACCAACGCCATAGCGGCTGAAGCCTCCCCGGCGTGCTGCAAATCCTCCAGCAATGCGCTTAGTGCCTCCTTTGGCATGCCGGGCCGGGTCACCAGACTCAATGCCGCCTGATAAGACAGCGCCTGCCCACCTAACTGTTTCAATGCGCCTTGTTCTACCCAGCGCGCGGCGTAATGGGTGGGCAGATAACCGAGATACTCGCCGCTGAGCACCAGATGGGCGACCCCTTCCATATGATGGGCAACGGCACCGAGGTTTAGCGGTGCCAGCGGGCAAAGCTGCTGCGCCAGCAGGTAGCCGCGTTTGACCCAGCGCGCATTTTCAATCTGTTCACGTCCCGGCTGCTCCAGTGCAAACAACGGGTGATCGCTGCTGCAATAGACCGCCTGCGTCTCTTCTATCCAGGGCTGATACTGCAACTCGTCCAACTGCTGGCCAAAATAACCGATCCCTAAATCGAGTTGCTGATTCAGCAACCCCTGTTCCAGTTCGCCGGGGGCGAAAATTCGGCACTGCAACTGCACATCCTGATGCCGACGTTGAAACTGTTTGATGGCACGACTGAAGGGATTACCCGGTAGCGACACCAGATTATCCACCAGGCCAATCTGCAGATCGCCGGTCAACAGACCGTTCAGCGACTGACTGACGCGGGTAAAGTCACGCGCGGCGTTAAACAGGGTGCGGCAGGCGATCAGCATGCGTTCGCCTTTCGGGGTCAGCATAAAACCGGAACGGCCGCGCTGACACAGGCGAAATCCCAGTCGGGTCTCCAGCGTGGCGAGATGGGTGCTGATGGTCGACTGATTCATCAACAGCGTTTCCTGAGCCGCGCTGACGCCCTGGGCTTCCGCAACGGCGACGAATACCCGCAGCAGTCGCAGATCAATATCGCTCAAATTGGTGAGCATTCTCTCCTCCACGGAAATCGCCAATTGTTAACCATTGCATAACATCACCGAGGGGGTTCGGTGGGCAGATAACTGTGTCTTTATGGCATGGGAGTTAAATAAAAGCCAATGGTTCAATGCGTTACTAATCATCGGTATTTTCAATACTTACATTCTAAAGATGGAATGGTAGCCCTGTCAGGTGTCGGGGTAGCCTGTAATTGTTATCCAAATGTTGAAACTCGCCGACGCTCGAACAAGGAAAGCCCATGTTGAATCAACCCCAAAGTGGCAACGATATGCCGCGTTTTGCCGGTATCCCTACCATGATGCGCCTGCCCGTCGCAGATGACGCACGGGGGCTGGATGCGGCCTTCGTTGGTATTCCCCTTGATATTGGTACTTCAAATCGCAGCGGTACGCGTTATGGACCGCGGCAAATCAGGCAAGAGTCGGTGATGATCCGCCCTTACAACATGGGCACCGCCGCCGCGCCTTTTGAACGGTTACAGGTGGCCGATTTGGGAGATGTAGCCATCAACCCCTACAGCCTGGAGGACAGCGTCCGCCGCATTGAGCTGGCTTATAACGACATTTTGGCCCACGGCTGCATTCCACTAACGCTGGGGGGCGATCACACACTGACGTTACCTGTCCTGCGTGCGATGGCCAGCCGATATGGCCCGGTCGGCTTGATTCACGTGGATGCCCACTCTGACACCAACGAAGAGATGTTTGGTGAAAAGTTGGCGCACGGGACGACTTTTCGCCGCGCCTTTGAAGAGGGGCTATTGCAGCCACAGCGGGTGGTACAGATTGGTCTGCGCGGCAGCGGTTATGAGGCCGATGATTTCGGCTGGTCCAGCAAACAGGGATTCCGCGTGGTACCGGCGGAAGCCTGCTGGTATCGCTCGTTGGCACCGCTGATGGCAGAAGTGCGTGAACAGATGGGCAATGCGCCGGTTTACCTCAGTTTCGACATTGACGGTCTGGATCCGGCCTTTGCACCGGGCACCGGCACACCGGAGGTCGGTGGGCTGTCGGTTTGGCAGGGCCTGGAGATCGTCAGGGGCTGCCGGGGGCTGAATCTGGTCGGCAGCGACGTGGTGGAGGTTTCGCCGCCTTACGATCGTTCCGGCAATACCGCGCTACTGGCGGCTAACCTGCTGTTTGAAATGCTGTGCGTGCTGCCTGAGCGATAAGGCCTCGCCATACCCTGACCGGCGGAGCCGTTGCGCCAGATACCGAATAATAACAAGCATGCGGAGTGACTGATGAATCTCGACCTGCTGGTAGTGGTGTTTTACTTTTTGGTGATAGGGGCGGTGGGATGGCTTGGCGTTCGCCGGGCTACCACCAAGGAAGATTATCTGGTGGCTGGCCGCAATCTGGGGCCCTGTTTGTACCTGGGCACGCTGTCCGCCGTGGTATTGGGTGGTGCGTCAACCATTGGCAGCGTCAAGCTGGGTTACACCTACGGGATCTCGGGGGTATGGCTGTGCGGGGCGCTGGGTGCGGGGATTGTGGTGTTGAGCATGGTGTTGGCCAAACCGCTGCTCAAACTCAAGCTCTACACCGTCAGTCAGGTGCTGGCGCGACGCTATCATCCGGCCGCCAGAGTCACCAGCGGTGCCATCATGCTGGCTTACGATCTGATGGTGGCGGTGACCTCGATTATCGCTATCGGCAGCGTGATGCAGGTGATGTTTGATCTGTCGTTCACCGCTTCGATTCTGCTCGGCGGCGGTTTGGTGGTGCTTTATTCCACGCTGGGCGGCATGTGGTCACTGACGCTGACCGATATCATCCAGTTTATTATTATGACCGTCGGCATGATGCTGGTATTGATGCCGATGAGCATCGTCAAGGCCGGTGGCTGGGCGGCGTTCAGCAGCCAACTGCCGGACAGCTACTATCAGCTGTCGTCGATCGGGCTGGATACCATCCTGGTGTTCTTCCTGATCTACTTCTTCGGCATTCTGATCGGTCAGGATATCTGGCAGCGGGTATTTACCGCCCGCAGCAGCAATATTGCCCGTTACGCCGGGCTGGGGGCTGGGGTTTACTGCGTGCTGTATGGCGTGACCGGTGCTCTGATTGGCATGGCCGGTAAGCTGGTACTGCCGCAACTGAGCAATACCGATGGCGCTTTTGCCGCCATTGCTCAGGCGGTGTTGCCGGCGGGCGTCAGTGGTTTGGTGGCGGCTGCCGCGTTGGCGGCGCTGATGTCGACGGCCAGCGCCTGTCTGTTAGCGTCCTCAACTATCGCGCTGGAGGACGTATTGCCGGCAATACGCAAGCGGCCTTCCGGTGGCTTGGCGGCCGGGCGACTCACGACACTGATCATGGGCTGCATTATGCTGGGGCTGGCGTTTGTGGTGCGGGACGTGATGATGGCGCTGACGCTGGCGTATAACCTGCTGGTGGGCGGTATGCTGATCCCGCTGATCGGCGCCATTTTCTGGCAGCGCGCCACCAGCACCGGGGCTATTGCCAGCATGCTGACCGGCAGCCTGTGCGTGTTGGGGCTGATGTATTACCAGGGTATTGAGGCCAACAGCCCGATCTACGGTGGCCTGCTGGCGGGCGGCGCGGCCTTTCTGATTGGCAGTTTGCTGACCCGACCCAGTCTGCAGCAGCAGGTTCAGCCCGAGTAATGGGTAAAATGGGGCTGTGATGCGCAGCCCCATAACTGGCTACAGCCAGCCGGATCTCTTCAGTTTTTGGTACAGGAAGAAGCAGCCGACGGCGGTGACCCCGAGAATGGTGTGATAGGCCCAGGGGAATTTCAGCTCCGGCATATTGGCAAAGTTCATGCCGTACAGGCTGAATATCACCGTTGGGATCGCCAGGATCGCCCCCCAGCCCGCCAGCCGTTTTACCACTTCGTTCTGTTTTACCGTGACCAGTGCCAGATTGACGTGCATGGCGTTGGTCAGCATTTCTCGCATATCGTCGATGTTACTGACCACCTGGCGGGCATGGTCCTGTACGTCGCGTACATAGGCGCGCAGCTCTTTCGGGATCACTTCTTCATGCAGGCGAATCAGCTGATTGCAGATTTCGTCCATTGGCATCGCCGCATTGCGTAGCGCCAACAGGTGTCGCCGCAGGGTATAGACGTTCTCGATGGCGGTCTGATCAAACTCGGACTTGAACATGTTGGCTTCGATGGCTTCGATATCCGTCTCGAACTTTGCCACCACGGTGCGGTAGTTATCTACCACAAAATCCATCACCGAATACAAGGCAAAACCCGGACCGCGGCACATTTGCTTGTGGTTTTCTTCGGCCTTGAGGCGGATCGGCGCATAGCTGGGTGAGTCACCGTGGCGTACCGTGACCAGAAAGTTTTTGCCGACAAAGAAGTGGGTTTCGCCGTACTCGACTTCGCCCTTTCCCCATTGCGCGGTTTTGACCACGATAAACAATGAATCGCCGTAGGCTTCGAGTTTTGGCCGCTGGTGGGCGCACAGGGCATCTTCAATCGCCAGATCGTGCAACCCAAACTCCTCTTGCACCTTGCGCATAAAGGCGTCCTCCGGCTGCCACAGCCCGAGCCAGACGAAGGTGTCCGGCTGCTTGACCACCTCACTGATATCATCAATGGTCACTTCGCCCAGCCGTTGACCGGCCTTGTATGCCACGCAATTCACAACCATGGTTGCGGTTTCCATCAAGCCACCTGCTATTCAATAAGAGTTTTGGTGAGAAAGTAACATTCGTGTTCTATCGGGTAATTCTGCAGCGTCATCTGCAAGCGATACCCGAGCTTCTCGTAAAACGGCCGCGCCTGAAAGCTGAAGGTTTCCAGGCGAACATAACAACAACCCCGCGCTTTAGCCTCCTGTTCAGCCGCCAGCACCACCTTGCGACCTAACCCGCTGCCGCGCTGCGAATCATCCACCCACAACCATTCAACGCTCAACCAGTTTCCCCAGGTCTCGCCGGTCAGGCCTGCGACCACCCGACCTGCTTCGTCCTGGCTATAGACGGCAAGGGGTTTGCGTTGGGTAGGGTCGATGTATGGGCTGTTGTGGGCCCGCAACCCCAAACGGATGGTGTTGAGGGTTTCTTCGTCAGGGGTTTCGGTGACGGTGATGTTCATGTTTTCTCCTTGGTGAACCCTTAACTTAAGCACAGTCCGTTAAAAAGGCAACATATTGAAATTTAAAACAAACGTGGGGATCATCCTACTGGGCTACACTAAGTGGGTCAGTTTCTGTCCAGGAGGACGCTATGCCCCGATTGAGCATGATGGCCGCTTTACTGTTGTTCAGTGGTCTGTTGCACGCCGCGCCGACGGTCACGCAATTACAGGATAAATTGGAACACCCATGGTCGCTGGCGTTTTTGCCTGGCGATCGGGGAATGTTAATCACCGAAAGACCGGGCCGTCTGCGATTGTGGCAGCAAGATAAAGGGCTGTCAGCGCCGATTAGCGGCGTGCCACAGGTGTATGCCCAGGGGCAGGGTGGCCTGCTGGAAGTGCTGTTGGCGCCGGATTTTGCCGACAGCAGGCGGGTTTACCTCAGCTTTGCCGAAGCGGGTGAGGATGGCAAGGCGGGGACCGCCGTGGGCTACGGCCAGCTAAGCGCCGACAGCCGGCGGCTGGAGAACTTCAGGGTGATTTTCCGTCAGCAGCCGAAGTTGTCGGTCGGTAATCACTTCGGTGGCAAGCTGGCGTTCGATCGTCAGGGATATCTGTTTATCGCACTGGGCGAAAATAACCAGCGGCCGACGGCGCAGGATCTGGACAAGCTGCAGGGCAAGATCCTGCGGTTAACCGCCGAGGGGGCCGTACCGCCGGATAATCCGTTTGTCGGTCAGGCCGGTAAGCGGCCAGAAATCTGGTCTTATGGCCAGCGCAATCCACAGGGATTGGCGCTGAACCCGTGGAGCGGTGCCATCTGGGAGCATGAGCATGGCCCGCGCGGCGGGGATGAGATCAATATTCCTCAGGCCGGGAAAAACTACGGTTGGCCGATCGCCACCTATGGCATTAATTATTCCGGGTTGGCGATCCCGGAGGCTAAAGGGCAGAAGGTGGCCGGCACCGAACCGCCGCTGCATTATTGGCCGGTGTCGCCCGGTATCAGCGGCATGGCGTTCTATGATTCGCAACGCTTCCCTGCCTGGCGGCATTCGCTGTTTATTGGCGCGTTGGCGCAAAAAGAGTTAATCCGTCTGACGCTGGACGGTAATAAAATTGTGGGGGAGGAACGGCTGCTGGCCGATCAAGGCGAACGCATTCGCGAAGTGCGCACCGGACCTGATGGTTATCTTTATCTGCTGACGGATGAGAGTGACGGTAAGCTGCTGAAGGTCGGGGCGTCGTAAAAAACCGCCCCGTGAAAATCAGGTTAACTCACTCATCACACCCTGCTGATAAGCGGGGCGGGCGGTTAACTGCTGGTACCAGCGCTCCATGTTCGGGCGGGGTTGGCGCTTAATCGGCATTGAGAACCAGGCGTAAGCAAAGCTGCCGAGCGGGATGTCACCGATACCGAACGACTCGCCGGAAAGGTAAGGCTGGCGGCCCAGGGTCTCTTCCACAATGTCGAAGTGCTTTTCCAGCGTGGCGATCGCCGCTTCAATCTTGGCCATGTCACGCAGTTCCGGCTTGGTACGCACCAGGCCCCAGAACACCACGCTAAAGTGGCTGACGATAGTGGCGGTGGTCCAGTCCATCCATTTCTCAGCGCTGGCGCGTGCCTGCAGATCCTGCGGGTAGAACGGTTCGCTACCAAATTTCGCCGCCAGATAACGCACTATGGTGTTGGATTCCCACAGCACGAAGTCACCGTCCTGCAGTAACGGCACCAGACCGTTCGGGTTTAATGAGCGGTAGAGCTCGTCGTTCACCTTGCCGAATGCGCCACCGGCATTGATATGGCTATAGTTCAGCTCCAGCTCTGCGGCGCACCACAGCACTTTCCTGACATTGTTCGAATTTTCACGACCCCAAATGGTCAGCATAGAACGCCTCTTTATACGGGTGAATTAACCTAAACAGTTATTCGTACGCCACAATTCAGCGGTTGTCACACCGGAAGGCATTTTTTGCCGACCGACGCGTCGTTTAGCGCTCCCAGCGGCAAATCTCCCAACCCTTTTCGACTGCCAGCGCATTGAGCTCCGTGTCCGGGTTGATCACCGTGGCGCTGTCGACATATTCCAGCATCGCCTTGTCGTTGAGGGAGTCGCTGTAGCCATGGCTGTGTTCAAAGCTCAGCTCCGGGTGTTCGGCCAGCCACTTTTTCAGGCGGATCACCTTGCCCTGTTGATAAGTCATGGTGCCGTAAGTGTTGCCGGTGAAGCGGCCGTCTTGCACTTCAACACCAATTGCCAGCGCGCCGTCGGCACCCAGTTGTGCGGCTATCGGCGCAACCAGATGTTCGCCCGTGGCGGAAATAACCAGAATGCAGTCGCCGCGTTCACGGTGCCACAGCAGGCGTTCACGGGCGGCGGGGTAGACGCGTGGCAGAATATCGCGGCGGATATAACGCTGCACCCAACCGGCCACCGTCTGGGTGCTCAGACCGGTCAACGGGGCCAGCGTGGCCTGCATGTAATCCTCCATCGACAGCTTGCCCTGATAATAGAGCTGCATCAGTTGCTGCTCCTGCTGTTCCAGTTCCGCCGGCGCAAACCCCTCGGTGACTAACCAGCGTATCCACAGGCTGGCGCTGTCATCATCAATCAGGGTTTCATCCAGGTCGAATAAGGCTAAATCCATCAGTATTTCTCCGGCAGGCAGGGAGTGAAATGGGGGTGTATACAGAATAGCGGATAGCGTAAGCCGCCAGCCAGTGGCGACGAACAAATTGCGCAGAGCATAAGAAACATTGATGACAGTTTTGCGACACTTTGTTGAAGCTTTGCATAACTTAGAACGCAACAATATTGGCTGGCATCGTTGGCAGGGTGGTAACTATAGGGACCATGTACTGTTCATCCAGGAGTTAAAGATGCTGATAATTCGCCTTTATAGCGGTCCGGTTTTTGTCGGGGATGAAGAGGAACAGGATAATGACACCACCACTGACGCTGAAGACGCTGCCGCTGCTGGATCTTTCGCAGCTTGACGGCGACGCGCGGCAGCGGCAGGCATTTCTTTATGAGCTGCGTGCAGCAGCGCGTGACGCAGGTTTTTTCTATCTGCGCGGACACGGCGTAGATAACCGGCTGAATGCTCAATTGCAGCAGTATGCCAGGCAATTTTTCGCCCTGCCGGAAGCCGACAAGCTGGCGGTGCAGATGGTACATTCGCCGCACTTTCGCGGTTATAACCGTGCTGCGGCCGAACTGACGCGCGGGCAGCCGGACTGGCGTGAGCAGTTTGATATCGGCGCGGAACGTCCTGCGCTGCAACTGGCTAATGAAACTCCGCGTTGGGCGCGTTTACAGGGGCCGAATCAATGGCCTGAGGCACTGCCCGAACTGAAGCCGTTGCTGTTGCAGTGGCAACAGGCGATGACCGCCATGTCGCTGCGACTGTTGCGCGCTTTTGCCCTGGCGCTTTCTTTACCGGAGCAGGCATTTGATGCGCTCTACGGCGACAAACCCAATGAACATATCAAACTGATCCGTTATCCGGGGCGCGAGGTGACCGCCAGCGGGCAAGGGGTGGGTGCCCATAAAGACTCCGGGTTTCTCAGCTTTCTGTTGCAGGACCGGCAAAAGGGTCTGCAGGTTGAAATTGACGAAGGGCGATGGATTGACGCCGAACCGCTTGAGGACACCTTTGTGGTGAATATCGGCGAACTGCTGGAGTTGGCAACCAATGGCTATCTGCGTGCCACGGTGCATCGGGTAGAGACACCCCCTGCGGGCAGCGACCGCCTGTCGATTGCCTTCTTCCTTGGCGCTCGGTTGGATGCCGTGGTGCCACTTTATCAGCTTCCGACACCTCTGATGGCCGAGGCGCACGGACCGGCCAGCGATCCGCATAATCCGCTGTTGCGTGACGTGGGTTTTAACTATCTGAAGGGGCGCATTCGTTCTCATCCCGATGTGGCGCAGCGCTACTATCAGGATGTTATCGATGCTGTAGTGTGAAAACTAAAAGGGCCAGAACTCAGATTCAAATGGGAAGGCCTGGCAAGATGTAGGCCTTTTGCAGTTGTCTTCCAGTTTGAGATACTCGGGCCTAGCGCACCGAGGGGCACTCCGGCAGCTAAAGCTGCTACGACCCCTTCGGCACGCTCTCCCTAATAACCAACTTTGTCAGTCGTCTGAGGGCTGCGATTATTCCGCCAGCGCTTGCTGCAGATCGGCGATCAGATCTTCTGCATCCTCAATGCCCACCGACAGGCGCAGCAACTGCGGCGTGATGCCGGTTTTCAGCCGCTGCTCCAGCGGGATTGACGCATGGGTCATGCTGAACGGCTGGCTGATCAGACTTTCCACCCCGCCCAGACTTTCTGCCAGGGTGAACAGCTGAGAACGCTTGATCACCCGACGGGCAAAGGCATCATCACCTTTCAGCCGCACTGAAATCATGCCGCCAAAGCTGCTCATCTGCTTTGCCGCCAACCCATGCTGCGGGTGGCTCGGCAGGCCCGGATAGTAGACGTCTTCTACCTGCGGTTGGCTTTCCAGCCACTGGGCAATACGTAAAGCACTGTTACTGTGACGCTCCATGCGCAGCGCCAGCGTGCGGATACCGCGCAGCGTCAGGAAGCTGCTGAATGGATCGAGAATGCCACCCACCGCGTTTTGTAAAAAGCCCAGCTGTTCGGCCAGCTCCGGGTTATTCCCTACAGCGGCCACGCCGGCCACCACGTCGGAATGTCCGTTGAGGTATTTGGTGGCCGAATGCACCACTACGTCAAAGCCGAGCTCCAGCGGACGTTGAATATAAGGCGAGGCGAAGGTGTTGTCCGCCACGCTGATCAAACCGTGTTTTTTGGCGATCGCGGCGATCGCACTCAGATCCGCCAGTTTCAACAGCGGGTTGGTCGGCGTTTCTACCCAGATCATTTTGGTATCAGGTTCGATCGCCTGCTCCAGCGCGGCAATGTCCGCCGGGGAAACATAGGTGACCCGCAGGCCGGCAGTGCGACTACGCACTTTTTCCAACAACCGATAGGTCCCGCCGTACAGATCGTCAACCGCCACCAGATGGCTGCCCTGGTCGAGCAGCTCCAGCACCGTTGAACAGGCCGCCAGGCCAGAGGCAAAGGCGTAACCGCGGCTGCCGCCCTCCAGTTCGGCGATGGCGCTCTCCAGCGCGGTGCGCGTCGGGTTGGCGCTGCGCGAATATTCATAGCCGGTATGCTCGCCCGGCGCCGGTTGGGCGTAGGTAGAGGTGGCGTAAATGGCCGGCATCACTGCGCCGGTAGCATCCGGCGTGTAGCCGGCATGGACGGTCAACGTATCAAACTTGGCCATACAATCTTCCTTATTTATTAGCGTAATTTCTGGCGCCAGGCGTTAAGCACGTCGGTGCGGGTAATCAGACCGAGGAAGCGCTCGCCGTCGAGCACCACCGCCACGTGGCCGTGATTGAAAGTGGCGAGCAAATCCTGATAGCTGGCTTCTTTTTGCAAGGTTTTGACCGAATGGGTCATGGCGCGGGAGGCCGGCAGGCTGAAGTGGCTGGCGTCCGCCTGTACGGCGTTCAGCAAATCCCACTCGTCGATCAGGCCGATCACCCGATCGCCCTCCAGCACCGGTAACTGTGAGATGTCATACAGCCGCATGCGGGCATGGACGATCGCCAGGGTATCTTCCGAAGCCACCGATACCGCAGCGCCTTCGTCATGACGGTAGGCGATCAGATCGCGCAGGTCACCGTGCTGCGGCTTGCTTAGCAAACCCTGTTCCAGCATCCAGTGATCGTTATACATTTTAGACAGGTATTTGTTGCCGCTGTCGCAGACGAAGGTGACCACGCGTTTCGGCTCGGTCTGCGCCTGGCAATAGCGCAGCGCGGCAGCCAGCAGGGTGCCGGTGGATGAACCGGCCAATACGCCTTCTTTACGCAACAGATCGCGCGCGGTGGTAAAGGCTTCGGCATCGCCGATGCGGTAGGCGTGACGTACCTGATTGAAGTCGCTCAGCGGCGGGACGAAATCTTCGCCAATGCCTTCTACCAGCCAGCTGCCGGCCTCACCTATCTGGCCGTTATCGAGATAGTCCGCCAGGATCGAACCGGCAGGGTCAGCCAAAACAAACTCGGTCTGGGGCGACACCTCGGCGAAATAGCGGCTCAGACCACCCAGCGTACCGCCAGAACCGACGCCGACCACGATGGCGTCGACCTGATGGTCCATCTGTTGCCACAGTTCCGGTGCTGTAGTGCGGGTATGGGCCGCCGGATTGGCCGGGTTATTAAACTGATCGATATAGAAAGCGCCGGCAGTCTCACTCGCCAGACGTTGGGCATAATCCTGATAGTAAGCCGGGTGGCCCTTGCCGACGTCGGAGCGGGTCAGTACCACTTCCACACCCAGTGCGCGCAGATGGAAAATCTTCTCGCGGCTCATCTTGTCCGGCACCACCAGCAACAGCTTATACCCCTTCAGGGCCGCCACCAGTGCCAGCCCGAGGCCGGTATTGCCGGCGGTGGCTTCAATGATGGTACCGCCGGGTTGCAGGCTGCCGTCACGTTCTGCCTGTTCGATCATCGAGAGCGCCACGCGGTCCTTGATTGAGCCGCCGGGGTTTTGATTCTCCAGTTTGACGAACAGCCGGCAGGGACCGGTATAGAACTGGGTCAGTTCCAGCATCGGGGTGTTGCCGATCAGATCGATGACGGAATGCGGTATAGCCATGGGGGATCTCCAGAATAATTCGGTTTAAAGCCGTTGTCTGGATGATAGCGCTGCCAATAAGCCTATTAAAAAGAACAAATAACCGTTAAATATGCCTTTTTGGAATATATTAATCTAATTTGGACGTATGGAAGCGCAGATGTGCAGCAGTTTGGATGTTTGGCCGTGTAGCCGTGGGTAGTATAAAAAAACCACGTACGGTTGGCTTTTCATCCAAATTGCGCGTAACAGCGTACAGTTATGTAAAAATGCTGAAAATTCACGCTAAACCCTGCAAAAATAAGATGAATCTAATAAACTCACAGCAAGGGCATTTTCGGTGCGCCGCTCACCCGTCATGGGGCCGCAGGGAGATTGCGGTTGGCAAACGCGTGCCGGGCCACTCTCGCTGGTTGGCTGAAAACGTGAATATGTTTGAAAGTTAACGCTATTTCAATGATTTGAATGGACACTCTGGCGACGTCATGATGAAAAGAAACTTACCTACCACTCTGAAAAAATTAACTTTTAGCGTCAGCATACTGTTGCTGGCTGTCCCTGTTGTCCAGGCGGCCGAAGCGCCGGCGGCGCCACAGGTAGATGCCAAGGCCTATGTGCTGATGGATTACAACAGCGGCAAAATTCTGGCGGAGGGCAATGCCGATACCCGTCTCGATCCCGCCAGCCTGACCAAGATCATGTCCAGTTATGTGATCGGCCAGGCGATCAAGGCCGGCAAGATCAAGCCCGAAGATATGGTGACCGTCGGTAAGGACGCATGGGCTACCGGCAACCCGGCGCTGCGCGGTTCCTCGCTGATGTTTATCAAGCCGGGCGATCAGGTGCCGGTGATGGAACTGAACAAGGGCATCGTCATTCAGTCGGGTAACGATGCCAGCATCGCCTTGGCCGACTATGTCGCTGGCAGTCAGGATTCGTTTGTCGGCCTGATGAACAACTACGCCAAATCGCTGGGCTTGCAGAATACCCACTTCCTGACGGTGCACGGTCTGGATGCGGAAGGGCAGTACAGCACCGCACGCGATATGGCCTTGCTCAGCCAGGCGTTGATCCGCGATGTGCCGGATGAGTACGCGCTGCACAAAGAAAAAGAGTTCACCTTCAACAAGATCCGCCAGGTTAACCGCAACCGTCTGTTGTGGAGCACCAACCTGACCGTTGACGGCATCAAAACCGGTTACACCGGCGGTGCCGGCCATAACCTGGTGGCCTCCGCTACCGATGGCCCGATGCGTTTGATTTCGGTGGTGCTGGGCGCGCCGAGCGACCGTATCCGCTTTAGCGAAAGTGAAAAACTGCTGACCTGGGGTTTCCGCTTCTATGAAACCGCCACGCCAATCAAAACGGACAAGCCGTTCGTGACCCAGAAAGTGTGGTTTGGCGATGTCGGGGAAGTGCCGTTGGGCGTAGCGAAAGACGCCGCTGTCACCATCCCGAAAGGGCAGATGAAAAACCTGAAGGCCAGTTACAAGCTGAACCAACCGACGCTGGAAGCGCCGTTGGCGAAAAATCAGGTAGTCGGCACCATTGATTTCCAGCTCGACGGTAAAACCATTGAGCAGTATCCGCTGGTGGCGATGCAGGAAGTGAAAGAAGGGAACTTCTTTAGCCGTATCTGGGACATGGTGATGATGAAGCTGACCCAGTGGTTCGGTAGCGTGTTCGGTTAAGAACAACAGCAATTAGCTTTAAGACGAGGGCGCAGTCCACAGGATTGCGCCCTCTTTTTGATCAGTTACAGGCCACCACCTTGATCGCCAGGCCGCCTTGCGAAGTCTCGCGGTACTTGGCGTTCATGTCCTTGCCCGTCTCATACATGGTTTCGATCACCTTATCCAGGCATACGCGCGGCTCACTGGTACGACGCAGCGCCATACGTGCGGCATTGACCGCTTTCACTGCGGAAATCGCGTTACGCTCGATACAGGGCACCTGAACCTGACCGGCCAGCGGATCGCAGGTCAGCCCCAGGTGGTGCTCCATGGCGATTTCCGCCGCAATGCAAACCTGTGCCGGGCTGCCGCCCATCAATTCTGCCAGCCCTGCCGCCGCCATTGAGCAGGCGACGCCCACTTCGCCCTGACAACCCACTTCGGCGCCGGAAATCGAAGCATTCATCTTATACAACGCACCGATCACGCCGGACGTCAGGAAATAACGGCTGTAGGAATTGGGGTTCACCGGACGAATAAACTGGTCGTAATAGGCCAGCACCGCCGGGATGATGCCACAGGCACCGTTGGTCGGAGCGGTCACCACGCGGCCACCGGCAGCGTTCTCTTCGTTAACGGCGAAGGCGAACATGTTGATCCAGTCGACGACGTTCATCGGATCGATATTGTTCTTGTCACCGGTCACCAGCAGACGGCGCAGGGCGGCGGCGCGGCGCTGAACCTTCATCGGGCCGGGCAACAGGCCTTCGGTGTTCATGCCGCGTTCGATACCAGCGCGCATTACCTGCCAGACATCGGCGAAGTGTGCGTCGATCTCGGCCTTGCTGTGCAGCGCCAATTCGTTTTGCATCACCAGGCCGGACAGCGACAAACCGGCATCTTTGCAGTGTTGCTGCAAGTCACGCGCAGAGTTGAACGGGAAGGGTACCTGAACCGGATTGGCAGCGGCCAGGCCGAAATTTTCTTCATCGACGATAAAACCGCCGCCGGTGGAGTAATAAGTTTTACTGTGCAGCTGCTGTTCACCGGCGAAAGCGCTGATGCGCATGCCGTTTTCATGCAGCGGCAGATTATCTTTGCTGAAGTTCATGCTGGTCTGCAGCGGGAAATCCACCTCGTGGTGGCCCTTGGCCAGCAGCAGGCGACCGCGTTGTTCAACGTCGCGGATAAAACCGGCGATGCCGTCGATATCTACATCGTGCGGCAGGTTACCCGCCAACCCCATGATAATCGCGATATCGGTGTGGTGACCTTTGCCGGTCAGCGACAGCGAACCGTAGACGTCCACCACCACGCGAGTGGTATCCATTAACTGCTGGTTGGCAATCAATTCATCGACAAACAGCTTGCCGGCTTTCATCGGGCCGACGGTGTGGGAACTGGATGGACCAATACCAATTTTGAAAATATCGAAAACGCTGACCATGGTCTCGCCTCCTTCTTCAGGTGTTAGGCGTTAATGCAGGAAAGGGAGGGCCGTGCGAGAAGCCGGCGCAGGTGCGCCGGCTGGGCGTCATTAGAAGCTGTAAAGGATTGCGGAGATGGCGATCAGGCCCATCACTACCACGAACACGTTGCTGATGTGGCCGCTGTATTTGCGCATTGCCGGTACTTTACGGATGGCGTACATCGGCATCAGGAACAGCAACATGGCGATGATTGGGCCACCCATATTCTCGATCATGCCGAGGATGCTTGGGTTCAGGGTCGCAACAATCCAGGTGGTCACCAGCATAAACAGGGCGGTGATACGGTTCAGTTTGTTGGTGCTGATGGTCTTGCCGCGGCTCTTCATCGACTTGGCGATCAGACCGTTAAAGCCTTCACGTGCCCCCAGGTAATGACCGAGGAACGATTTGGTGATGGCGATAAAGGCGATAACCGGCGCGATGTAGGCGATCATCGGGTTATTAAAGTGGTTGGCCAGGTAAGACAGAATGGAGATGTTCTGCGCCTTGGCTTCCGCCAGGTTTTCCGGTGACAGGCTCAGCACGCAGCTGAACACGAAGAACATCACGGTCAACACCATCATGATGTGCGCGAAACCCAGAATGCGTGAGCATTTCTTCTCGGCTTCTTCCTGACCGTATTCTTCACGCTTGGCCACCGCAAATGCGGAGATGATAGGTGAATGGTTGAAGGAGAACACCATCACCGGAATTGCCAGCCACAGGGTGACAACCAGACCGTGACCCATACCCGTGCCTGCGCCGGACAGAGAAACGTTCTCGAAGATTGCGGTGGTCCAGTTCGGGATCAGGTACAGGGCCAGCAGCATCAGCACGGCGACAAACGGGAAGACCAGGATGCTCATGGTTTTCACGATAGCCTGCTCACCGAAACGCACGATGGTCATCAGGCCGACAATCAGGATCAGCGACAGAATGGCACGTGGTGGCGAAGTCATACCCAATTGGTGGGTAATAAAGCTGTCGACAGTATTGGTGATGGCGACGCTGTAAACCAACAGGATCGGGTAGATAGCAAAGAAGTAGAGCAGGGTAATCAGCTTACCGGCGCTGATACCAAAGTGTTCTTCAACCACTTCAGTGATGTTTTCACCGGCATTTTTACCGGAGAGCACGAAGCGGCACAGGCCACGGTGAGCGAAGAAGGTCATCGGGAAAGCGATGATGGCCATGATGATCAGGGGAATCAAACCACCGATACCGGCGTTGATTGGCAGGAACAAAACGCCCGCGCCGATCGCGGTGCCGTACAGGCCCAACATCCACATGGTGTCGGTTTTACGCCAGGTACTGGTAGAGCCAGAAGCCGCAGAGGCAATAGTGCCGGTCTGTGTAGTGTCCATAAATATCTCCGAAGTGAACACGCTAATTTAAAATTAAAGGCAAAACTTAAGGTTAAGACCGAATGACGTAATATCAGATGACGGCATCGGTAAGAATCAGATGTAGCTTGCGGGGATAGTGGGTGCCCCCTGGTTGTTTAATAATCTAATTACCGTTGGCAACGGTGCCGGATAATTAATCTAATGATATTTAGCCCGTCGAGGACATCGTATCGGTACTGCTGCCGGAAGGTCATTGCCTGCCGATTTTCGTTGGCGGCAAGATAACGATTTACAGTAGAAACAACCGTGATCATGCTCTCAAATGCGTAATATGTGCGGCTAACTGCTTTTTTATTGGTTTTTCATGCATATGTTAAGCGCTTGTGTAAGATTTCATGCTGAAAACGCTCTCATCAATGTTTCAGAGTTTATCTGGCGTGAACAATCTGTAACCAGATAAAACGCTGCCGTTGTCAGCAAGTCGAGCAATATATTTTAAGCAGGGGTTTGAATCTAGCTAAAAACCCGGATTAAGCGGTTTTAGTGACGCAGATCACATTGTTAATTTAAGTGGAATTTGTTTCAATTGTTTGTTTTTACTGTATTTATTTTAAATATCCAGCTAATAACGCGGGTAAACTACTTAACTGGTTAGCGGATAAAAATGCTTAACCATTCATCATATAAATAAGCCAAATTGGTTATATTTAAAGCGCATTGGTTGCGCAATTGTTGATATTTATCATGCAGATGGTAATGCGATTTATCATATAAAAGCGCTGTTATACCTGGCGAGAAAGTAATATTAAGCCGGATTTATCTGGATAGAGGGAATAAGCCTGAGAAACTGTTTCAATTTATTAACCTGATATCGCGTAGGGATAAGAAAACAATTGAATCAATTGCGCATTATTTGTCCGGTTTTTGTCGGGCAAGAAGGGGCTAATGAAGGGCACCGCCGGCCGGGGCCGACGGTAGGGTGCAGATTAAAAACGAATGGCGATCGCGTTTTCGCTGAAAAATTCCGCAAACTCCGGGTCGGGCTGGCGATCGGTGATCACCCGGTCGAATTGGGTCAGTGGTCCAATGCAGGCGGGTTTGGTTTTACCGAATTTACTGTGGTCAGCCACCAGAATTTTTTGTTGTGACATTGCTATCGCCCGGTGCTTCATCTCCAACTCATCAAAGTTAAAGCAGGTGGCACCCTGTTGCAGGCTCAAACCGGCGGCGGAGATAAAGGCGATATTGGGACAGATATGATCCAGCTCGTTGTGGCGGCCAACGGCGGTGAAAATGTAGTTGTTTGGCTTGAATTCACCGCCGCACAGGATCACCTTGCAGTTCGGTTTGTCCTGTAACGCCAGAAAAGTATTCAGCGAGTGGCAGACCGCGGTGAACACCAGGTCGTCGGCAATGGCGTCGATGATTGCCG
Source organism: Serratia sp. BW106 (assembly GCF_002607755.1). NCBI lineage: Bacteria > Pseudomonadati > Pseudomonadota > Gammaproteobacteria > Enterobacterales > Yersiniaceae > Serratia > Serratia sp. BW106. The sequence goes on from NZ_MCGS01000021.1 coordinate 297,822, forward strand.
GGGTGGTAGTGCCGCAGTCGAAAAACACGGTGTCGTTTTCACTGATAAGCTGCGCGGCGAGCAAACCGATGCGCCGCTTTTCCGTGACCTGTTTGGCTTTTTGATCGGAAACAAAATAGTGGGTGACGCCGTTACTGCGTGGATCGGCCACCACGTAACCGCCCAGCAGCACCACGGCAGCCGGTTCCGCACTGAGATCGCGGCGAATGGTCATTTCTGAAACGCCCAACAGGACGGCGGCTTCTTTTAAGTGGATCTTGTCAGAGCGCTTTAACGCCTGCACTAATCGATTGATACGTTCTTCGCGCCGCGTTTCCATCTGTCTGTCTTCCCACAGGGTTAAGAGAGTTTCTCCAGGGCTGAACACACAAATGCGGGGTAATAGGGACCCAGCCATCGGCTGGACTTATTACCCCGCATCAGATTATCACGGCGCGCGCCCGGTACTGAGACGCCTCAGGTTATCAGTAACTGCCGGCGGCAGCCTGATCACCGGAAACGATTGCTACGCCAGAGCTGGTGCCGATACGAGTCGCACCTGCTTTGATCATCTTCTCGGCGGTTGCGCGATCGCGCACGGCGCCGGATGCTTTAACACCCATCTCACTGCCCACTGTCGCGCGCATCAGTTTGACGTGCTCTTCACGAGCTCCGCCGGTGCTGAAGCCGGTTGAGGTTTTAACGAAGGCCACATCAAGTTCGCGACACATTTCACAAACCTGAACGATCTGCGCATCGCTGAGCAGGCAGGTTTCCAATATTACCTTCAACGGGATCGCCGCGCAAACCTCGCGCACGGCGGCGATATCGGCTTTGACTTCGTCCAGCAGGCCGCTTTTCAGCCAACCCACGTTGATCACCATGTCAATTTCTTGCGCGCCGGCGGCAATGGCAGCTTTAGCTTCGAAGGCTTTGGCTACGGTCAGACCGGCACCCAGTGGGAAACCAATCACTGAGCAGATTTTCACTTCGCTTTCCTGCAGCAGGTGCGCCGCCAGTGGCACATAGCCAGAGTTAACGCAGACGGCGTAGAAGTTGTGCTGCTGTGCTTCTTCACACAGTTTGGCGATTTGCTCTTCAGTGGCGTCCATCGCCAGCAGGGTGTGATCGACATAGCGGGCGTAATCAATGTTTTCGGTTGTCATCTCGATTCCTTAGTCAGGTTTTCAAAGCAGGATGTGAATAATGTTATAATAATAACATTCCATTGGCGGTAAACATAGTGAAGTTTTAAAAATTATACCCAGATCATCGTTTTTTGGCTGTTGTGTGTATAACATGGGGACGGATAAAATGTTATTTAAGTAACATTTACAGGCGTTGGCCGCGGGATAACTCGCGTGAACACCCAGGGGGAAAGTATGGATATGATAATAAATCTGGCGCCAGAGCAGTTCGGAGCGCAACCAGAAGAAGTTTTCCGTAATGCGGATTTTGTAGTCACCACTTTTAACTGTGAAACAGCAGGGCCGATGCTGACGCTGGCAAACAGCCGCGGCTCACTACGGGTATTGCCTTACCGCGCTTTGACGATTTGGGATGCCGATTTTGATGGCTACTCGCTGAAGTCGGGCCGTCGTAGTACCAGAACGCCGATAGGCAAACCAGGGGGCAATGTCGCCTTTCATTCACCCTGGCCATACCTGGGGGACCCATTATCAGACATGCAGCTAGTGTGGTTGCAGGTCGAGGGCGATACGTTGACGCTGTATGGCAGTGGAGAGTCTGCTCATCAACATTGCCGACTGCGCCCGGCGGTACGTTTGACGGCGGACAGCGCCCAATTCTCGATTGATATGCAAATCACCAACCTTGCCAATCGCCCCCTATCGCTAAGTTATGTTTGCCAGCTCAACTATGGCTGCATTCCCGCGGCGGTGTTCCGACAGAACTTACCGATGCCGGCACTGACTCCTCCGGGGAGCATCGCCGAGCAGGGGGTGCAGTGTACGGACGATCTGTCACTGTATGTCGATCAGGCCGAGTTCTTTATGTTGGCGTCAAAGGGGAGGCGCTACGTCACGCGGTTTTCCACCGAGCAGTTCAACTATGGTCTGCGCCCTATTGCACAACAAGGGAACCAGCGTTTGTTCAGGTTCATTCAACCGGCCACCAGCAGCCCACAGGAGCAAAGTGGGCAGACGGGGATGATGATAGGAGCGGGAAAAACACGTGAGTTTTGTGTGACGACCGGTGTGGTGTGAGAACAGGGGCGGAGCCGCCCCTGCCAAAGTGCCAATTTACTCTTTCACCCAGCCCTTGCGGATCGGGATGGCGAACAGGAAACGGTACAGGCGCGTCAGTTTGTTGGCGATGATATCGCCAAACAGGTTCCACACCAGTTGAGCAAACAGGCAACCGACCAGACCGAGCAGGAAACCGCCCACCATATCCAGCGGCCAGTGCACGCCCAAATAGACACGTGACCAGGCAATACCGGCAGCCACAATCAGCAATAAAATTCCTGACCAAACCCGGTGCCAGAACAAAAAGGCCAGAGCGAAGGTAAAGATGGCGGTGCCGTGATCGCTCGGGAAGGAGCTGTCCGGGGCATGTGCCAGGAAGGTATAACCGACACCGGCGACGAACGGCCGCTCATGCGGCAAAAGCATACCAATGGTGGCTGAGGCAAGCATGGCGAACAGCAGAGCAATTGTCGTCTTGGCCACTACTTCACGTTGCGATACCAGTTGATTCTGCGGCCCCCACAGCCAGAGTCCGACGATCAGCATCGGCACGATAGCAATGAGATCGCGCGCCAGAAAAGTAGCGAGATCGATCAACCATTCGGGGGACGCCGGGGTCGCATTGATCCAGGCGAAAAGAAGATAATTCAACTGCTCCATAATATTTACCTTGTCTTGCGGCGGCTATAACCGCTCACCATCCAATAAACAGCCAACTGGCTGAGCCAAACCCACCAACCCGCCCACAGGTTATGGGTAAGAAAATGTGCGCCGCGCATCACCTGACCAAAACCCATCAGCATGCCGAGCGCAATACCGCCGAACCAGCACCAGTAAGCCAGGCGTGGGCGTTGCGGGTAAAACAGGAAAAACAGCGCCATCACTGCAAAGCCACTGGAAGCATGGCCGCCAGGGAAGCAGCGGCCCGGACCGGGTTCTGCCGGGATTGCACCGAACAAGGGGTAGGACATGGCCTTGCCGCCGTATTCGATCAAATCCCATGGGCAGGAGTGCGCGCTGGTGGCTTTCAGAATGCCGACCACCAAGGGGCCAATACCGATCAGCAGCATGGTGACGATCATGCGCGGATTACGGCGGAAAATTCCCCAAAACAACGCCAACACTGCACCGGTAATGACGCCAATTTTCAGCAAGCGGTGGTTAATCAAGTCCAGCCAGCGATCGTTTTGCCACGGGAAGTGCCCACTGGCGGCGTCGAACCAGTAATTGCTGACTGCCCAGTCCAGCTGTTCGTTACGCGACAGCCAAAGGAACAACAAGCCACTGACTATCAATCCCAAAACCTGCCAACGGTAAAAGGATGCCGACAGGGAGTAAAGGGCGTTAGTCTTAATTTGGGGTGTTGTTGAGGATTGATTTAATGAAGGTTTTGGATTCACGCGCAGGCTCGGTGACATTAATGGATGCTGCCACTGTAATAATTCTGCCTTAAGAAAACCTTAACCCTCCGGCTGGCTGACGTAGAGAAAGCGATAGGCGGATTATCGGCTTTCGGCTAAGGTAATCGTTTGCTTTTTATTGGGATGATGTGTCGATGACAAAAAAATTAAATTTGGCGCTGTTGGCAGCCTGTAGTGCAGTTTTTTCACCTTTGGCGTTGGCACAGGTCACCGGGCCGATTGTGGTGCAGGGCGCGATGCCGGTAGAGGCTGAACGTTTCGCCCAGCGCCTGGACAACCCGCGTGAGGAGCAGATTGGTGGTTGGCGTTTCTGGCGCGGTACGGTGGACGGTTATCCGGTGGTGGTGTCAGAAACCCTGAAAGGCATGTCTAATGCGGCGGCCGCTACGGCGATTGCTGCGACTAACTTCCACCCGGTGGCGATCATCAATCAGGGTACCGCCGGTGGCCACGATCCGGCACTGAAGGTGTACGACATCGTGCTGGGTAAGTATTCGGTTAGTCTGGGTGCCTTTAAAACGCCGAAGAAGGCACTGGGGGAGGGCAGTGACTCACGTCAGTGGCAACCGATGGATTTACTGGCTTCGAAAGGCAGTGCCGGTGAGGATAAGAATGCCCACACTCTTCGCCAATTCCCGGCGGATGCCAACCTCCTGGCCATAGCGGAAGGGGTTAAGGGCAGCTATACCCAGGGCAAGGTGGTTGAAGGGGTGATCGGTTCCGCCGACGTGTGGAACAGTGAACTGGACCGCATTGGTTATTTCCACAAAAACTATCATACCTCGGTTGAAGAGATGGAGACGGCCTCCGCCGCGCAGATCGCTGTTGCCTTCAACATCCCCTTTGTTGGCATCCGCGTACTGTCTAACAATATTACCAATCAGGGTAAATATGACCCGCAGACGGGCCTGGCGTGCCAGGATTATGTCTATCAGGTGGTGAAGGCTTATATCGCCAAAAACGCATCTCGTTAATGATTTATCCTAATAAATGGTCGGTGGTGGGTTATTGTCGCTGGCCATTGCTAATTGTAAAGAAGATTAAACTGCTGGCTAGCCTATCGGTAGTGTATTAGCTTATGCCCGGAGCATTTAATAAATTGTAGGGATATAAACATGAACAAGGTATCCGTTGTATTTTCCGGCCTGCTGATGGCCGTTTCCGCCAGCGCCATTGCTGCCACCTCTGCTGAAGAGACTGATATCAGCAAACAGCCGCTGGAAAAGGTCGCCCCTTACCCGAAAGCCGAAAAGGGCATGAACCGTCAGGTGATTTACCTGCCGAAGCAGGAACACGAAGAGAATTTCAAGGTTGAACTGCTGATCGGCAAAACGCTGGAAGTGGACTGCAACCGCCACATGATCGGCGGCACGCTGGAAAGCAAAACGCTTTCCGGTTGGGGTTACAACTACCTGGTGCTGGAAAAACTGTCTGAACCGGCCTCCACCATGATGGCTTGCCCAGACAACACCAAAACGCAGAAATTTATTGCCGCCAATCTGGGTGACGCTGCTATGCAACGTTACAACAGCCGCTTGCCAATCGTCGTCTATGCACCGAAAGACGTGGAAGTGAAATACCGCGTGTGGAAAGCCGAAGACACCGTGAGTAAAGCAGAGCAGAAGTAATGCTGATGCGTGCTAACCATTAGCGTGGCTAAGTGATTGCCCGCCAAACTGTCCGGCTGACGATAACATCGCCAGCCGGCATTTTATTTTTCGCTCACGGGTTTTGTGAATAAAGAATCGTACTTAATTGAATCCACCGGAGTGTCTTCTATTTTAGCTATTTTCCCCTCTTTCATCGTGAAGTGAAGAATGACAAAGCTTGATTTAACCTCTTTGTCCCAGCTGGTATTCATTCGGATATACTCTTTTACGAACACATCGTTTTTCGATGCGGCATAGCCACCCCATTCCAGTTTGTATTTATCGCCAGCCACATTGGCGATTAATTTCTCTCTGAAGGTTTCATATCCATGCCATCCCTTATATCTTCCTGCCAGCGAACTTCGGCCAGGGGTATAAAACTCAAACTCATCACCGACAAGTTTTGACATGGCGTTAAGATCGCCTTTCCAGAAATAATGATAAAACTTCCTCACCACTTGCAGACTCTCAACCGAGTGCGTGAAAGGATCGTTGTCCGAAATCCCTACGCTTTTCTGGCTAAAACCTGCTGATCTGGTCTCAATGTATTGGGATTTTGGCGTCCAAAAAGCGTCATACGCAATGGGATCCTGAGGTATTGTCCAGGCTTCCGAAATCAAACCATCCTTAATATGATACTCCATAATGAATCTTAATAGCCACTTTTCACCTGGATTTTCTTTACGATTCATGATGATGTCTTCGCGGGTGAAGATGGTGTCTTCATTAATCGCCAGGCTGGGCACCGATAAGGAAAAGTCCCCACCAGAATAGTTTCCAATATTTGAAAGGAATTGGCTGAACCCCTCTTTTCCCCAATACTCTCCAGCGTTTAACCCTTTGCCTGGCACATGCATGATAAAATCATCGGTGATATAGCTCAATATAATGGCTTTATCCCCGATCTTAAATACGTCATAAAATTTGTTAATTAATTCCCTGTTGCTTTTTAACATATTAGCGGTGTCCGTTAGCCTGGGATCAAGAGATTCATTGACAGTAGCTGAAGAAAAAGCATTCATGCTGAATATTGCTGCCAATAAGGATACTGTAACGATAACCTTCCTGGTGTTTATAAACATAATTTCCGTTTTTTATCTGACGTGTAAGTCGATACTAATTTGTTTTTACCCGATGCGGTACCCCGTTTTTTTCGATAGTATGTATCTAAAAGGAGGATACATGTTGGAAACTGTTAGTCTTGATCAACTCCGGACCTTTATAGCGGCGGCCACGGAAGGCAGCTTCTCTGCCGCAGGGAGAAAATTAAGGCGTAGTCAATCTGTGGTGAGCCATACTATTTCTAATCTAGAGCATCAGGTGGGCGTTAAGCTTTTTGTAAGAGAGTCGCGCTACCCCACTTTGACCTCTGAAGGGCTTTGTTGAATAAATCGAA
>NZ_MCGS01000022.1:0-24854 GCF_002607755.1 Serratia sp. BW106
TAGCTTGCTATCTCGAGGTGGTGTATATTACGCTTTCCTCTTTCAGAGTCAACCCCTAAATTTCAGGATTTTTTCTCTTCGAACCCCGGAGACTCTGTGAAGTTGTTCACATGTTCCGTGTCGATGGAGGCGCATTATAGGGAGTTCTCAGCAGGCCGCAATAGGTATTTTCGACAAAAACGATCGTTTGCTGCATTCCACAGCAAAACCCCGCTTTATACCTTGTTGTGCACAAACTTATCCACAGAAGTCATTTGCACGGAAAATTTACGAGCGCCACGCAAACGTTTTCGCTACAATTCCCCGCGACGAAACGCTCCCCTTTTTATGGGGGCGTTACCTGAATCTGTGCCTGATCACCCCTTTATAGAGAGAAAAACCTTTCCTTATAGAGAGTAGAAGGTGGAAATTCACGTAACGCTCTTTTATTGCGACTCCAAAGCCAAGGGATAAAACCATGCAACAACCTCGTCCAATCCGCCGGGCCCTGCTCAGCGTCTCTGACAAAGCCGGTATCGTTGAATTCGCCGAAGCGCTATCCCAGCGTGGCGTTGAACTGCTCTCCACCGGTGGCACTGCCCGCCTGCTGGCAGATGCCGGCCTGCCTGTTACCGAAGTTTCCGACTATACCGGCTTCCCGGAAATGATGGACGGACGAGTAAAGACCCTGCACCCCAAAGTACATGGCGGTATTCTGGGCCGTCGTGGCCAGGACGATGCCATCATGGACCAACATGACATCAAGCCAATCGACATGGTGGTAGTAAACCTTTATCCGTTCGCCCAGACCGTGGCGCGTCCGAACTGCTCACTGGAAGACGCGGTCGAGAACATCGACATCGGCGGCCCTACCATGGTGCGCTCCGCCGCCAAGAACCATAAAGACGTTGCCATCGTGGTGAAGAGCAGCGACTACGCCGCTATCATTACCGAGATGGATAACAACGACGGTTCGCTGCGATACACCACCCGATTCGATCTGGCCATCAAAGCCTTCGAACACACCGCCGCTTACGACAGCATGATCGCCAACTACTTCGGCGCGCTGGTTCCGGCCTACCACGGTGATACTGAGCAACCTGCCGGCCGTTTCCCTCGCACCCTGAACCTCAACTATATAAAGAAGCAAGATATGCGCTACGGTGAGAACAGCCACCAGCAAGCTGCCTTCTATATAGAAGAGAACGTTCAGGAAGCCTCTGTCGCCACCGCGGAACAATTGCAAGGCAAAGCGCTGTCTTACAACAACATCGCCGATACCGATGCCGCACTGGAATGTGTGAAAGAGTTCGCCGAGCCGGCCTGTGTGATCGTCAAGCACGCCAACCCGTGCGGTGTGGCGATCGGTGATGATGTTCTCGCGGCCTATGAGCGAGCCTATCAAACCGACCCTACCTCTGCTTTCGGCGGTATTATCGCCTTCAACCGCGAACTGGACGCCGCCACCGCACAGGCGATCATCAGCCGCCAGTTTGTGGAAGTGATTATCGCGCCGAGCATCAGCCAGGAGGCTCGCTCCCTGCTGGCGGCCAAGCAGAACGTGCGCGTATTGGCCTGTGGCCAATGGCAGCAACGTATTGCCGCTCTCGACTTCAAACGTGTCAACGGCGGCCTGCTGGTACAGGATCGCGATCTGGGCATGGTGAGCGAAGGCGACCTGCGCGTGGTATCCGAACGCCAGCCGACCGCACAGGAACTGCGTGATGCGCTGTTCTGCTGGAAGGTTGCCAAGTTCGTGAAGTCCAACGCCATCGTCTATGCGCGTGACAACATGACTATCGGCATAGGCGCCGGCCAGATGAGCCGAGTTTACTCCGCCAAGATCGCCGGGATCAAAGCCGCGGACGAAGGCCTGGAAGTCAAAGGCTCCGCCATGGCGTCTGACGCCTTCTTCCCGTTCCGTGATGGCATCGATGCCGCCGCGGCGGTAGGTATCAGCTGTGTGATCCAGCCTGGCGGTTCGATCCGCGATGATGAAGTGATTGCCGCCGCCAACGAGCACGGCATCGCGATGATCTTCACCGACATGCGCCACTTCCGCCATTAATCCCTTTTGCCGCGTGCGCTCCGGCGCACGCTCTGCGTGGAGCACCTAATGAACATTTTAATTATCGGCAACGGCGGGCGCGAACATGCGCTGGCCTGGAAAGCGGCCCAGTCGCCGTTGGCAGATAAAGTCTACGTTGCACCGGGTAACGCCGGCACCGAACTGGAAAGCAATCTGGAGAATGTGGCGATCTCTGCTACCGATATTCCAGCGCTGCTTGCCTTTGCCCAGAGCCATGATATCGATCTCACCATCGTCGGGCCGGAAGCGCCGTTGGTGATTGGCGTGGTTGATGCCTTCCAGGCCGCGGGCCTGAAAATCTTTGGCCCATCCCAGGCGGCAGCCCAATTGGAAGGCTCCAAAGCCTTCACCAAAGACTTCCTGGCGCGCCATAACATCCCAAGTGCCGAGTACCAAAACTTTACCGAGGTTGAGCCGGCGCTGGCCTATCTGCGCAGTAAAGGTGCCCCCATCGTTATCAAGGCCGACGGCCTGGCCGCCGGCAAGGGCGTGATCGTAGCCATGACGTTGCAGGAAGCGGAAGACGCAGTGCAGGACATGTTGGCCGGTAACGCCTTTGGCGATGCAGGTCACCGCATCGTGGTGGAAGAGTTCCTTGAAGGTGAGGAAGCCAGCTTTATCGTGATGGTCGACGGCGAGAACGTGGTGCCGATGGCCACCAGCCAGGATCACAAACGCGTCGGCGATGGTGATACCGGGCCAAACACCGGCGGCATGGGGGCTTACTCCCCGGCACCGGTCGTTACCGATGAAATCCACCAGCGCGCCATGGACCAGGTTATCTGGCCAACCGTGCGTGGCATGGCAGCGGAAGGCAACACCTACGTCGGTTTCCTGTACGCCGGGCTGATGATCTCCGCCGACGGCCAACCAAAGGTGATTGAGTTCAACTGTCGCTTTGGCGATCCGGAAACCCAACCCATCATGCTGCGTCTGCGTTCTGATCTGATCGAACTGTGCCTGGCCGGTGCGGAAGGCAAGCTGGGAGAGAAAACCTCCGAGTGGGATGAGCGTCCTGCGCTGGGCGTGGTACTGGCAGCCGGCGGTTATCCGGGTGATTACAACAACGGTGAAGTCATTCAGGGTCTGCCACAGCAGGAAAGTGCCGACGGTAAGGTGTTCCACGCCGGTACCCGCATGCAGGGCGATGACGTGGTCACCAGCGGTGGGCGCGTGTTGTGCGTAACCGCATTGGGTGAAACGGTGGCACAAGCGCAACAACGCGCCTATCAATTAGCGGAAGGTATTCAGTGGCCGGGGAGTTTCTGCCGCAAGGATATTGGCTATCGTGCGATTGCACGCGGCAAATGATCTGAACACTGAAATGCTAGCCAGGCTCCGCAATGCGGAGCCTTTTTTATAGCTGGTCTTCTTTCGGTTCCCAGCGGCAAAAATCATCGTTCGCCACCAGCAGCAGTTCACGCCCTTCCGGTGCATCCAACCAGGCTATATTCACCGGCTGGCTGCTATTGCGGGCGCGTCGCGCAATCCAGGCTTCGGCACTGCTGTCCAGTTCCGGCTTCAGCGTTTGGCCATCGCAGGTTTGTACTACTCCTTGCTGCCAACGCCCCTGCAGCAGCTTCACCTTGCCGGCGCGCAGCGCATTGCTTAATTCCAGCACTCGTCGGGCCTGGTATTGATACAGCGCGATTTCGTCGGCGGTCAGTTGTTCACGCCGCGTAGCCAATTGGCGCTGCATAAAACTCACTCCGCCGTCATCGGCAAAGCGCAATTGAATAGAGTCTTGATCGCCATCGGCGTCAGTGCGTTTAATCTGACGCAGCTTGCCGTTTTCATATTCGTACAACGTGGTGACGGTACCCGGACCACGGTAGGGACTGTAGACGCTCATCAACACCAGTGGATGATGCCGATCGTCATCTTTACGCCACAGACGCATAACGCCCTGGTCGGCTACATAGCCGCTGGCCGTAAAGGCAGGGGGATCAGAATGACTGCTGCAGGCGCTCAGGCCGCCGGCAATGCCGATGACCATAAGCGCCTGACGGATAAACAAAAGGGGCGCTATAGCCCCTCTGTTTAATCTTTTCACCAACACGCAGTATTACTTAACTGCGTCTTTCAGTGCTTTACCAGAAACGAACGCAGGCACATTAGCAGCTGCGATTTTGATTTCTTTACCAGTCTGCGGGTTGCGACCAGTGCGCTCGTTGCGGTGGTTGACCTTGAAAGTCCCGAAACCAACCAATTGTACTGCATCACCTTCTTTCAGAGACTCAGTAATAGCAGCCAGGGTGGATTCCAGAGCCAGTTTAGCTTGTGCTTTGGAAAGGTCAGCCTTGTCCGCGATTACATCAATCAGTTGAGTCTTGTTCATAAGTTATCCTTACAGTGTGTTTATCGTTTGCAAAGCATCGAGTGCGACGGATATGCCGATGTACAGCACTCCCTGCATACACGCACCGATAGCCACTTTTTTTACGCCCCCCAAATGTAGACCAGACAGGGTGCGGATGTGAAGCCTTAAGGCATGACAAATCAGGCGTTAAATCACGTTTTCTTGCCTTATTGCGTTAAATTTATCCCGATATTACTAACTGCGGCCTCGCGGAGGTCAGAACGTAACCCTTTGATCAGTTCTAAATCACGCTCTTCGCAGTCAGCCAACAGGCGGAAAATTTCCCATTGGATGTCCCATTCTTCCTCTACCGCAGGCAAAACCTTGAGCTCATCGTCGGTCATTTCCTTACCGGCCTGAGTCATTTCCAACATCGCCACGGTGCGAATTGACGTTTCGCTGATGGCGATGGCGTGCTCTAGCGTCTCCCCGCTGAGTCGCGAATGGATCAGTTCCCCTAATGCGATACAGGCGTCAATCGCCGGGTAAACGCCGTAAAGATCGTAATCTTCTGCCGAGGGGATCGCCTCTTCCAACTTCTCCAACTGATTGTCAAAGTTGACCTTGGCGTCCTTGATCACCAGCGTTTCCCACACCAAATCCAGAATGCGGCGATAAATTGCCGGATCTCCGAACTCGGTTTGCAGGCAGAACATCTGGTAATTCGGATACATACGCTCGCACAAACTGGCCATAAAGGTCAAATGTTGCCAGCTCTCAAGTTTTTCCAGACGTAAATGAATCGGGTTACGTAGCATTATTCACTCTCTTACGCGTTATCTGCGCCGCAGTGTACCCGAAATCGGTCATTGCGACACCTCCGGATGCTGCTGTAACCAGCGCTGGAAGGCCGGGCGGCGCGAGGCGATGGCATCGGCCCAACGTGTAGGTTCTGGCAAACGGTAACCCGCCATGCAACGTTGTACCCAGGCGAGCGCACTGTCGGCGCCAACACGATGGCCGGTGGAGATGAACAACGGATTGCAGCGCGCCTTGCTGCGCCATACCCAACCCAACTGCTCGCCTTTGTCCTCCAGCGCAGCCAATGCGCCCGCATCTGCGTCCAATGGGCCGAATTTACCGCACAGGCGCTTTTTGGCTACGCCGATGGTCGGTACGTCAACCAGCAGGCCAAAATGGCTGGCAACGCCCAGGCGGCGCGGATGCGAGATGCCATGACCATCGACCAGAACCAGGTCCGGTTTCTGATGCAGTTGCTCCCAGGCAGCAAGCAACGCAGGGTATTCACGGAATGATAAAAAACCAGGGATATAGGGCATGGTGGTGCTAACACGAGCCACCTGGTATTCCACCAGCTCCAGCGACGGATAGCGCAGGATGGCGATGGCGGCGCGGGTTACCGCCCCTTCCTGCTCAAAGCCCACGTCGGCACCGGCGATAAAGGCCGGTGGATCGACCAAAAAATCATCCTGGCGAATGACTTCAGAGGCGCGAAGCAGTTGCTCCGTACGCAGGGCCTTAGTATCTATCACGTCCAATCCTTAGCGATGGTATTTCCCCGACTGCGCGTGAACCGCCTCAACAAAGGCGCCTGCGTTCTCCGGCGGCACGTCCAGGTGAATACCATGCCCCAGGTTGAACACGTGCCCTTCGCCGTGGCCGAAACCAGCCAGAATGGTTTCCACTTCCTGGCCGATACGCTCAGGTGACGCATACAGCATGGAAGGATCCATATTGCCCTGCAACGCGACTTTGTCCCCTACGCGACGGCGTGCATCACCGATATCGGTTGTCCAGTCGAGGCCTAACGCGTCACAACCGGTCGCCGCCATCGCCTCCAGCCACTGACCGCCACCTTTGGTAAACAGCGTCACCGGCACGCGGCGGCCGTCGTTTTCACGTAGCAGGCCGTCGACAATCTTATGCATGTAGTGCAGTGAGAACTCGCGGTAGTCACGACCGGTCAGCACGCCGCCCCAGGTATCGAACACCATCACCGATTGTGCACCGGCTTTAATTTGGGCGTTAAGATACAAGATAACGCTGTCCGCCAGCTTATCCAGCAGCAGGTGCAACGTCGCCGGCTCGGCGTACATCATTTTTTTCAGCTTGGTGAAGGCCTTGCTGCTGCCGCCTTCCACCATATAGGTCGCCAGTGTCCACGGGCTGCCAGAAAAACCAATCAGCGGCACTTCGCCCTTCAGCTCACGACGGATGGTGCGCACCGCATTCATCACATAACCCAGTTCCACTTCCGGGTCGAACGCCGGCAGCTTGTCGACATCGGCACGGCTGGTGATCGGTGAGGAGAAACGCGGGCCTTCACCGGTTTCGAAATACAGGCCCAGCCCCATAGCATCGGGAATGGTGAGGATATCGGAGAACAGGATCGCAGCATCCAGTGGGAAACGACGCAGCGGCTGCAGCGTGACCTCACAAGCCAGCTCCGCGTTCTTGCACAGCGACATGAAATCACCGGCCTCGGCGCGCGTAGCCTTGTACTCCGGCAAATAACGACCGGCCTGACGCATCATCCATACAGGGGTCACATCCACCGGCTGACGCAACAGTGCGCGCAGGTAACGATCGTTCTTCAACTCATTCATTATGGGGCTCCCTTATTCATCTGCCGGTATTGTAGCGATTTATTGTTCACGGCATAAGGCTACGGTGTCCTCTATCAGGCGACGCGCTACGGTGCCGGGTGGCGGTAGCAGTGGCAACCGATCGTAGCGGTACCAACCGGCGTTAAGCAGCTCTTTGGGATCGTGGCGGATTTCACCCCGGTGATAATCGGCCATAAAGGCCATCATCAGCGAATGCGGGAATGGCCAGGGTTGCGAGGTGACATAACGCAGGTTTTTGATTTCAATATTACTTTCTTCCATAACCTCACGCGCAGCTGCCTGCTCCAGCGTTTCGCCGACTTCGACAAAACCGGCCAGTACGGTATGAATACCGCCGCGGTGACGCACATGCTGCGCCAGCAGGATCTCATCGTCACGCCGAATGGCGACAATCACGCAGGGTGCGATCTGCGGGTAATAACGCTCCCGGCAGTTGCCGCACAGGCAGGCACTTTCGGTGCGGCTGAGGTGCATTTCATGGCCACAATAGCCGCAGTAGCGGTGGGAACGGTAAAAATCGGCCAGTTGTACGCCACGCCCGGCGAGCTGGAACAGCCCGCGATCGAGTTCAAGCAGTTGGCGCACCGAGCCCATTTCCTGCGGCATCGCGTGGCGCACCAGCCAGACCGGCAGCCCTTCCCATTCGCCAATAGCGCGAGCCATCCGCCCCTGCAGGGAGAATGACGCCGCTGAACCGCACGGTAATTCACCGTTCGGTAACCAAAGTTTGCTTTCATGGCTGACGATCCACCAGCCATTTTCATTACCCGTTAATGCAAGTTCCATATCGTTGTTGCACAACCTCAGCTTCACTGGCACTCTACAAATCGGCCTTGTTACATTTTAATAACTTACTGTTACGTTTTATTACTTACGGAGTCAAACATGCTCAACCGTTTGGAAAGCCTGACTCAGCGCGTTGGTGGTAGTAATGAATTAGTAGATCAATGGCTTCAGGCACGCAAGCAATTGCTGGTCGCCTATTGCGCCCTGGTGGGCATCAAACCGAACAAAGAAAAGCATACGCCGCTGAATGAAAAAGCGCTGGAGAACTTTTGCCATAATCTGGTGGATTATCTCTCCGCCGGCCATTTTCATATCTATGACAGAATTATCAAACAAGTGGAAGGCGCATCCAGTCCGAAAATGTCTCTGGCGGTCAACATCTATCCCAAGCTGTGGGCCAATACCGAGCAGATCATGGCTTTCCACGATCGCTATACCGAAGTGGATATCGATCAGGACCTGTGCCTGGAATTGCATCAGTCTTTGTCCGACATCGGTGAAACGCTGGCAGCACGTTTTACCCTCGAAGACAGGTTGATCCAACTGGCGGCTGAAACCTGGCAACAGGCTGAGCCGGACAAGACACTGGATCCAGCCAGCTAAAATGTTGTAGTCTATTTTATTATCCCTCCTATACTGGAGGGCATCTTGTCGGAGTGCCTAGCGCCTGATTTGTTCATCAAATTGGCCAGGCTGAGACCGTTAATTCGGGATCCGCGGAACCTGATCGGGTTAATACCCGCGAAGGGAACAAGAGTAATCTATCGCCATAGGCAGGTGACCCGATTTGGGATAATCCCGCCTTCCCGGCCAGCATTATTACTCCCTCCGAGCTCCAGACAAGCAACTTTCCCAACCCAACACACTGGTAGGAACTTGCTATGTCTAACGTTAAAAAACCCCGTGCCCGTAAAGAGCAACGCGAAGAAGCCCAGCAGTTTATCGACACCCTGCAAGGGGTCTCCTTCCCCAATTCACGCCGTATCTATCTGCAAGGCTCACGTAGCGATCTGCAGGTGCCCATGCGTGAAATTCAGCTCAGCCCGACGCTGATCGGCGGTGAGAAGGACAACCCGCAGTACGAGCAGAACGAAGCCATCCCGGTGTATGACACTGCCGGTCCTTACGGCGATCCTCAATCCGAACTCAACGTGCACACCGGTCTGGCGAAGTTACGCGCGGGTTGGATCACCGAACGCGGTGATACCGAAGCCCTCAAGGGCGTCAGTTCCGGTTTTACCCAGCAGCGCCTGGCCGATGAAGGCCTGGATCACCTGCGCTTTGAACATCTGCCGTTACCACGCAAGGCGCAACCGGGCAAATGCGTCACCCAGTTGCACTACGCCCGCGTCGGTATCATTACCCCGGAGATGGAGTTTATCGCCATCCGCGAAAACATGGGTCGCGAACGCATCCGCGGTGAGGTGTTACGCCACCAGCATCCGGGACAAAGTTGGGGCGCCAACCTGCCGGAGAACATCACGCCGGAATTTGTCCGCCAGGAAGTGGCCGCCGGTCGCGCCATCATCCCTGCCAATATCAACCACCCGGAATCGGAGCCGATGATCATCGGCCGCAACTTCCTGGTGAAGGTTAACGCCAACATCGGCAACTCGGCGGTGACCTCTTCGATCGAGGAAGAAGTCGAGAAACTGGTGTGGTCCACCCGCTGGGGCGCGGATACGGTGATGGATCTTTCTACCGGCCGCTATATTCACGAAACCCGCGAATGGATCCTGCGTAACAGTCCGGTACCGATTGGTACGGTACCGATCTATCAGGCTCTGGAAAAGGTGAACGGCGTAGCGGAAAACCTCACCTGGGAAATGTTCCGCGATACGCTGCTGGAGCAGGCAGAACAAGGTGTTGACTACTTCACCATTCACGCTGGTGTACTGCTGCGTTACGTGCCGATGACCGCCAAACGCCTGACCGGCATCGTCTCCCGCGGCGGTTCGATCATGGCCAAGTGGTGCCTGTCGCATCATCAGGAAAACTTCCTTTACCAGCACTTCCGCGAAATCTGTGAGATTTGCGCCGCCTATGATGTCTCTCTGTCCCTCGGCGATGGCCTGCGTCCTGGCTCGATTCAGGACGCCAATGACGAGGCACAGTTCGCCGAACTGCACACCCTGGGTGAACTGACCAAAATTGCCTGGGAATATGATGTTCAGGTGATGATCGAAGGCCCCGGCCACGTACCGATGCAGATGATCCGCCGCAATATGACCGAGGAGCTGGAGCACTGCCACGAAGCGCCGTTCTATACCCTCGGCCCGCTGACCACCGATATCGCCCCGGGTTATGATCACTTTACCTCCGGCATCGGAGCCGCGATGATCGGCTGGTTCGGCTGCGCCATGCTGTGTTACGTCACGCCGAAGGAGCACCTCGGCCTGCCGAATAAAGAGGATGTCAAACAGGGACTGATCACCTACAAGATTGCCGCCCACGCTGCCGATCTGGCTAAAGGGCACCCCGGCGCGCAGATCCGCGATAACGCCATGTCCAAGGCGCGCTTCGAATTCCGCTGGGAAGACCAATTCAACCTGGCGCTCGATCCGGCCACCGCACGTGCTTATCACGACGAAACCCTGCCACAGGAGTCCGGCAAAATTGCCCACTTCTGCTCCATGTGCGGGCCAAAATTCTGCTCGATGAAAATTTCGCAGGAAGTTCGCGACTATGCCGCCGCGCAGGAAGCGGCCAAACCGATAGAAGTGCAGCTAACCGGCATGGAAAAGATGTCTGCCGAGTTCCGCTCACGCGGTAGTGAGCTGTACCACAGCGCCGGCAACCTGCAAGAGGAGCTGAGCAATGACTGATATCACCACGCCTTTCCCCGCGACTCCGCACAAGTTGGGGCTATACCCGGTGGTCGACAGCGTTGAATGGATTGCCCGCTTGCTGGAAGCAGGCGTCACCACAATTCAGCTGCGCATCAAGGATCTGCCGGATGAGCAGGTCGAAGATGACATTGCCGCGGCCATTGCCCTCGGCAAACAGTACGATGCCCGATTGTTTATCAATGACTACTGGCAACTGGCGATTAAACACGGTGCCTATGGCGTGCATCTCGGCCAGGAGGATTTGGCTACCACCGATCTGGCGGCGATTCACCGCGCGGGGCTGCGTTTGGGGGTTTCTACCCATGATGATAGCGAGCTGGCTCGCGCCATTGCGGTGAAACCTTCCTATATCGCACTGGGGCATATCTTCCCGACGCAAACCAAAGACATGCCTTCCGCCCCTCAGGGTCTGGTGGAGCTGAAACGTCATATTGCCGGATTGAGTGACTATCCGACGGTGGCGATCGGCGGGATCAGCATCGATCGCGTGGCGGCCGTGCTGGAATGTGGCGTCGGCAGCGTAGCCGTGGTCAGCGCCATTACCCAGGCTGAGGACTGGCGTGCAGCGACCGCACAACTGCTACAACTGATCGAAGGCAAGGAGTAATGCCATGTTGAACGATCAAGAGTTCCTGCGCTACAGCCGCCAGTTATTGCTGGAGGACATTGGCTCCGAAGGCCAGGAGAAGCTAAAACAGTCGACGGCGCTGATCGTCGGGTTGGGGGGATTAGGCTCCCCCGCCTCGCTCTATCTGGCCGCCGCCGGCGTCGGCACCTTGTTGCTGGCCGATGACGATACACTGCACCTCACTAATCTGCAGCGTCAAATCCTGTACCGCAGTTCCGACGTAACCCAAAGCAAAGCCGCCCTGGCACAGCGTCAATTACAGGCGCTAAACCCAATGGTGGAGTCCATCGCACTGGAGCAGCGTTTGCAGGGGGAAGTGTTGCAGCAGGCCGTTGAACGCGCCGATCTGATTTTAGACTGTAGCGATAACATGGAAACCCGTCATGCGGTAAACGCCGCCTGTATCAAGGCCGGTAAACCGCTGATCAGCGGCAGTGCGGTAGGTTTCAGTGGTCAGTTGCTGGTGATAGAACCTCCCTATGCCCACGGCTGCTACGCCTGTCTGTATCCGGAACAAACGGAACCCCAGCGCAATTGCCGTACCGCTGGCGTCCTTGGCCCAGTGGTCGGCGTCATTGGCACGCTGCAAGCGCTGGAGGCGATAAAAATGCTGGCGGGCCTGCCTTCTTCCCTCAGCGGCAAACTGCGGTTGTTCGACGGCAGACAACAAAGCTGGAGCACTTTGCAACTCAGTCAGGCCAGCTGCTGCGCGACGTGCGGAGGCTCAGCATGAAGATCCGGCTTAATGACCTACCGCTGGAGCTGGCGCAACCGCTGAGCGTCACCGCCCTGCTCGAGCAATTGCAGCGCCACCAGCCGGGCACCGCGCTGGCTATCAACCAAACCATCATCCCGCGCGCCGACTGGGCTAACCACCTGGTGCAAGACGGTGATGACATCCTGTTGTTTCAAGCGATCGCCGGAGGCTGACATGCTGCAAATCGCCGATACCACTTTTACCTCACGCCTGTTTACCGGCACCGGCAAATTTGCCACGCCGACGCTGATGCTGGATGCCCTGCAGGCCTCGGGCTCGCAGTTAGTCACCATGGCCATGAAACGTGTTGATCTGCGTGGCGGTAATGACGCCATTCTGGCGCCGCTGCAACAGCTGGGCGTACGCCTGCTACCGAATACCTCCGGTGCGAAGACCGCCGCAGAAGCGGTGTTTGCCGCCCGACTGGCGCGTGAAGCGCTTGGTACCCACTGGGTGAAGCTGGAAATCCATCCCGATGTGAAATACCTGCTGCCGGACCCGATCGAAACCCTGAAGGCGGCGGAAACGCTGGTAAAAGAAGGGTTTGTGGTGCTGCCTTACTGCGGTGCCGATCCGGTGTTGTGTAAACGGTTGGAGGAAGCGGGCTGCGCCGCGGTTATGCCGCTGGGTGCGCCTATTGGTTCCAACCGTGGGCTGCGCACCCGCGATTTCCTCGAGATCATTATCGAACAGGCCAGGGTGCCGGTGGTGATCGACGCCGGTATTGGCGCGCCAAGTCATGCCTTAGAGGCTATGGAACTGGGTGCCGATGCGGTGCTGGTGAATACCGCTATCGCCGTGGCGCGCGATCCGGTGCAGATGGCGCGGGCATTTCGTCTGGCACTGGAAGCCGGTGAGCTGGCACGCCAGGCCGGATTGGGCAGTAGCCAGCGCAATGCCATAGCCTCCAGCCCGCTGACCGCTTTTCTCAGCCAGAGCGAGGAGATGTTGTGATGGCCGATGATTTCAGTAGCCGCTGGCAGCAGTTGGATTGGGACGATATCTCGCTGCGTATTAACAGCAAGACGGCACGTGATGTCGAGCACGCGCTGAATACGGAAAAACTGACGCGTGAAGATTTTATGGCGCTGATCTCCCCCGCCGCCGCGTCCTACCTTGAGCCATTGGCACAGCGTGCGCAGCAGTTGACGCGCCAACGCTTTGGCAACGTGGTCAGCTTCTACGTGCCGCTGTACCTGTCCAACCTGTGCGCCAACGACTGTACCTACTGCGGTTTTTCGATGAGTAATCGCATCAAGCGTAAAACCCTGGATGCCGCCGAGATCGAACGCGAGTGTCTGGCAATTAAGGCACTGGGTTTTGAGCACTTGCTGTTGGTCACCGGCGAACACCAGACCAAGGTCGGCATGGACTATTTCCGACAGCATATTCCAGCGATCCGCCGCCATTTCAGCTCGCTGATGATGGAGGTGCAACCCCTGGAGCAGAAAGAGTACGCCGAACTGAAAGCGCTGGGATTGGATGGCGTGTTGGTGTATCAGGAAACCTATCACCCCGCCACTTACCTGCAGCATCATCTGCGCGGTCAGAAACAGGATTTTCATTGGCGACTGGCCACACCGGATCGCCTGGGTCGCGCCGGGATCGACAAGATCGGTCTTGGTGCACTGATTGGGCTTTCCAACAGTTGGCGTACCGACTGCTATATGTTGGCCGAACACCTGTTCTACCTGCAGCAGACCTACTGGCAAAGCCGCTATTCCATCTCGTTCCCGCGCCTGCGTCCCTGTGCCGGCGGTATCGAACCGGCGTCGATCATGAGCGAGCCGCAACTGGTGCAGTTAATCTGTGCTTTCCGGCTGTTCGCCCCCGATGTAGAGCTGTCTTTGTCGACGCGTGAATCACCGTTCTTCCGCGATCATATGATCCCGGTGGCGATCAACAGCGTCAGTGCCGGATCCAAAACCCAGCCTGGCGGTTATGCCGACGATGTCGCCCCTGAACTGGAACAGTTCGAACCGCACGATGGCCGTACCCCACAGCAGGTGGCGCAAGCCATCAGCGACGCCGGTTTACAGCCGGTGTGGAAAGACTGGGACGGATACCTGGGGCGCAGCCCGCAGTAATCTGCAAGCCTTGCAGCACCGTTGAAAAAACCAGGGGAGCGCTGCGCAGAAGCTAGCGACGTGGCTGGCGGGGCAAATCAGCCCCGCTATAGTGGCGATGCTGGTTGCCAAACCCGGTGCCAGCCGGAGCCGTCACCTCCTCGACAGCTCCGCCTTACCCTCTCCCGGATCACGTCGGATTACCCTCCCGCGTGACTCCGGGTCCTCCCGCTGTTGATATCCGGCTAATCTGCTTTGTTGCCCCTGGACTGTTTAACGGTGTCATAAAGGCAAAAAAAAACCGCCCCCGAAGGAGCGGTTTATCTGGTCGGAGTCCGGTAATGCCGAACCCCAAGGCGCATTCAACGATTAATCGTTGTTGCCGCCACCCAGGTTGCCTGCATTCAGCAGTTCAGCCAGGTTAGCCGTTGCTTCTTCCGCGCTCACCTGCGGAACAACTGGCGTTTCACCCTGAGCTTTACGACGCATGCGGTCCTGATGATAAGCGTAACCGGTACCGGCTGGGATCAGACGGCCCACGATGACGTTCTCTTTCAGGCCACGCAGTTCATCACGCTTACCGGCAACAGCCGCTTCGGTCAGAACGCGCGTCGTTTCCTGGAACGATGCTGCGGAGATGAAGGACTCGGTCGCCAAGGAAGCCTTGGTGATACCCAGCAGATCGCGTGAGAAGGTTGCCTCGATTTTGCCTTCAGCAGCAAGCTGACGGTTGGCAATCTTAACGCGTGACACTTCAGCCTGCTCGCCTTCCAGGAACTCGGTGCTACCAGCGCTAACGATGGTCCCTTTACGCAGCATCTGACGAACGATAACTTCAATGTGTTTATCGTTAATCTTAACGCCTTGCAGACGGTAAACTTCCTGCACTTCGTTGGTGATGTAGCGAGTAACCGCATGCACACCACGCAGACGCAGAATGTCGTGCGGAGATTCTGGGCCGTCAGAAACAACGTCACCACGCTCCACAACTTCGCCTTCGAACACGTTGAGCTGACGCCATTTTGGAATCATCTCTTCGTAAGCATCGCTGCCGTCCAGTGGAGAGATTACCAGGCGACGTTTGCCTTTGGTCTCTTTACCGAACGAGATAATCCCGCTGATTTCAGCCAGGATTGCCGGCTCTTTCGGACGACGTGCTTCGAACAGATCCGCAACGCGTGGCAGACCACCGGTAATATCCTTGGTACCGCCGGATTCCTGAGGAATACGCGCCAGGGTATCACCCGCACCGATCTGAATGCCGTCTTCCAGCTGTACAATCGCTTTACCTGGCAGGAAGTATTGAGCAGGCATATCAGTACCTGGGATCAATACGTCGTCGCCTTTGGCATCAACGATTTTCAGTGCCGGACGCAGGTCTTTACCGCTACCGGTACGCTCTGCGCTGTCCAATACTACCAGAGAAGACAAACCGGTCAGTTCGTCGGTCTGGCGGGTAATGGTCTGGCCGTCAACCATATCAGCGAAGCGGATGAAACCACTCACTTCGGTGATAACTGGCATGGTGTGCGGATCCCAGTTAGCAACGGTTTCGCCGCCGTTAACTTCGATGCCGTCGCCTTTGCCCATGACGGAACCGTAAGGCACTTTATAGCGCTCTTTAGTACGGCCGAATTCGTCGATCAGCTTCAGTTCGGTGTTACGAGAGGTAATCACCAGCTTGCCTGCGGCGTTCATTACGAACTTCACATTGCTCAGCTTCAGAGTACCCTTGTTTTTCACCTGGATGCTGGATTCAGCAGCCGCACGAGATGCCGCACCACCGATGTGGAACGTACGCATCGTCAGCTGTGTACCCGGCTCACCGATTGACTGTGCCGCGATAACGCCGATAGCTTCGCCTTTGTTGATGATGTGGCCACGTGCCAGGTCGCGACCATAGCAGTTTGCACACACACCAAAATCGGTTTCACAGCTAACCACGGAACGGACTTTAACGCTGTCGACAGAGTTCTCTTCCAACAGGTCACAAGTCTTCTCGTGCAGCAGGGTGTTACGTGGCACCAGGATATCAGCCGTACCCGGCTTGATGATATCTTCTGCTGTCACACGACCCAGAACACGTTCGCGCAGTGGCTCTTTAACGTCACCACCTTCGATAACCGGAGTCATCAGGATGCCGTTGTGAGTACCACAGTCGTCTTCGGTAACCACCAGATCCTGTGCCACGTCAACCAGACGACGGGTCAGATAACCGGAGTTAGCCGTTTTCAGTGCGGTATCCGCCAGACCTTTACGAGCACCGTGCGTGGAGATGAAGTACTGGAGTACGTTCAGACCTTCACGGAAGTTCGCTGTGATTGGCGTTTCAATGATGGAACCATCCGGCTTAGCCATCAGGCCACGCATACCGGCCAGCTGACGAATCTGTGCTGCAGAACCACGCGCACCGGAGTCGGCCATCATAAAGATACTGTTGAAGGAAACCTGCTGTTCAACAACACCGTCACGGTTGACGACGTCTTCAACAGACAAGTTTTCCATCATCGCCTTGGCAACACGTT
Source organism: Serratia sp. BW106 (assembly GCF_002607755.1). NCBI lineage: Bacteria > Pseudomonadati > Pseudomonadota > Gammaproteobacteria > Enterobacterales > Yersiniaceae > Serratia > Serratia sp. BW106. The sequence continues at coordinate 16,627 of NZ_MCGS01000022.1, forward strand.
CGTTCGCTGCGGCCCAGATATCGATCACTTTGTTGTAGCGTTCGCCGGCGGTCACCAAACCAGACTGGAACTGCTCCTGGATTTCAGCAACTTCGGTTTCTGCTTCTTCGATGATCTCTGCTTTCTTGGCAGGGATTACCATGTCATCGATACCTACTGACGCGCCTGAACGGGCAGCGTAAGCAAAACCGGTGTACATGATCTGGTCAGCAAAGATAACGGTCGGCTTCAGGCCCAGGATGCGGTAACAGGTGTTCAGCATCTTGGAGATAGCTTTCTTGCCCAAAGGCTGGTTAACGATCGAGTACGGCAGACCGCGCGGTACGATCATCCACAGGATGGCACGACCTACGGTAGTGTCGATGATCGAAGTCTGGTGTACAGACTCGCCTTCGGTGTTTTTGATCTCTTCGGTGATACGCACTTTGACACGCGCATGCAGAGAAGCCAGACCGGCGCGGTAAATACGTTCCGCTTCTTTCGGGCCACTCAACACCATGCCTTCGCCTTTGGCGTTAACACAGTCACGGGTCATGTAGTACAGACCCAATACAACGTCCTGAGAAGGAACGATGATTGGCTCGCCGTTCGCAGGTGACAGGATGTTGTTGGTAGACATCATCAGCGCACGCGCTTCCAGCTGAGCTTCAAGCGTCAGCGGAACGTGTACTGCCATTTGGTCACCATCGAAGTCGGCGTTGTATGCCGCACAAACCAGCGGGTGCAGCTGGATAGCTTTACCTTCGATCAGAACCGGTTCAAACGCCTGGATACCCAAACGGTGCAGGGTTGGTGCACGGTTCAGCAGTACCGGGTGTTCGCGGATAACTTCGTCCAGGATGTCCCAAACGACAGCTTCTTCGCGCTCAACCATTTTCTTGGCGGCTTTGATGGTGGTGGCCAGGCCACGCAGCTCCAGCTTGCCGTAGATGAACGGTTTGAACAGCTCCAGTGCCATTTTCTTAGGCAGACCGCACTGATGCAGACGCAGGTATGGACCTACGGTGATTACAGAACGACCCGAGTAGTCAACACGTTTACCCAACAAGTTCTGACGGAAACGACCCTGCTTACCTTTGATCATGTCGGCCAAAGATTTCAGAGGACGCTTGTTGGAACCGGTGATCGCACGACCGCGACGGCCGTTATCCAGCAAGGCATCTACCGCTTCTTGCAGCATACGCTTTTCGTTGCGCACGATGATGTCAGGCGCAGCCAGATCCAGCAGGCGTTTCAGACGGTTGTTACGGTTGATTACGCGGCGATACAGATCGTTCAGATCTGAAGTCGCGAAACGACCGCCATCCAACGGAACCAGCGGACGCAGATCCGGCGGCAGTACCGGCAGCACGGTCAGGATCATCCACTCTGGCTTGTTGCCAGACTGTACGAACGCTTCCAGCAGCTTGATACGCTTGGTCAGCTTCTTACGCTTGGTTTCGGAGTTGGTTTCGTTCAGCTCTTCACGCAGAGTTTCACACTCTTGCTCCAGATCCATGTTTTTCAACAGGGCCTGAATAGCTTCCGCACCCATCTTGGCGTCGAATTCGTCACCGAACTCTTCCAGCGCATCCAGATACTGCTCTTCAGTCAGGATCTGACGACGCTCGAGGTTAGTCATACCGCCTTCGATAACCACATAGGATTCGAAGTACAGTACACGTTCGATGTCACGCAGCGGCATATCCAGCAACAAACCGATGCGGGATGGCAGCGATTTCAGGAACCAGATGTGCGCAGTCGGTGATGCCAGCTCGATGTGGCCCATACGCTCACGGCGTACTTTGGTCTGGGTCACTTCAACGCCGCACTTCTCACAGATTACGCCGCGGTGTTTTAAGCGCTTGTACTTACCGCACAGGCACTCATAGTCTTTTACCGGCCCAAAGATACGGGCGCAGAAAAGGCCGTCACGTTCTGGTTTGAACGTACGGTAGTTAATGGTTTCCGGCTTCTTAACTTCGCCGAACGACCACGAACGGATCATGTCTGGCGATGCCAGAGCAATCTTGATCGCATCAAACTCTTCGGTCTTAGTTTGCGCTTTCAGAAACTTTAATAAGTCTTTCACGGATTGGCTCCTGTCGGAGTTAAACCTGTTGGGTGCACGCTGACAAATCGCGCACCCGTGTGACCTGAACAACCACCCTCAGGCTCCCTAAGGTCGGGAGCCTGAGCTGGAAAAACGATTAATCGCCTTCCAGTTCGATGTTAATACCGAGCGAGCGGATTTCTTTCAACAGTACGTTGAAGGACTCCGGCATGCCTGGTTCCATGCGGTGATCGCCATCCACGATGTTTTTGTACATCTTGGTACGGCCGTTAACGTCATCCGACTTAACGGTGAGCATTTCCTGCAGGGTATAAGCTGCGCCGTATGCTTCCAGTGCCCACACTTCCATCTCACCGAAGCGTTGACCACCGAACTGCGCCTTACCACCCAGCGGCTGCTGAGTAACCAAGCTGTAAGAACCGGTTGAACGGGCGTGCATTTTATCGTCAACCAAGTGGTTCAGTTTCAGCATGTACATATAGCCTACGGTAACCTGGCGCTCAAATTGCTCACCGGTACGGCCATCGAACAGCGTAATCTGACCCGAGGTTGGGACCCCGCCCATTTCCAGCAGTTGCTTGATTTCACTCTCTTTCGCACCATCAAACACCGGCGTTGCGATTGGCATACCTTTTTTCAGGTTCTCTGCCAGACGCAGTACTTCGTCGTCGGTGAAGGTGTTCAGGTCAACTTTCTGGCAGACATCGTCGCCCAGATCGTAGGCCTTCTGAATGAACTCACGCAGCTTGGCCACTTCCTGATGCTGCTTCAGCATTTGGTTGATCTTCTCACCAATGCCTTTCGCAGCCATACCCAAGTGGGTTTCCAGGATCTGACCGATGTTCATACGTGATGGTACGCCCAACGGGTTCAGTACGATGTCAACCGGCGTGCCGTTTTCATCGTAAGGCATATCTTCGATCGGGTTGATCTTGGAGATAACACCCTTGTTACCGTGGCGGCCTGCCATCTTGTCACCCGGTTGGATCTGACGCTTAACAGCCAGATAAACCTTAACGATTTTCAGCACGCCTGGTGCCAGATCATCGCCCTGGGTGATCTTACGACGCTTGGCGTCCATCTTCTTCTCGAAGTCGGATTTCAGCTCGTCGTACTGCTCTGCCAACTGTTCCAGCTGGTTTTGCTTCTCTTCGTCGGTCAGGCCCAGTTCCAGCCAGCGATCGCGTGGCAGCTTGCTCAGCTTTTCAGCTTCAACACCGCCGGCAACCAGCACCGCATGGATACGTGCAAACAGACCGGCTTCCAGGATTTGCAGTTCTTCAGTCAGGTCTTTTTTCGCCTGCTTCAGCTGCATCTCTTCGATTTCCAACGCACGCTTGTCTTTTTCCACGCCATCGCGGGTGAAGACCTGCACGTCAATAATCGTACCGGAAACGCCGTTTGGTACACGCAGAGAGGAATCTTTAACATCAGATGCCTTCTCACCGAAGATCGCACGCAGCAGCTTCTCCTCTGGCGTCAGCTGGGTTTCACCTTTTGGTGTTACCTTGCCAACCAGAATGTCGCCACCGGTCACTTCAGCACCGATATACACGATACCGGACTCATCCAGTTTGGAGAGCGCTGCTTCACCCACGTTAGGGATGTCGGCAGTGATCTCTTCAGGCCCCAACTTGGTGTCACGAGACACACATGCCAGTTCCTGGATGTGGATGGTAGTGAAGCGATCTTCCTGAACTACACGCTCGGACACCAAGATGGAGTCTTCGAAGTTGTAGCCGTTCCACGGCATGAACGCCACGCGCATGTTCTGGCCCAACGCCAGTTCACCCAGGTCAGTGGACGGGCCATCTGCCAGCACGTCGCCGCGCTCGATTGGCTCACCCAGATTCACACACGGCATCTGGTTGATACAGGTGTTCTGGTTAGAACGGGTGTACTTGGTCAGGTTATAAATATCGATACCTGCTTCGCCCGCGAGCATCTCGTCTTCGTTAACTTTAATAACGATACGGGAAGCATCCACGTACTGGATCACACCGCCACGTCGAGCTACGGCAGTAACACCGGAGTCAACAGCTACAGCACGTTCCATACCGGTACCTACCAGCGGCTTATCAGCGCGCAAGGTTGGAACCGCCTGACGTTGCATGTTCGCACCCATCAATGCACGGTTGGCGTCATCGTGTTCCAGGAATGGAATCAGTGAAGCACCAACGGAAACAATCTGCTGGGTCGATACGTCCATATAGTCAACCTGGTCGCGGCTGAACAGGCTTGACTCGCCTTTGCTACGACAGGTGACCAGGTCTTCTTCGAAGCGGCCGTCTTCACTCAGGTTGGAGTTCGCCTGAGCGATTACGAAGTTGCCTTCTTCAATAGCAGACAGATAGTTGATTTCATCGGTAACCAAACCGTCACGCACGCGGCGGTACGGGGTTTCCAGGAAGCCATACTCGTTTGTCTGTGCGTACACGGACAAGGAGTTGATCAGACCGATGTTTGGACCTTCCGGCGTTTCGATTGGGCACACGCGACCGTAGTGAGTCGGGTGTACGTCTCGAACTTCAAAGCCGGCACGTTCACGGGTCAGACCGCCTGGGCCCAATGCAGAGATACGACGTTTGTGCGTAATCTCGGACAACGGGTTGTTCTGGTCCATAAACTGAGACAGCTGGCTGGAGCCGAAGAACTCTTTCACCGCCGCCGAAATCGGCTTGGCGTTGATCATGTCCTGTGGCATCAGGGTATCCAGATCGCCCAGGGACAGACGTTCTTTAACCGCACGCTCAACACGCACCAGACCTACACGGAACTGGTTCTCAGCCATTTCGCCGACGGAACGGATACGACGGTTGCCCAAGTGGTCGATATCGTCCACTTCGCCTTTACCGTTACGGATACCGATGAGCTTCTTCATCACTTCAATGATGTCGTCTTTGCTCAGGATACCCGAACCTTCGATCTCGTCACGCAGCAGAGAACGGTTGAACTTCATACGGCCAACCGCAGACAGATCGTAGCGGTCTTCAGAGAAGAACAGGTTCTCAAACAGGTTTTCAGCAGCTTCGCGAGTTGGCGGCTCACCAGGGCGCATCATGCGGTAGATTTCTACCAGCGCGCTCAAACGATCGCTAGTTGGATCGACACGTACAGTCTCAGAGATGTACGCACCGTGGTCCAGATCGTTGGTGAACAGCGTTTCGATACGCTTGTGGCCTGACTGGCTCAGTTTGGCCAGCAGATCCAGCGACAGCTCCATGTTGGCTGCGCAGATCAGCTCACCGGTATTGGTATCGATATAGTCCTTCGCGACCACTTTGCCCGCGATGTACTCAACCGGTACTTCAATACTCTGAATTTCGTCTTTTTCGAGCTGACGGATATGACGAGCGGTGATACGACGGCCTTTCTCAATGTAGATCTTGCCGTTGGCTTCGATATCAAACGAAGCAGTCTCACCACGCAGACGTTCTGGAACCAGCTCCATCTGCAGCTTGTTATCACGGATCTCGTAAACTACTTTCGCAAAGAACAGGTCAAGGATCTGCTCAGTGGTGAAGCTCAATGCACGCAGAATGATGGTCGCAGGCAATTTACGGCGACGGTCAATACGTACAAACAGGTTGTCTTTCGGGTCAAACTCGAAATCCAACCATGAACCGCGGTAAGGGATGATACGTGCGTTATACAGCACTTTACCCGAAGAGTGGGTTTTACCCTTATCGCTGTCAAAGAATACGCCAGGACTACGGTGAAGCTGAGATACGATAACCCTCTCAGTACCGTTGATCACAAAGGTGCCGTTTTCGGTCATGAGCGGAATTTCGCCCATATAGACTTCTTGTTCCTTGATGTCTTTGACCGTACCTTCCGGAGCTTCACGCTCATAGATTACCAGGCGCAGTTTTACGCGCAGCGGTGCAGAGAACGTCACACCACGGATCTGGCACTCTTTGACGTCGAAGACCGGCTCACCAAGACGGTAGCTAACGTATTGCAGCTCCGAATTGCCACTGTAGCTCTGGATTGGGAAAACAGAACGGAAGGCGGCTTCTAGGCCGTGCTGCCCTTCTGGATCTTGCTCGATAAACTTCTGGAACGAATCAAGCTGGATAGAAAGGAGATATGGTATGTCCAAAACTTGTGGACGCTTACCAAAATCCTTACGAATACGTTTTTTCTCGGTATAGGAGTAAACCATAGGGTTCCTCAGCTCGCTGGAAAGTCGAACCTATTTGTCCGTCCGGATATAAGGACGGTTCACGCAACACCATTTTGTCGACCGGAAAGCGGGAACACTCTCCGCAATACTCGTTTCTATCACGCTTAAATCATTTCGTTGCGGTGTGCGGCAGATTTTGCTGCAGCAGGGAAGGCAATATATTAAGTCGTCGATAGAAAGAAATATTGGGGTTAGCCAGTAGCCAAACAGTGTGAAACTCTACTGACGCCCTACAGCGCAAAAAGGCTGGTGACCAAAAAGTCACCAGCCATCAGTCTGTTAGTTAAAACAGACTGCACTCAGAAAGCAGTGGCTTATTTAACTTCAACTTCAGCGCCAGCTTCTTCCAGAGCTTTTTTCAGTGCTTCAGCGTCGTCTTTGCTGATGCCTTCTTTCAGTGCTGCTGGTGCAGACTCAACCAGGTCTTTAGCTTCTTTCAGACCCAGGCCAGTTGCGCCACGTACTGCTTTGATTACTGCAACTTTGTTCGCGCCGATACCTTTCAGTACAACGTCGAATTCAGTTTTTTCTTCAACAGCTTCAGCAGCAGCAGCAGGACCTGCAGCTACAGCAGCAGCAGAAACACCGAACTTCTCTTCCATAGCGGCGATCAGTTCAACGATTTCCATTACAGACAGAGCTGCAACGCCTTCGATAATTTGGTCTTTAGTGATAGACATAACAAAAGTTCCTAAAATTCAGAAATAGTTTAAATACGTAAGCAACGGATAAGAAAAAGGGCTTATGCCGCTTCTTTCTGATCGCGCAGTGCAGCCAGAGTGCGAACCAATTTGCCAGCAGCGGCTTCTTTCATGGTTGCCATCAGGCGTGCGATTGCTTCATCGTAAGTAGGCAGAGTTGCCAAGCGGTCAATTTGTGCCGCAGGGATCAGCTCACCTTCAAAGGCCGCAGCTTTAATCTCGAACTTTGCATTCGCTTTCGCGAAATCTTTGAACAGACGAGCAGCAGCGCCCGGGTGTTCATGAGAAAATGCAATCAAGGTAGGACCGACAAACGTGTCTTTCAGGCATTCGAATGGAGTGCCTTCAACTACGCGACGCATCAGGGTGTTACGAACAACACGCATGTAAACGCCAGCTTCACGACCTGCTTTACGCAGTTCAGTCATTTTATCAACGGTAACGCCACGGGAATCCGCAACAACCGCAGACAGCGCGCCTTTGGCTACTTCGTTGACTTCAGCAACAATCGCTTGTTTGTCTTGAAGATTTAATGCCATTAGCTTTTTGCTCCTGGATTTAGCCGGGGGAAATCCCCGGCACTCACATCACTCAACACCTTGTGATAAATCACGCAGTGAGAGCGTTCAAACACGGTGAGCAGAATCCAGCAAAGACTATTCTTTTATAAAAAGAAAAAAATTCTTTAGGCTCTGTCACCGTCTACGCAGGAAGGATTAAGTACCTTTCGATACACCTGCGGTCTTGGACGGAGGCCTGGATAGGCCAGGCTCCAACCGAAAAATCTTTGTCTCGCTGATGGCTATTGCCAATAGCAAAACCTTGGGGGATAAGATTCTAGACAAATCTTAACCCCAAGTCAAAGCGATAATCGCAGGGCGATTAGTTCGCTACAGCAGTCAGGCCGCTTTGATCGATAGCCAAACCAGCACCCATGGTGGTGGAGAGGCTAACTTTCTTGATGTACACGCCTTTAGCCTGGGATGGTTTTGCTTTTTTCAGCGCAACCAGCAGAGACTCGAGGTTTTCTTTCAGCTTGTCTGACTCGAAATCAACCTTACCGATAGTGGTATGGATGATGCCGTTTTTGTCGTTACGATAACGAACCTGACCTGCTTTAGCGTTTTTCACTGCTTCAGCAACGTTCGGAGTAACGGTACCCACTTTCGGGTTTGGCATCAGGCCACGTGGACCCAGGATCTGGCCCAGTTGACCAACAACGCGCATTGCATCCGGGGAAGCAATAACAACGTCGAAGTTCATTTCGCCTTTTTTGATCTGGTCTGCC
>NZ_MCGS01000022.1:24889-27076 GCF_002607755.1 Serratia sp. BW106
TTTAGCAGCTTCAGCGTTAGGGCCCTGGGCAAATACGGCAACGCGAACGGAACGACCGGTGCCGTTAGGCAGAACGGTAGCGCCACGAACGTTTTGGTCAGATTTACGAGCGTCGATGCCGAGGTTAACAGCAACGTCAACGCTTTCTACGAATTTAGCGGTGGCCAGCTCTTTCAGCAGAGCAACAGCTTCGGTGATGTCATACTGTTTAGTAGCATCAACTTTGTCACGGATCACGCGCATGCGCTTGGTCAGCTTAGCCATTTCTTAATCCTCCACTACCAGGCCCATGGAACGAGCGGTACCTTCGATGGAGCGAGTCATCGCTTCAACGTTAGAACCAGTCATGTCCGCAGCTTTGGTTTCTGCGATTTCACGTACCTGAGCACTAGTCACTTTACCTACTTTGTCTTTGTTCGGCTTGCCTGAACCAGACTTGATACCAGCCGCTTTTTTCAGCAGAACTGCTGCTGGCGGGGTTTTGGTAACGAAAGTGAAGGAGCGGTCAGAATAAACAGTAATAACAACCGGAATCGGCAGGCCTTTCTCAACGCTGTCAGTCTTAGCATTGAACGCCTTACAGAATTCCATGATGTTAACGCCTTGCTGACCCAGAGCTGGACCAACTGGCGGACTTGGGTTCGCCATACCGGCTGCAACTTGCAGCTTAACGTAGGCTTGTACTTTCTTGGCCATTTACAATTCCTCGGTTTGGGTAATAACGCCTCGTAAGAGGCTCCCCGTGTTTCACCTCGCTCAACGAGCAAGGCCTATAAAAACAAAAGGCGCGAAATTATAGTTCAATTTCGCGCCTCTGACAAGCGGCAAAAAGCCACTTATTGCTGATTAATTGATCAGCCTTTTTCGACCTGAGCAAAGTCCAGTTCCACTGGCGTTGCACGGCCAAAGATGGAAACGGAAACTTTCAGGCGGCTCTTCTCATAATCCACTTCTTCAACAACGCCGTTGAAGTCAGCGAACGGACCATCGCTAACGCGGACCAGTTCACCTGGTTCGAACAGCGTTTTCGGACGCGGCTTATCACCAACCTGCTGCAGGCGGTTCATAATCGCATCAACTTCTTTGTCGCTGATCGGAGCCGGACGGTCAGAAGTCCCGCCGATGAAACCCATTACGCGTGGAACGCTGCGTACCAAGTGCCAGCTGGCATCGTTCATCACCATCTGAACCAGTACATAGCCCGGGAAGAATTTACGTTCGCTTTTGCGACGCTGTCCGCCACGGATTTCAACAACTTCTTCCGTAGGAACCATGACTTCGCCGAACAGTTCTTCCATATCATGCAGTTTGATGTATTCACGCAGCGATTGCGCTACGCGACCTTCAAAACCGGAAAACGCCTGAACGACGTACCAACGTTTTTTTGGAGCTTCAGACATTTTAGAACCTCAGGCCAGTAATAAACGATACCAGACGGACCAGAATACCATCCAGCCCCCACAGAATCAGTGACATCACGGCAGTTACCGCGGCAACGATCAACGTGGTATGTAGCGTTTCCTGACGAGTTGGCCAGATCACTTTGCGCACTTCAGTACGCGCTTCACGTGCAAACGCAACGGTGGCTTTGCCTTTGGTCGTCATCAGCGCCACTGCGCCTGCAACGGCGATAACCACTACAACGGCCAGCGCGCGTAATGGCAGACTGAAATCACGGTAGAAATAGTTACCGACAATCGCTACAACCAACAGAACAGCGACGATCAGCCACTTAGCCGTTTCCAGGCCGCGCCCGCTCCCTTGAGCCTCGGTATTCGCACTCATAAACCAACCTGTCACAATGAATTCAGAACAGACAACTTTGCCTCGCACTGCAAGGCAAACCAAACCGATCAAATGCTGCTCGGCAGCATTTCGGTGTTTTACGCTATGACGTATCTCAGTCAATACGCTTTAAGAGCCCATCTCACCAATGATTATGACTGCAAAATCGCTGATGAGATAGGTTCTAGTTCACAGCGTAGAAAAAGGGCATCAAATGATGCCCTTTTACCGCGTGTCGCGTCAAATGTTATCAGCGATTAAGCGATAACTTTGGCAACAACACCAGCGCCAACAGTACGGCCGCCTTCACGGATTGCGAAACGCAGGCCGTCGTCCATCGCGATTGGGTGGATCAGGGTGACTTTCATGTTCACGTTGTCGCCAGGCATTACCATCTCAACG
>NZ_MCGS01000023.1:0-9251 GCF_002607755.1 Serratia sp. BW106
CAACTTTCGGGGTTCACTTCAGAAAGGCGGTTTTTTTATGCGGAAGGTTCAGCTCAATCTACCAGGTTGCACAATAGCGTTTAAACACGCCACAGGGCTCGCTGTCGTGTTTAAACCTTACTCCAGTGCCTGTATGGCTTCCTTGTAATGCTTGCGACAAACGGAGACATAGCTCTCGTTACCGCCAATCACTACCTGCTCACCGGCATGCATCGCCTGCCCGCTCTCATCCAGCCGTAACACCATATTGGCCTTACGTCCACAATGGCAGATAGTTTTCAACTCTACCAGTTTGTCCGCCCAGGCCAGCAAGTATTGGCTGCCAATGAACAGTTCACCCAGGAAGTCGGTACGCAAGCCGTAACACAAAACCGGAATATCCAGTTGGTCGACGACATCGCATAATTGCTCAACCTGCTGCTTCGTCAGGAACTGGCTTTCATCCAACAACACGCAGTGTATCGGTTGCTGTTGATGTTCCTGTGCAATCATCGCGTAGAGCATCGACTCATTATTATAGAGCTGTGCCTGAGATGACAGGCCAATCCGCGAGCTCACCTTGCCCACGCCAAAACGGTGATCTATTTCGGCGGTAAACACCAGTGTACGCATACCACGTTCTTGATAATTATATGAAGATTGCAACAACGCGGTAGATTTCCCTGCGTTCATTGCAGAGTAATAAAAATAAAGTTGAGCCATGGGCCCGCAACTCCAATGGTATAAGAAATATTCAAACGTTGATTCAGGCGTAAAGTGTACCATAACCTGTCGGCCTGCTCACGCCTCCGGGTTAATCAACATCCCGACAAAACGAATACCAAACTTTCAAGTGAAACATTCCGTTCTGTACGTGCCATGCCTTTACATCTATTTACAGGATAATTTCCGTCTGTCATCACATTTAATTACTGCTAATGATTAGCACCAGGCATTAATGGTTATAGCAACACAGGTCTGCCCCGTCCCCCGAGACACAGAGAAATTGAATCTATTAACGCCTACCGGTGCGACACCAGAGTATTTAATGACATAAAACAGCTAAGGGTACAGTTCTTGACGTTATCTTTACTCGTATACCCCCATTGTTTACAGTGTTGGTATACTTAGGCGCGTGATTTAACCCACAGAATTCAGCGTAATATTGATATAAAACACAATTATAACTTAGCCATGAATGCCCTTCAGGCATAGTAAACATACCCTACTGTTGAAAATTTGACTTAAAAATGGAGGTTGTAATACTTATCGCCCCCACCTATATTACCCGTAGTGTTCCGGTTAGGTGTTTTAAAAGGTAAATTTGAGCGTTCCTTTCAATTTGTCTATTGCAGAAAAGAAAAGAGCACTCTATTATTATCCAGACGCCCCCCACCAATATAATTTGAGACTAGGACAATGAGCGAAGCATTAAAGATTTTGAACAACATCCGTACTCTACGCGCACAGGCAAGAGAATGTAGCCTGGAAACGCTGGAAGAAATGCTTGAAAAACTGGAAGTTGTTGTGAACGAACGTCGCGAAGAAGACAGCCAGGCTCAAGCAGAAGTTGAAGAACGCACCCGTAAACTGCAGCAATATCGTGAAATGCTGATTGCTGACGGTATTGATCCTAACGAACTGCTGCAAACTATGGCTGCTACTAAAGCCGCTGGTAAAGCTAAACGTGCAGCACGTCCGGCTAAATACCAATATAAAGATGAAAACGGCGAACTGAAAACCTGGACTGGCCAGGGCCGTACTCCAGCAGTGATTAAGAAAGCTATCGAAGAGCAAGGTAAATCTCTGGACGATTTCCTGCTGTAATAGCATTTCGATGCACGTTAAAAAGGCTCCCTTGGGAGCCTTTTTGTTATGCTTATTTCCTGGCTGGTTAGAACATAAGTTAAGCTTTAGGTAATTATCCTATGGCAGCCCCCCTCTCCCCATTGGTTTTTTTCTCCTGACTTACCGAACTGACCTGACTATGTCTAAGCATAAAAAAAGGGGCCAAGGCCCCTTATAGCATTTACGTACTGCTCAATTACTGAGCTTTATAAAATGACTTATACCATTCAACAAAGCGTTTCACGCCTTCTTCAACGCTGGTTTCAGGCTTGAAGCCAATAACACGATAAAGCTCCGCAGTATCAGCACTGGTATCTAACACGTCACCAGGCTGCATCGGCAGCATATTCTTACGAGCCTCAATCCCCAACGCCTGTTCCAGTGCACTGATATATTCCATCAGCTTCACCGGGCTGCTGTTGCCGATATTATAGACATGGTACGGCGCAGAACTGGTCGCTGGCGATCCCTGCTCAACTGTCCAGGCAGCATTGGCCTGAGGAATAACCGCCTGCAACCGCACAATAGACTCCGCGATATCGTCGATGTAGGTAAAGTCACGGTGCATCTCCCCGTGGTTATATACATCGATGCTCTCGCCCGCCAATATAGCCTTGGTAAATTTAAACAGCGCCATATCCGGGCGCCCCCACGGACCATATACGGTAAAGAAACGCAAACCGGTGGTGGGAAGACCATATAAGTGGGAGTAACTGTGCGACATCAGCTCATTGGCTTTTTTGGTAGCCGCATACAATGATATCGGGTGATCAACAGAATCTTCAGTCGCAAAAGGCAGCTTACGATTCAGCCCATATACCGAACTGGAAGAAGCATATAACAGATGCTCGACTTTATTGTGTCGACATCCTTCCAGCACGTTTAAATGCCCGATGAGATTCGAGTCAGCATAGGCCAGCGGGTTTTCCAATGAATAACGCACCCCGGCTTGAGCCCCAAGATGAATCACCCGCTGGAACTGGTGCTCGGCAAACAGCTGCGCCATGCCCTCACGATCGGCCAAATCCAGCTTAATAAACTGGAAATCGGGTTTATCCGCCAGCAGATCAAGGCGAGCCATTTTCAGACCCACATCGTAATAATCATTCAGGTTGTCGATACCGACAACCTGATGCCCAGCGGCCAACAGACGCTCAGCGGTGTAATAGCCAATAAACCCTGCCGCGCCTGTAACCAGGAATTTCATATTTGTCCCTTAAATAACCGGCTGAATGGACGCACCGCGACCAATGGCATAATAGGTAAAGCCGCGGCTTTCCAGACGCTCAGGGTCAAACAAGTTGCGGCCATCAAAGATCACCGGCTGCTTTAACGAGCCTTTAATCACGTCGAAATCAGGCGCGCGGAAATTCTGCCATTCGGTACAGATAACCAACGCGTCAGCCCCCTGCAGGGCCGCTTCTTTGGTACCTACCAGCTTCAGATCGTCACGCTGGCCATAGATGCGCTGTACTTCGTTCATCGCTTCAGGGTCGTACGCCTGCACGGTAGCACCCGCTTCCCACAGCTGCTCCATCAGCACACGGCTGGAGGCTTCACGCATGTCGTCGGTATTAGGTTTGAAGGCCAGTCCCCACAACGCAAAGGTTTTGCCCTTCAGATCTTCACCAAAGTGATGCTTGATAAATTTGGTCAGCTTATATTTCTGCTGATAGTTAACCTGCTCTACCGCCTGCAACAGTTTTGGCTGGTAGCCAATATGCTCCGCGGTGCGGATCAGGGCCTGAACGTCTTTCGGGAAGCAGGAGCCGCCATAGCCGCAGCCTGGATAGATAAAGTGATAGCCGATACGGGAATCAGAACCGATACCCTGACGCACTTTCTCAATGTCTGCACCAAGCATTTCGGCCAGATTAGACATTTCATTCATAAAGCTGATTTTGGTCGCCAGCATGCAGTTGGCAGCATACTTGGTCAGTTCAGCACTACGAATATCCATCATGATCATACGATCGTGGTTGCGGTTGAACGGCTCATACAGCTCGCGAATAGGCTCGATCACATCTTTGTTATCGGTACCGATGACGATGCGCTCAGGACGCATGCAGTCTGCTACCGCAGCGCCTTCTTTCAGGAATTCCGGGTTGGAAACCACATCGAAGGCAACCTTGCTACCGCGTTTCTGCAGCGTTTCTTCCATAACCTGACGGACTTTATCTGCGGTGCCGACCGGCACGGTAGATTTATCAATCACCACTTTGCGATCGGTCATATGTTCTGCGATGGTACGAGCCACGGCAGTCACATATTTCAAATCGGCAGAGCCATCTTCGTCCGGTGGTGTGCCCACGGCGATGAATTGAATGGTGCCATGCGCGACCCCGGCTTTTGCATCGGTGGTGAAATGCAGACGACCGGCTTCATAGTTTTGTTGCACCAACGGCGTCAGACCAGGCTCAAAAATAGGGATGTTCCCTTTCTTCAGGTTTTCGACTTTATGCTCGTCTATATCGATACACATAACGTCGTGACCGACTTCAGCCAGAACCGCAGCCTGCACCAGGCCAACATAGCCAATACCAAAAACTGTTACTTTCATGGGAAAATCCTAGTTTTTCAAATTAAGACGAAAGATAAATAAATTATTTCTTATCAGCGGCCAGTAACTGTTTCAACCACTGAGTAAACTCTTGGCCCAGCCCGGCATGTCGCATGCCATATTCGACAAACGCCTGCATATAACCGAGCTTATTGCCGCAGTCATGGCTGATCCCTTTCAGGTGATAAGCCTCTACTGTCTCTTGCTGCATCAGCATTTCAATGCTGTCGGTAAGCTGGATTTCACCACCGGCACCCGGAGGGGTTTTCGACAGCAGCGGCCAGATATCGGCGGAGAGCACATAGCGGCCAACAATGGCCAGATTAGATGGCGCTTCATCCGGCGAAGGTTTCTCGACTACGCTGACCATCGGGGCACTTTCGCCCGGCTGCAGATCATACCCTTTGCAATCGGCCACGCCGTAGTTGCCAACATCTTTATGTGGCACGGGTTCGACCATAATCTGGCTGATACCGGTTTGTTCATAGCGCTGCAGCATTTCGTGCAAATTGTCTTTTTTCAGATCGGAGCTGTACTCATCGAGGATCACATCCGGCAAAATTACGGCCACCGGCTCGTCACCCACCAGCGGGTAAGCGCACATAATCGCGTGCCCCAACCCTTTAGCTACCCCTTGACGTACCTGCATCACGGTAACGCCCTTTGGACAAATAGACTGAACTTCATCCAGCAACTGACGCTTAACACGTTTTTCCAGCATCGCTTCCAGTTCAAAACTGGTATCGAAATGGTTTTCGATCGAATTCTTGGAGGAATGGGTTACCAACACAATCTCGTTAATCCCTGCTGCAATACATTCATTGACAACGTATTGGATCAAGGGCTTGTCAACCAGCGGCAGCATTTCTTTTGGAATGGCTTTTGTCGCCGGTAACATCCGTGTTCCCAAGCCTGCAACCGGGATCACAGCCTTTCTGACTTTACGATTTACAGCAGGCATTATTTCCTCTCTTAATAGTGCTCGGTTTATGAGCTTCATCCGCCATACAAAAAACCTCCGGAGTATACCAGTTTATGACTGACTGGCATTAGCCGCAGCACAAATAGAAAAACTTTAGGACAATTACCCAATGGGTTAACTGAGGTAAAAATAAGCACGTCAAATATCTAAATTTTACATGCTGTTTTAATCCGGTGGTTTATTCGGCGCTGAGCATCAAGCGTAGCCGGCCGCCAGAGCCCCAGACCTGGCACTGCCAAGCGGCACAGTGCTGGCTGATTTGATTCATATAGGTCGCACCCAGCGTCCCAAGCGGCACGCCGTTGCTCAGTTGAATTTGATTATCGCCGGTATTTACATTGGCATGCAGACCGGCGGAGACCAAAATCAGGTTTTTATATTCGGCGTGATAATAACCGACCAACAACGGGAATTGCCCTTCCAGTTTGCCCTGACGTAATAATTGATTAACTTGCTTTAACAATGCGGTCATTTGCGGCAACCGATGGCGCTGATTAGCTAAATGATCCTGCAGTAATCCATTAAATAAAGCCCGCAGGAGTAATGCCGCCAATACGCCATTATCCCCTGCGCGGGTCACATCCAGACAATAGAACGCCAGATCCTTATCCGATAACGCTGCAATATCCAGCACCAACCCCGGGTTCTCGCCGGTGGTTAATTGCCGGTAATTAATCCGGCAATGAGCGATGGTCTGCTGCACCGGAGGCTGTAACTGTTTGAGTAACTTCACCGCTTCGGAGGGATTTTTACTCAGTGCATCCCAGTCCTGGAACAGTTCCACTTCTTCGATAGCCGGTGAGGTAAACATATTGGGATACAGACAGCCCAGCACCGCTTCACGCAGGCGATTGAGATCGGTCACCGGTTTTAACAACACGTCCTGGACGCCTAACCGCAACATTTTGGCGATATCCGCCATTTTGTCGGTCGCCGAGATCACCAATACCGGGGTTTGTACGCCTTGCAGGCGCAGATGTTCGACAAACTCGATCCCATCCATTTCCGGCATCGCCAGATCGCACAGGATTAAATCGGGATGAACATCATCCACCAAACTCAATGCCTGCAAACCGTTGGCCGCTTCACTGGTTTCCGCCCCCAACGATTTCAAATAGCCAACAAGCACGGAACGAAAAACCAGTTCGTCCTCAACGACCAAAATGCGCTTGTGAGTCAGTGGTAATGCCATCAGCCGAGCCTCTTCCCTTTCCATAGTGTAATAGTGGCTCAAAAAGACCGTTTATGCCTGCCTGAAATTTTCACCAGCGCAGAGCATGCCGTTAAGAACCGTAAATTATTTGTTTTTTATCAATGGCAATAGCATATCCAGCTGTTTTTCAACCGCCAGTCTACCCGCTTCTATCGCCTCGTCGGCACGATGGAAGTCTAACGTCGAGATCTGTGGACAATAGGGTTGGATCAGCACATCCGGCGGATCGCCGGCCATGCGATTGCGTTTCAGCCGATTTTCCAGCACCTGGATCGAGGTCCCCATGATCTCCATCGCCGTCGGCGTGAAATTCGGCTTTCTGGTGGTCATTTTGCTGATACGTTCCCTCAGTCGCCCTCGCCAGTTTCGGGCAGGGAGATCTTTTGGTGTCTCCATATCAGGAGTGCGTACCGAGAACAGATCCTGCTGCATCAGATGGGCATCATGTTGCAAGTCAACGGCAATAACGATGTCTGCCCCCAAAGCCCGGGTCAATGAGATAGGCACCGGATTCACCACCGCACCATCCACCAGCCAATAGCCGTCAAACCATACCGGCGCCAACAGACCAGGCATACTGCACGACGCACGCACCGCCTGATGAATATCCCCTTCCGTTAACCACAGTTCCCGTCCGGTGCTCAGATTAGTCGCCACCGCGCCAAACTTCAGTGAACATTCAGCGATATCATCAATTTTTAACAACTGCCCTACCGCATTGAACACCCGTTCCCCACGCAACAGCCCGCCGCGTTGCCAGGACAGGTCCATCAGACGGATCACATCCCAATAGCTGAATGAACGCACCCAGGTTTCCATCGCCGGCAGACGGTGGCTGGCAAAGGCAGCCCCCACCAAGGCACCCACCGAGCAGCCGGCTACTATATCGACTTCAACACCCAATTTCTTTAGCGCGTTGATCACCCCGATATGTGCCCACCCTTTGGCCGAACCCGCGCCCAATGCCAATCCGATCTTAATTTTCCGCATCGTTTCCGTCCTTTTTCGGTGAATGTTACGCCCCAGCTGTCAGCCTAGATTGTCACAGCCGAATATTGTTAGGTAACATATGCTCTAAATTTGTTTCGGCATCGGCCCGTTCATTTCGTTCCGGCCATTTTAGGAGTCACCTTGCCCGAATTATGCCCCTGCGGCAGCGGCCTGGAGTATAGCGCATGCTGCGAGCCCTACATCAACGGCACCCAAACGCCGTCGACCCCCGGTAAATTAATGCGTTCGCGTTTTAGCGCTTACGTAAAACACAATGTGGATTATCTGGTAGCCACCTGGCATCCGGACTGTCATGCCGCTGAATGGCGCAATGGGATCGTCGACAGCTTCAAAAATACCGAGTGGATCGGCCTGACGGTGGTGGAAGAAAAACAGGGATATGAAGCCGGAGAAGGTTTTGTCGAGTTCATCGCCCGCTTCGTCGACGGCAGTACCGGCGAGCACAAAGCGATGCACGAGCGTTCGCGCTTCCTTCTGCTTGACCAACGCTGGTATTATATTGACGGAACCAAACCCCAGCCTGGCAGAAACGCCATTTGCCCCTGCGGATCAGGGAAAAAATATAAAAAGTGCTGTGGGCGTTAGCCGACAGTCACAGGCACCATAGATTTCAGGCGTGGCCAATCGGGCACAGCTTGAAAACAAAGATGATAAAAACTCTCGCCTGCGAAGACAGGACGTTCAGTATCAGACAGGATCCTCACTCCCATGCCACACCAAAATGTACAAAGAAAAGTTTTGCGCACCATTTGTCCGGATGCAAAAGGTCTGATCGCCAAGATCACCAATATTTGTTACAAGCATGAACTCAACATTATTCAAAACAACGAGTTTGTTGATCACCGCACCGGCCGTTTCTTTATGCGTACCGAACTGGAAGGCATTTTCAACGACACCACACTACTGGCAGATCTCGACAGCGCGCTGCCGGTGGGTTCGGTTCGTGAACTGCATAACTCTGGCCGTCGTCGTATTGTCGTCCTGGTTACTAAAGAGGCACACTGCCTGGGCGACCTGTTGATGAAAAGCGCCTACGGTGGTCTGGATGTAGAAATCGCTGCGGTTATCGGTAACCACGACACCTTGCAAACGCTAGTCGAACGTTTCGATATTCCGTTCCACCTGGTCAGCCATGAAGGTCTGACGCGCGATCAGCACGATCAGAAAATGATGGCCCAGATTGATCAGTATCAGCCGGACTATGTGGTACTGGCCAAGTATATGCGGGTGTTGACGCCGGCATTCGTCCAGCACTACCCGAATCAGGTGATCAACATCCATCACTCGTTCCTACCGGCGTTTATCGGTGCCCGACCTTATCATCAGGCTTACGAACGCGGCGTGAAAATCATCGGCGCTACCGCCCACTACGTTAACGACAATTTGGATGAAGGCCCAATCATCATGCAGGACGTGATCCATGTCGATCACACCTATTCTGCTGACGATATGATGCGTGCCGGACGTGACGTTGAAAAGAATGCGCTCAGCCGCGCGCTGTACCATGTGCTGGCGCAGCGGGTATTTGTTTACGGCAACCGGACGGTTATTCTGTAATTGCTCAATAAAGCGGTGCCTTTCGTTCAGGGATGCACCGCCACGAGTAAAAAACCGGCAAACGATTCATTTTCTGCATTTCAATACTTTACACGCCCGTT
>NZ_MCGS01000023.1:9395-9586 GCF_002607755.1 Serratia sp. BW106
TTCTCTCTGTTGATGAGAGCACAGCGAAAGCTGAAGCTGCATAAAACACGGAGGGGGAGGATGAGAAGCTTCGACAAGGTTCGAGCCGAGCGCAGCGAGACAACGCGCTTCAGCACGGTAATCCTTCAGACGAAGCGCCACAGGAATCTAGCCGATCTCCTGTTAAATAATAAGTAAAACCATGAATACCA